>DASPJN010000020.1:0-11341 GCA_035628595.1 Chryseosolibacter sp.
CACGTGAGCATGGGTGCAAATGCCGCGACAAAAGCGTATCGTGTTGTGAATAACTTATATTCGATTTTCGCGATAGAATTACTCACGGCGGCGCAAGGCCTCCAATTCCGAAGACCACTAAAAACATCGCCGGTGCTTGAAGAACTTGTGCATAATTTCCGGAAGCATGTTCCGTTTATAGAAGAAGATCGTTTATTGCATGACGACATGAAGGAAGCCGAACGGTTTCTGAAAGCGATGCCGATTTAAATGAAATTATTTGCAACCATTTTTCTACTGACAATTACCGTTTTTGCATTCGGCCAGGGGCCGTATCCAAGCAATGATGGAACATTTACAGTTGATCAGATCAAAGGTTGTGCTCCCCTTACCATCCAGGTAATGTCACCGTGTACAGGCGCTGATGCCTGCTCAATTTGTTACACACCCAATACTGAGGAGTGCACTGCTTATATTGTCGGCACGAGCGATGTTCATACGTACGATGAGCCGGGAAGCTACACAGTACAAATTGTAAAGGGTTCGGATATTGACGAGATTGAGATCACCGTTGTTGAAAATATCCAACCCGAGATCATTGTATCCGCCTGTGAAAACAACCAGGTATTTGTGCGAATAACCGATAACAATTTTGATAGCTATCGTCTTGACTTTAATGATGGCGGTGGTGAAGAAATTGTATTTTCAGGCAATACACGCATCCATAATTATGGATCTCCGGGTGCAAGAACGGTAACTGTTCGTGGCGTAAACGATGATGCTGCGGATAACTGTAACGAAACAACTGTGAACATTAACAGTGTTCCAACAATAGAAGCGCCGATCATCACACGTGTTGACGCACTTGACGATGCCGCGCGTATTGAATTCAACGGGCAACCTGGTATCCAATACAGGTTGGAGATCAGTACCAACGGAAGCGCGTTTCAACAGATAAGAACGATCATCAACGAAACTGTCGACACGGTTACAAATCTGAACCCAGATGAAAACTATTATTGTTTCAGGGTTGTTGCTTTTGATGCTTGTAACAATCAACCACTCCCTTCCACACCGGTCTGCACGGCGAAGGTCGATGTAACAGCGCTCAATAATCAAAACAACGTGACATGGAACACGAGCGCGCTTGGTACACCGACATTCTTCCTTACCGCAACAACAACCTCCGGGGCGGTAGGCTATAATAACGTCTCATCACCATATGCTGATTTCAACATTGTATGCGGGACGGAATACTGCTATCAATTGACAGCATTTTATGCAAATGGAACCGGTACGCCTTCTGAAAGCCATTCGCTGATCAAGTGTGCTATCGCGATCTCCACAGACAAACCGGATGCCCTGACTAACATTTCCTCGGTTGTGATGAATCCGGGTGCCACGCTTGAATGGATGACGCCGATGGGGTTTACGCCGTCCGAGTATTCGGTTTTCAAGTCATCCGCGGAAAGCGCATCAATCTTGTCGAAAGTGACAGCCCCGACATATACAGATAATGCGTACACAACGGCTGAAGGTTACTGCTACCGTATTTCATTTGTCGATGTATGTGGTAACGAAAGCGATCTCAGTAGTGAAGCATGTCCCATCCAACTTGAAGGAAGTATCGATAATGAAAACGGTGTCAACCTATCGTGGGCACTTTACAATGGATGGGAAGATGGTGTGCTCACCCAGAACATTGAGAAGTATAACGAAGCCGGGGCGGTGATTGAAACGATTAGTGTCGGCCAGTCCACTTCTTATTATGACGAGAACAATGATCCAAACGAACAGGTTAGCCGATATCGAATCATTGCGTACCCCATCGATAATCTGATTCCGCTCAGCCTTTCGAATGTATACGCCGTGGTAAAGGATCCGAAGCTCTTCTACCCTGGAGCTTTTACACCGAACGGTGATGATCTGAATGACATTTTCAATGTCTATGGACAGTACATTTCTGCCTTCGAGATGGATATTTACAATCGTTGGGGAGAATTGCTCTTCACGACCAACAATCTTGACGAGGGATGGGATGGCACTTTCAAGAACATCGCGATGCCGGAAGGCACGTATACTTTTGTAGCCAACATCACCGACCTGGCGGGCCGGCAGTTCAAAAAATCCGGCTCAATTCTTTTATTACGGAAAAAGTCCTAGTTGTTTAAAGCAGGATCTCTTCCTTACCTTGCAAACGATAATTGTATCATTCTAAAGAGCATCAGATATGTTTGACATGATGAAAATGATGGGCAAAATGAAGGAAGTTCAGGCGCGCATCAAGGAAGCCCAGGATAATCTCGCAAACTTACGCGCATCCGGTGAATCGGGCGGTGGCATGGTGAAGGCAACCGTGAACGGTAAGCGTCAGCTAATTTCACTTGACATCGATCCAACACTTTTAAAAGCTGACGATAAAATGGTTGTTCAGGATCTGATTGTTGCAGCGGTTAACAAAGCAACAGAAGAAGCCGATGTTCTTGCCAAAGAAGAAATGAAAAAAAGCACAGAAGGTCTGATCCCGAATATACCGGGTCTTGATCTTAGCAGCATGATGGGATGACGCAGCTTGCGGTTGTCATTTTGAATTACAATGGTGAGAAATTGTTGAAGCAATTCCTGCCATCCGTTGTTCGATACTCGCCCGAGGCAACGGTGTACGTAGCTGACAATGGCTCATCCGACAATTCAATTCAGATCGTCAGTTCCGAATTTCCACAGGTTAAACTTATCGCACTCGAAAAAAATTTCGGCTTCTGCGGTGGTTATAACCGATCACTGAAACAGATCGACGTTCCTTTATACGTGTTGCTCAATTCCGATGTTGAGGTTACCGAGGGATGGCTTCAACCGATCATAAGACTTATGGAAGACGATGCTGTTGCGGCTGTTCAACCGAAAATACTTTCATACCATAATAACCACTTGTTCGAATACGCAGGTGCCGGTGGCGGCTTGGTTGACTCGCTTGGATATCCATTTTGTCGCGGACGACTATTTGACTTTGTTGAAGCCGATCATGGCCAGTACAACGATACGCGACAAGTCTTTTGGGCGAGCGGCGCATGTTTATTTATCAGGTCATCGGTTTATCATCAAATGGGTGGATTGGACGAAGATCATTTTGCGCACATGGAAGAGATTGACTTATGCTGGAAGATCAATCGCGCAAAGCACAAAGTGATGTATTGCGGTGAAAGTACGGTTTACCACCTCGGCGCGGGAACACTGGGATATGCAAGTCCGCGCAAAACCTTTCTGAATTTCAGAAACGGATTGACACTTGTCTACAAGCACTGGGATGGCAGCGAAATGCTCTACAAGCTCCCGTTAAGGATCATGCTCGACTGGCTTGCTGCCCTCACATTCCTGATGAAGGGTAGCTGGGCCAACTTTAAGGCAGTATTCAACGCACACGTTGCTTTTGTGTGCGATTTGAAGATCAACAGTAAAAAAAGAAAGGCACTGCAACGGATGCATCCGGGATATCCGAGATCCCAGATCTACAGGGGAATGATTGTCTTTGACTATTTTCTTCGAAGAAAAAAAGTGATCAAGTCTGATCAATAATCCCAGATGGGACTGCGTTTACGCAAGTGCTTTCTGATGTTCATGACAAAGGCAAGTGCCAGGTATACCAACACCGGTGAGCCGAAAGTGATGAAAGAGGCATATATAAAAAACAGACGAATGCTACTTGTAGCCATCCCAAGCTTTTCTCCGAGACGAGTACAAACGCCAAAAGCGTAACCCTCAAAGAAGTTCTGGATCTTGTTAGTTAGTTCCCGCATATTCCTTTCTAATGTAGTTCAACCCCAAAAAAGTTGATTTAACGACTAAAATCAGCTTTACAAATATAAGATACCACAACTGATGTGCCTAAATGGCTGCTTTCTTATTTTTTTGACTATAATTGCAAAAAAATCTACATAAGTTTAGCTTTGAACCCTTAAAAACCAACATAATTCTAAATCCAATGAGAAAAGTAGTTTACTCATTTTTGTTTGTCGGTGCATTGAGCCTTGCGGGCTGTACACTGCCCAAGATGGTGAAAATGTCGAAAGATCAGAACCTTACGGTTACTCCTAACCCTCTTGAAGTTCACAAGGACACCGTAACGTTTGACATGGCGGCTAACCTTCCTGTTAAAATGTTGAAAAAAGGTACAGCCTATACGCTGAATACCTATTACAAGTATGGAGAGAAAGAGCAAGCGCTCGATCCTATTGCATTCAAGGCCGAAGATTATCCGAATAGCGCCACAGAACAGCCAAAAACTACTAAGACATTCTCATTCCCTTATTCTTCAGAAATGAAGTCTGGCGTGTTGGAAGTTGAAGGCGTTGCATCAAAAGGAGCAAAATCCAAAGCTACGCCGCGCATGCAGGTTGCAACTGGTGTTATCACAACATCGAAGCTTGTACAACCTGTAGCATTTGCAGCTTACGCAGATCATGGCTATAACAACCAGGAAGAGCTTACGCCTATTGTTATTCCTGATTTCATCTTCGAGCAAGGCCGTTCTGTATTGAGAACGTCTGAAATCAGAAGCCCGAAAGGAAAACAGCTCGATGCATTCATCGCTTCTAAAAACGCTACAAGAACTGTAACCATCACAGGTACTCACTCACCTGAAGGTGCTGAGAGAATAAACTCAAAACTTTCTCCAGACCGCGCTGCAGCGATTGAAAAATTCTATCGCGCGGAAATGAAGAAGTACGATTACAAAGGAAAGGCTGATTCAATCAAGTTCATCCTTAAGCCTGTTATCCAGGACTGGAACGAATTTAAAAACGTTCTTGCTTCTTATGATGGCATCACTTCTGAGCAAAAAACCGAATACCTGAACATCATCAATGGCGGTGGTACTTTCGAAAGCCAGGAAAAAGCAATGCAAAAGCTTGGCACATACAGAAAAGTATTTAAAGACGTATATCCGAAACTGAGAACAGCTAAAACTGAGATCCTTGTTGTAAAGGAAAAGAAGACAGATGCTGAGATCGCAGTATTGGCAAAACAAATCACACAAGGCGCTAACGCGGACACACTTTCTTTCGAAGAATTGATGTACGCAGCGACATTGACACCATCTCTTGAGGAGAAAGTTGCCATCTACGAAGCTGCAACTAAGAAAGGTCAGAACTGGAATGCGCACAACAACCTTGGCGCTGCTTACATCGCACAGGCTATTGAAAACGATGCAAACGCTGCAGCTTTGGCTGATAAAGCGTTGGCTCAGTTACAACTGGCTGCAAAGATCCAGGAGTCACCTGAAGTTCACGCAAACCTTGCTTCCGCTCACATGCTGAAAGGCAATCCTTATGCTGCCTACGCATCTGCATCAAAAGCAAATGGTCTGACTGGCGACAACGCATCTGGTTTGAACGGTGTAAAAGGTGCTTCTGAAATCTACCTTGCAAAATACGCTGACGCTGTTCGTTCTGAGTCTGCAGCAACTGATAACGCTGAGAACCTCTTTAACAAAGGTCTTGCACAGATCCTCACAAAGGATTACCAAAATGCAATGACTTCATTCAAAGAAGCAACCGACAAGAACAGCAATTATGCACCTGCATTCTATGGTGCTGCAATTGCTGCGGCCCGTCTCGGTAATGCTGAAAACGTTGTAACCAACCTTACAAATGCTGTAAAAGCTGATCCTAATATGAAGGAAGCTGCCCTCAGCGATCTTGAATTTGCTAAGTACGCTGCTACAGATGCTTTCAGAAACGCATTGAAGTAGGTTTTTAAAACATTGGATTTAAGGAACCCTTCCCTTAACCGGGAGGGGTTTTTTATTTGTTGGCTTTCGGTTTTGAGCTTTGCCAATCCGCCCCTCAGGTACTATTTTTACGCTCCTTAACGATCATTATGAGAGAAATTCAGTTCCGAGAAGCACTTCGCGAAGCCATGGTTGAAGAAATGAGACGTGACGCAAGCATTTTCCTGATGGGAGAAGAAGTCGCTGAATATAACGGCGCTTATAAGGTAAGCCAGGGGATGCTGGATGAATTTGGTCCGGAGCGGGTGCTGGATACGCCAATTGCAGAACTCGGGTTTGCCGGTATTGGTGTTGGTGCAGCCATGAACGGACTGAGACCAATCATTGAGTTCATGACGTTTAACTTCTCTCTTGTGGCCATTGACCAGGTGATCAACAGCGCTGCGAAAATGATGTCAATGTCGGGAGGGCAATTCCAGATACCGATGGTGTTCCGCGGCCCAACCGGTAACGCTGGCATGTTGAGCTCACAGCATTCTCAAAACTTTGAAAACTGGTTTGCGAACTGCCCAGGTTTAAAAGTTGTCGTACCGTCAAATCCTTATGATGCAAAAGGTTTATTGAAGTCTTCCATCCGCGACAATGATCCTGTGATCTTTATGGAATCTGAGTTGATGTATGGCGATAAAGGTGAAGTTCCAACCGAGGAGTATCTTCTTCCGATAGGTGTTGCCGACGTTAAACGTGAAGGAACCGATGTTACGATCGTCAGCTTTGGAAAAATTATGAAAGTAGCCCTGGCTGCGGCTGCGGAACTTGAAAAGGAAGGAATTTCAGCCGAAGTGATTGATCTCAGATCCGTCAGACCAATCGATTACGCTACTGTCGTTGAATCAGTAAAGAAGACCAACCGCCTGGTGATCGTCGAAGAAGCATGGCCATTGGCTGCGATTTCTTCTGAGATAACATACCATATTCAGAAACACGCGTTCGATTATCTCGACGCTCCGATTCATCGTATAAACAGCCTCGACGCTCCCCTGCCCTACGCGCCAACGCTGATCCAGGAGATTTTGCCGAACGTTGCCAGAACCGTGAAAGCGGTGAAAGCAGTGATGTACAGAGACTAATTTCAGAAGGAAAAATATTTATTGAAAGAGATGGTTAAACAGACCATCTCTTTTTTTACCGGGTAAGTACAAACCTGCCTTCTGATTGATATTGCTTCGAGTCGTGAAAGATTGTCATTTTGTACAGGTACAATCCATTGACGAGCCCGAGCCCTTCAAGATTGAGGGATCTTTGATTGGCACCGACATGGAAAGAATCAAAGGCAAATGTGCCTAGTAGCTCTCCACGCGCACTGATGATCTGGAGTATTGCCTGTGTGGGAGGGGTGTCTCCGGTGACATCGAAATTGAATTTCAATACGCCATTTGTCGGATTTGGATAGGGCGTTGCCACCAACGTATTTTTCTCTCGTAATACCTTAAAAGAAACCTCGAATGGGTTGGGGCTTGTGTTGCCGGCTTTATCCGACGTTTCAATTCGCAACACATAAGAACCGTCAGGCAATTCTTCCGGCTGATAAACAACGTTAAATGGATTGGATGATGTAGCTTTTGTCCATGTCACTTTCTCACTTGAAAAGTTCACACGTGTGAAAGGGCATGTCTCATCGATGCATGGATACGCGAGCAATAACTCAACGCCTGTAGTATCACCTTTTAAAAGAAACGGATTTTCATCCCACATCGTGAAATTTATTTCAGGTGATATTGAAACATAATCACCATTTGAAATGTATCGGCCGTCGATTGTGACATCTATCACGGGATTAAAACGCTCTCCTGCTACCGAAATATGACCGGGTAAAGAGAAGAGGTTGTTGTCGTAGTATGCTTCCCGCTGCAAATACGGATTAACAAAAACCCGGATGTCATTGATGCCGGTAATGCCGACAGTTTCAACTGGAATAGAAAACAAAGTTGTATCGCCGGCAGACGGTGGCGAGATTTTTACAACGTGCGTTTTCGACTGAAGCGATTCGTGATTAAAAACATCGTATTCAACAGAAACAGAATCCGGAAAATCAGTATTGCTTACGTTGATAAAACTAAACTCGCCGAACCAGGTTTCTCCTTCCTGGAGCGTTTGCATAAAACGATCACCTTTGTAGAAGATCAGACCTTCCGGAACCGGCGTATAGTTCACTGTCCACATTTTTAAGTGGGCTGGAGAAAGGTTCGATTCATCCTTTGTTTTGAAGACGAGTTTCAGATTCGGGTGTTCTGATGCATCGATTGAAGAAAGGTCAGTAGCTGCAGTTAAGTCACTAAGCAAAAGGAACGCTTGTTTATCAACACTGATTCCATAAACATCAATGAGTACTTCATCCGCGGTTTCTTTTTCAACTTTAAAACTGATGTTATTCCATCGCTCAGCTGGGCCGATAATATTTGAAGTCATTTCGCCGTATCCAACACTTCCGGTCACTGAACCGTCTACGTGTAAAGGTTCGGTATGTGCCTCTTCATCCGTGTGCCGAACAACTTGCGCGCTACCGGCCGAAGCGCCTTTTCTTGCAAGGATTACAATCGGCTCTCCGTCAACCAGCGATTCAATTTGTGAGGCTGCAAGTCCAATCTCACTGAGCTTTTGCTTTGCTTCAGAAGGCCAGGTGCTGAACGCAGCATTTCCAATGGTAAAGAGAACGACCGAGTCACCTGACGCGATGTTGTCGATATATTTAATAAGATCATCATTGTTTCCAGTTACCATTTCGGCTGGCCGAAAGCTATTGATCACCCAAGGCTCCCGTCCACATGTGCGGCCTGCCCTGTTTTGCCAATTCAAAACGATGCCGAGATATGGCACGGTGGAGGTTTTGTCAAACGCAATCAGGTTAAGTGTGTTGTTTCTGCACCCGAAGCCCTGTTGCCGTAAGTGATATTCGGCGTCATTCAGTTTAACGCTTACGTCGTTCAGCCTGGCAGACGCATCACCCCCGAAGGTGTGAATAAGAACCTCCGTCTTTGTTTCATCGAATGCAAATGTTCTGGCCGTGTTATCGGCGAGAAGCGCATCGAAAGTATTTGTCCCGAATTGTGGAAAATGTTTTTGCATCCATCCATCCGGCCCGTCATCGATATAGGTAAATGAGACCTTCGTCCATTCAGCGCTTTCATTGGCGGAGGGATTTGCAATCCTTGTTCTCCAATAATAGGTCGTGCTATCGTTGCCTAGTAACGTGACTTTTTGCTTTCCGAGCACCGTTGTGGTAACAGAGTACGTTTTTTTCCATTGACTGTCGAAAGTCGGAATGGTATCGATCTCTACGTCAAATATTTTCTCGCCCGAAAGGATGTCCGTGTGTTGAAATGATAAATCCGGTTCGACCGACGAAACGATTGAGAAATCCGTGGGGTATAAATTTTTCGTGCTGTTAGTAGCGATGAAGTGATCGAGGTAAGCAGTGTTGTTGCCTTCCGACAACTCTTCGATACTGTTGTCTGCATCAATCCGAACTTCAAATGTATTGACACCTGCAAAGTGTGGATCATTTCCACGAATGATAAATCGAATGGTATCACTGTAATATACCGGTTGATACGTGGAGTCGTAGCTAACAGTATTGCCATTGAATTGCCGCACGATGCGGACGTTGAAGGGTTTGGGTCGCGCTTGCCCATAGTTACGGACGATAAAATCAATAGCGAACGAATCAGAGAAAATGGTGACAGGCTTGTCGTCGAGCGCATGCAACGAAACATTTTCATCCAAAATCGCATAGTCAGGTCGTTGCGCGCCGAACAACGGTACCGCGGGATCGCCGAGTAGAACCATTTGCTGTACCTGCGTGATGTTACGAGGATGAAGCGGATCCACGTCAGGATCTGCCATATAACGTCGAGAGGTCTCCAACTGAATGTCCCCTATTCCTTTTGCCAGGAGTACACTGTCGGCGAAAGCCGTCTCGTAAAAATGTCCTGAAAATCTCCACAACGCCGATATGAATCCGAAACTGGAATGTCCGATAAATCCAACGGCGCCTCTATTGGCAGAATTAACCCAGTCCTCTCCAAATATTTTTGTGTTCAGGAAAAATTTGCCCACGTCACATCCATTCATCAGCAGTATAGGATATTTACCGGCATTGTTGTTATAACCCATCACGGGATCGGAAACGAAGCCAACATCAAAATCGAGTGTCGTGGCAGATGAATGACCGAAAAAAGTAATGAACCCAAGGCCTTCGTTTACTTCCTTGGCAATGTTGATAAGTTTAATGTCTGTCGATTGCTTGGCTACAGCCTGCACCCTTCCTCCAAAGTATCCTGCTTTCGCTGTTCTCCCAAAATCTTCGAGATAAGAACGGAATGCCTGTGGCTCGTTCTGATAAACGCCGCCGCTCAAGTGCAGGATGTTTTTTCGGCGGAGATTATCAAATGGGAGTGCCTCTTTTTCGACAACCTTATTCAGATAAGCTGCAACATCATTGGAAGAGGTTGCTGTCAACCGCCCGGTAGGAATGGCGTGAACATTCGGTTCGCCTGCAAGTCCAGCGCTGAAAATGAAATCAGAGCCAGGCATTCCGCCAGAGGGTACAAAATGATATCCGGCCCATTGTGCCTGGTCACGATACGCGTTATAGTTAGCATCCAGGCCCTTTCCGATAATGAATAAGTAAGACGGCAGCTTCGTGGCTGCGAGAAACTTTATAAAATGAAAAATTGCCAGTGGCGACTTTTCTCCGTAGTTAAACTGATCGTATAACTCTCCGATGTTAACAATCAACGTGTCGTAAGCTCCTCCTGCCTCCGATGCGCGATAAGATGCATACGCTTCAACAGGATCTGTATAAGTCAAAGCTGGTCGACGCAGCGTTGGGTGCGTGACGATAACATAGTCGTGATTCGAAGGTGAAATATTCCGGAATGTCACAACCTGCATCGAAGGAATGATGGGTTTGCCGATTGCCAGTAGCTTACGCGTTGTGCCATCGGTAGGAATTACTGCATCCAGTGTTGATGACATTGTCGTCTGAATTTCAACCACTGTTTCCGGGTCCGTGATATCAAACAACCGCGTGCCGGTAGACGCATTTTCGATATTTACAACTGCACGGCTATCCGCACGTTCATCGATATTAAACCAATAATGGTCTTTCGCATCCATGTCAAGCGCTTGTGGATACCGAACCTGGATATAGTTCGCACTCAAACGTGCGGATGTTTCGTCTGCAATTTTTACTGCCACCCGAACCTGCAATGTTCCATCAGAAGCGATATCAGACCACTCGATCTCATGATTGATTTTTTGCGAAGAATAGCCATTAACCGAAACAGATGTCAGTAAACGAAGCGATGTACCAACCGAAATCTCTGCCATGTGTTGCATTGGTCCTCGGCCGGTGACCATAATCTCGAGCTGAGGCTTTCCGGCAGTCTGAACAGAACGCGAAATGCCTTCAACTGTATAAATTTCCGACTCATTCTGTAGCAGCCGAGTTCCCATAAAACCTTCGCCGTCGTCGAAGGACGAACTGACGATATCACCATAATCCCTACCTACGGAATAATTATTTGTAAGCAGCAACAGCACTTCAGCCTGGTGGTGTGTTTCGGGAGTTATGCC
>DASPJN010000021.1:0-85997 GCA_035628595.1 Chryseosolibacter sp.
TCAAGGGCGTAAACTTCGCCAATATACGCGATGCCGGTGATCCGGTTGCGCTGGGGCAAATCTACTCGCAAAACGGTGCTGATGAACTGGTGTTTCTTGACATCTCGGCTACAAACGAGCAACGAAAGACTTTCGCGTCGCTTGTACGCGAAATCGCAAGACACATCAATATCCCGTTCACTGTTGGAGGCGGAGTAGCCAATATCCATGACGTTGCATCGCTACTGGAAGCAGGAGCAGATAAAATAGCCATCAATTCTGCAGCCGTAAAGCAACCTTCACTGATCGAGGACCTATCACTCGCGTTTGGTTCGCAATGTGTTATCATCGCGATTGATGCACGAACAGTTGATGGCCAATGGATTGTTCATACAAATGGTGGCAATGTCAAATCCAACAAAAATCTTTTTGCATGGGCGAAGGAAGCGCAGGAACGAGGTGCTGGTGAAATACTCTTCACAAGCATGGATCACGACGGAACAAAAAATGGATTCGCGGTTGAGGCGTTAAATAAGCTTCACGATCTTCTTAGCATTCCGGTAATTGCTTCGGGCGGTGCCGGAAAAAAGGAACACTTCGTCGACGCTTTCGCACATGGAAAAACTGACGCTGTGCTGGCCGCAAGTGTCTTCCATTTCGGTGAGATCGATATCCCTGAACTGAAATTATTTCTTCACAACAATCAAATACCAATAAGACTTAACGATGATCGATATCAGCAAGATAAATTTTGACAAAGCCAGCGGCTTGATTCCGGTTGTTATTCAGGATACACTAACGAATTGCGTATTAATGGTTGGGTTTATGAATACTGACGCTTTAATGATGACACTTGAACAGAAGCGCGTGACTTTTTACAGCAGAACAAAAAAACGGCTCTGGACGAAAGGTGAAACTTCGGGACATTTTCTCGCTGTCGAAGAAATAAAAATGGATTGCGACGAGGATACGTTACTCATTAAGGCTACACCGAATGGAAACGTGTGTCACACTGGAAGTGATACATGCTTCGATGAAAAAAACGGACGCTGGAATCTGCGGGTGCTAGAAAACACGATCCGGGAACGGAAAAGAAATTCAGTGAAGGGCTCGTACACAAGCTCATTGTTTGAAGCAGGCATAAATAAAATCGCACAAAAGGTAGGTGAAGAAGCTGTCGAGCTGGTGATTGAATCCAAGGATGAAAACGGATCACTTTTTCTTAACGAGGCTGCCGACCTGATGTTCCACTATCTGGTGCTACTTATTGAAAAGGGGTATGGATTCGACGATGTTCTCGCGATATTAAAAGATCGCGGTAAAAAATGAGCTAGTCGGTGGATACAACTGCCTCCGCTTTCGGGAAAATCTTGAGATAAGAAAGATGATACGTAATCGTCTTCCGTTTTTCGATTTTTGAATAAACGCCTTCGAGAAGCTCTGAAGATTCATTGAGCATCGAAAACGTGATAACCGAGCCATCAGGCTCCGTGTGTGAGTAGATGTATCCTTTGCCCTCTGAAAGCATGCTTAACTCACCCATGATCGGATAAATTTCCATTTCGCGGTAACTCAACGAGATTTCAATAAAATCCCTTTTTGATCCCACATGATCTTTCAGGATTGCCACACGCGCATAATTATCCTGCTTACTCACGACCTTCTCTTTTTCAACATCGGAAAGAAATGGCTTGCTTGTTTTAGTTATTACACATGAGATCGAATAAATTCCTTCAAGTGGATGACTCGTATCCTTTTGAAGGTAACGTCTCATTATATCCTCAAAGTCGACAGCTTCATACTCATGATTTCTGGATGCACGCGTGTTTCCTCGCTTTGTTTGAGCAAAAACATCAGAGGAGATCGAGAGAATAATCACTACAATCAACAAACGCATGCTGTCTTAATTTAATTCAAAAGCGTATGTCTGCGTAGACACCACTTGCGCTAATGCGACATGATAATTTTCCTTTCAATGCGTCGGGCTTGAACATCGATTTCCCCAGAAGCATGCGCACACATTCCTGAATCCCTTCGGTTATTGATGGATGAGGATGAACGCACTCCGCGAGTTCTTCTATCCCCTTGTTCATCGAAATCAGAAGCGCCACGGCTTGCATCGCACTTGAAGCATGATTGCCAATGATCTTCAATCCCAAAATCTTCATCTCATCATCGTTTGCCACCAGCAACTTGATAAAACCCTGTGTATTTCGCTTAGCGATTGCTCTTGGAATACAAGCATAATCGAGTGTCACAACTTTGTAGTCGATGTTTTTTTCGCGTGCCTGTATTTCATTCAGTCCAACGCCGGCCACCTCCGGATTCAGGAACATAATTGTGCTGATGTTTTCGTAGACAAGCTTCCGCAAGGGATTACCGAAAATTCTTTCAACGGCATAACGCCCCTCCAACTCGCCGACGTTCACAAGTGAAATATCTGCGGTAATATCACCCACAGCGAAAATATTATCAACGCTTGTCTGCGTGTCGTTGTCCTCGATCCCGCGCTTTGTCATGTTTATTGGCACAGCGTTATGCCACAAGTCTTCATAATTCGGCGTACGGCCTACGGCAACAAGCGCCTTTTCAACATCGAAGATTGCTTTTGTTCCATCCGTATATTCAAGCTCATATTCAACACGACCTTTTTTGATTTCCATACGGATCAATCGCGAGTTTCTGTGAATAAGCACGCCGTTCGCTTCCATATTCCGCTCTATCACTTTCACTACATCTTCATCTTCGAAAGGAAGAATGCGATCACCTTTATCGATCAGGTGAACTTTCGTTTGACCAAAGCCGGAAAAAATAGTGGCGTACTCGCAACCAATCACACCGGCACCAACGATCACCATACTTTTTGGAAAGGCACTCATGTTTTCGATGCCATCACTTGTCATCACGATCTTCTCATCGATAGGAAGTTCAGGAAGATAACGTGGACGGCTACCGGTCGCAAGTATGATAAAGTCCGTTTCAACCACTTCAATTCCCTCATCGGTAATGATCTCGATCTCGTTTTTGGTAAGTAATCGCGCTGTACCCCGCATGTACTCGAACAACCGGCCGTAACCACTCTCTTTAATTTGTTCGAGGTGGTCTTCAAGTAAACTTTTGCGTTCCTGCACCGCCCTGCCGACTTCCTCCTGTATCTCCTTATAATTGATAGATGGTTCCTGAAGATTAAATCGTCTTAAGTTTTTACGGAATGAGGCTGTCTCTCTGGACAGTTCCCACCAGGTCTTGGAGGACAACGCGCCGTTCGTAACCCCTGCACCACCTACGCGATTTTTTTCGATCAGCAACGTCCTTTTCTTAAAATCAAGGGAGCGCATTGCTGCCGCATAACCCGAAGGCCCCGCTCCGATTACGACGAGATCAAACTTTTTCATACCGTTTACTTAAAGACAATGTTAGACTATACAATTAACGACTTTTTTCGACGGCATTCAAGCACAGCAATTGATCATTTTCGAGGCAAATGAACTCCGGCCAGCATGCAGCGAACACTTCCACCACCATACCTTTCAATTGTATCAATTGGGATGGGAAGAATCTCCGCGTATTTACTCATTTCGTTAATCTGCCCGGGAATGAGTGACTTGAACGCGGTTTCCGACATAAGTTGTACAGCTTCGCCATTTTTGTTTTTCACGGTTAACATATTTCCCGCAAAGGCATGCATCTGCTGATAACTAATGGCAATCACCTTCATGTCATCCGTTGCAAAACTTTCCAGCACAAGATCCTGGTCTTCGTCAGGAATTGCATCAAGACAAATAACAACGAAACCATTTCCGATGCTCATCATCACATTAGTGTGATAAATGGCCGTTTTGTTTTCATCGAAGGCGCGAAAAACAATCGATTGATAAGAAAGCACGCCTGCTAATTTTTGGATAAGGGTTTCATGTGTACGGGGTGAAAGGCACGCATAAATTTTTTTGTGCGAATGATCGAAGATGACGCTGCCGGTTCCTTCAAGAAAAGCGTTTTCGGATTCGTGCCCCGAAAAGTCAATGACGTTTGACACCCTAAAGTCTTTTTTCAGCTTATCAATAAGATCTGACCTCCTCTCTAAGCGACGGTTCTCAGCCATCATTGGGTAAAGAATAACAAAACCATCTTCATGAAATGAAATCCAGTTATTCGGAAACACGGCATCAGGAAGCACAACATCTGTGTTGTCTTGTACCACGATAACTTCGATGTCATGCGATTGTAAGAGATCAACCATTTTATCAAACTCCGCCACAGCCGCTGCGCTTACTACGTCGGCAGGTTGAATGTCATTGCGCTGGAAAGCATTTGAACCAGCAGTCTCCTGGTTATATCCAAATGACGCAGGTCGGATCATCAGGACAGAATGGGGTAGCTGCGAAAACTTCATTTTACAAGATTAAAGCATATTACCTCCTATTTAGTAAATTTGACTTTGTTTTTTCGCAAAAACCCTGCTTCACATAATGACTCTTCTTCAAACGGCTTGCAACCTGGGCGTTCATTTCGCCGACACTACTTCCGGAAGAAGAAGTATCCTGCTTTCAAATATTGTTAGCGTCATATTGTTTGCTGTTGGGATGGGACTTTTTGGCGCCTACTATGTATGGTACGGCTTGACGGTTATTACGCTTTGTATCCCTGCGGTATCTGTCTTGTGCCTTACGCCATTATTATTTAATGCTGCCGGTTACACCACAACCAGTCGGATACTGTCATGCTTCATCGTGCCGGTAACGACCATATCCATATCACTCTATTCCAAAAATCTCTATTACGCTTATCAGGAAGAGCTCGATTATTTCACCTTCCGTTTTATAATGCTCGCGAGCTGCGTTTTCCCAGCGATCTTTTTTACGTTTCGCGAACGCGTATTGTTGCTCAGCATGAGTTTTCTCAATCTTGCGTTGCTGTTGTCGCACGATCCGTTGCATACTCTCTTTGACGTTCCTTACCGACAGGACAATCTTCTTGAGTCTAATTATACATTTACGAACATCGTTGTTTTCATTACATACATGATCATGGTTGGCGCAGTGCTTTTTCAAAAACGCATTTCGGAAGTGAGTGAAAAACGTGCCGAAGACCTTATTGATGACCTGAACGATGTCAATGAAAATCTGACGGAAAAAAACGCGGAGATCGAAGCGCAGAATTCGGAGATCGTAGCTCAAACAGAGAACCTGAATATCAGTCAGCAAAAACTACAGGCGGCCTATAGGCTTATCCAGGATCAAAAGGAAATGCTGGTTAAGCAGAATAAAACCCTTTCCGGCGAGTTAAACGAGATGAACAATGATCTCGCTGCCACTAACAATGAGCTGATCAAACATAATAACGAGCTTCGACAGTTTTCATACACTGTTTCCCACAATCTGCGTGGACCTGTAGCCAGCCTGAGTGGATTGATTAGCCTTATCGATAAAAGAAACCTTACTGACGAAAATGCCAGTATTTTTGAGCACGTAAAAACATCGATCCAAAAACTTGAATCGATCATTAAAGACCTTTCAAAGATCATTGATATCCGCCACGATATCTTTTCTATCCGTCAGCAGATCGATCTGAAAAACGAAATCGAGGGAATTTTGTTGGAGTTTGAAAAAGACATCAAAAAATACGGTATTCAGATTAGTATTAACGTAGAGAGTTGCCCGGTTATTTACTCAGTCAGACCGATGATCCATAGTATTCTTTACAACCTGATCACAAATGCGATCAAATACCGTTCGTCGGATCGTGTCCCGGAAATAAATGTTAAGGCCGGCGTTGAAAATGATTTCGTCACCCTTGAGGTTATCGATAACGGACTGGGTATTGATCTGAAAAGTCACCGCGAAAATCTCTTCAAGCTTTATAAGCGCTTTCATTTTCATACAGAGGGAAAAGGCATAGGGCTTTACCTGGTTAAGCTCCAGGCTGAAGCATTGGGCGGCTATGTAGAAGTGTTGAGCGACAAAGACAGAAAGACACGTTTTACGGCTTACATTGCGCGTCCGAAGAATATTGACAGGCAAATTCTTTTTGATGAATCGTATGCGAACATCTTCTTTGACGCCCGTATTAATTCTACCGGCGTGATCTGGCATGGCCCGATATCAAGCGAACAATACCGGCATGTCTTTCAAAAATGTTTGGATTTTGTGAAGGCATACAATACGCCAAACTACATCGCCGACCTTACCGACCAGGGATACATCAAACGCGACGATCAACTTTGGATGTTTAAAACAATTTTGCCGCAGGCAGCCATGTATGGACTTAGACGGATAGCCGCCATTGTTCCAGATCATTCCGACGATGTTCAGCAGGACTACTACAACGGCATTAAGCATCAACTTCTGCAACTCGGCATCGAGCAACAATTTTTCCCTACTTACGACCAGGCAGTAACCTGGCTTCAGGAAAGCAATGAAACTCAGATCAAATTTTTAAGTGATGACCGATCAGCTTATAGCGTGGGATAAAGCGCTATTTCGTTTTTTGAACGAGCTTCATCATCCACAGCTTGATCAGGTGATGTACCAGATTTCCCAAACGTATTTTTGGATTCCCTTCTACGCCCTACTGCTGTACTTGCTGGCCAGGAAATTCAAAACCTCCGCGTGGGCACCGATTATCTGCATTGCACTTGCGATCGGAATTTCTGATCGCATAACCAGCGGAGTAATGAAACCATACTTTGAACGACACAGACCTTCGCATGATGCTACAGTTCAGGAATTCGTTCATACGGTAAATGGATACCGGGGCGGACAATTCGGATTCGCATCAAGTCATGCCGCGAACACATTTGCGGTGGCAACTTTTTTCTGGCTTCTTTTCAGAGATAGTAGTAAGTGGGCATTATGGCTATTTCCGTGGGCGATGCTGGTATCTTATTCGAGAATCTACCTGGGTGTTCACTTTCCAGCGGACATCATCGTCGGGGGCTTGGTAGGGATCGTGTCAGCCGCGGGTTCTTTTTACCTCAGCAATGTTCTGGATAAAAAACTAGTCGCGAGACGAAATTTATCTTAGCTCAACGAGCCTCTTCACATATTTTCCAACAATATCGAATTCCAGATTGACGCTGTCACCGACCTTTAATTCATTAAAGTTTGTGTGCTCGTAAGTATATGGGATGATCGCGACGGTAAAACCATTGCGTGTTGAATTGAAACACGTGAGGCTGACGCCGTTAACAGCAACCGAACCTTTTTCGACCGTTACATTTCCCAACGACGGATCGTACTCAAACCGAAAGAGCCAGCTGCCATCACGATTCTCAATTGCTTTCACGATACCAGTTTGATCAACGTGTCCCTGAACAATATGACCATCGAATCTTCCATTGTTCAGCATACATCGTTCAAGGTTAATACTTGATCCTGCTGTGAGTGTCCCAAGATTTGATTTCTTCAACGTCTCCTCGATCGCAGTCACACGATGCGAGCCTCCCCGAACCTCTGTCACCGTTAGACAAACGCCGTTGTGTGAAACAGACTGATCGACCTTAAGCTGCTCGCTAATCGCGCTTCCAATCCAGAAATGGGTGTTAGTCCCCTCGGCCTGTACCTGTTCAACGACACCCGATGATTCGATAATTCCTGTAAACATGCCCAAATTTAGCCCGTCCGGGGCGATTTCAAAATATTTTGGTTTATATTATAAACTAGTTTACGTTTGTATCGTTAATAGCAATATGGAAAAGCAGGAAACAATGACAATCGAGCAAAGCCTGGACGTGATCACACGGATGATCAACGAGGCTAAAGGTAAAGTACAACGGAATGCGTTCTACTTTTTGTTATGGGGATGGGTCGTCGTAATCGCTAACGTTGGCGTATATATTCTGTCCGAAAATGGTTATCAACATCCAGAAATGATTTGGGCAATCACCATCCCGGCGTGGATGGTGAGTTTATGGAGGATGTACTCGAAGCGATCGTCACCAGAAGCTTCGACCCACCTTGGCCGGCTTAGTGGTTGGATCTGGCTCGGCTATGGCATTTCGCTAGCGGTTCTCATCGCTTTTGGAAGCCGCATCAACTATCAGCTCAACCCAGTCGTATTGCTTATGACCGCAATACCAACATTCGCCACTGGCGCCATTCTACGGTTTCGCCCGCTTGTTGCCGGTGCAATGACATTCTGGGTTTTGGGCATCGTTTGCTTCATTGTCTCGAAAGAAATGCAACCGCTAATCAATGCAGGTGCATTCGTAGGAGGCTACCTGTTGCCAGGATATCTGTTGAAGAATAAGAAGGACGAATGATGTTTAAGGATCTCGATCCATTGCTTCACTCACAGTTGAGGTTGGCGGTTATGTCTTTGTTGTTATCGCTTGAAAAAGCTGACTTCACTTTCATTAAAGAAAAAACGCAAAGTACCGCAGGAAATTTAAGTATACAACTCGACAAATTATCCGAGGCCGGATATATCACGATAGAAAAAACATTTAAAGGTAAAAAGCCATTGACGACGTGCCGCATTACAAAAAAAGGAATCAAGGCTTTTGAAGAATATGTCAACAACCTTAAACAATACATCCAACGTTAAACATTATCACTATGAAAACACAAGCAATCATTTTCATCATCTGTCTCTTGCCCCCTTTGGCGAGTGCACAACAACCTTCCGGTGTGGATCACAAGGACAAAATGAAAGCCCTCTCTGCGTGGATTGGAAATTGGAAAGGCGAAGGAACTATTCAAACACCCACCGGTGAAACAAAGACGTCTATGGTTGATGAAAAAATCGAAAACAAACTAGACGGTTCTGTCCTGTTGATCGAAGGTATCGGCAAATCGAATGATGCCTCCACAAACACCGAGTCAATTGTACATCACGCACTTGCTGTTCTTTCCTACGACAATGCGACAGGTCAATATAAGATGAAGTCATGGCTGAAGGATGGCAAGAGTACTGATGCGTGGTTTAATATTACAGGGGACAATAATTACCAGTGGGGCTTCGATACACCCAACGGAAAAATCAGATATACAATCGCGCTTAATCCGTCACAAAAAACGTGGAACGAAGTCGGTGAGTTTTCAAGAGATGGAAATCAATGGCGAAAATTTTTTGAAATGAACCTGGCAAAAGTCGATTAATCAAAACCAGACATTTACTTTTCAAGACAGGGTGCGAACCTGTCTTTTTTATTTATCAAAAGCCACGCATTCACTTTTTATCTCAAATGACATATCTTCGGCAATGGACTTTGGACGACTTACCGACACTGATTTTGATTCCCTAGATTTTTCGCTTCCGGCGGAACCTGACTTCAATAAGGAAATCCTTTCCAAGGCGCCCACGGCGAAAACGAAGTTTTTTGCCGGCTGTGCAAAGTGGGGTCGGAAAGACTGGGTGGGAAGTATCTATCCACCCGGGACAAAAGAAGCTGACTTCCTCAATCACTATGGCAAACATTTCAATTCAATTGAGTTAAACGCTTCCTTCTACAGGATGCCTTCAAATGCACAGACATCGTCATGGAGAAAGAAAGTACCTGCTGATTTTATTTTCTGTCCGAAAGTAACGGGCCAGCTCTCTCACGTTAAACGTCTTAAAGACATTCAGGAACAATTGGAACGTTTTATCAACGGAATTTCCGGCTTCGGAAAAAATCTCGGCCCGGTTTTACTCATGCCGCACCCGGGAATGGGCCCCAAAACCCTTCCTCTCATTGAAACTTTCAGTCGTTCATTGCCACCGGAGATGTCTCTTTTCGTCGAGCTTCGACATGAATCGTGGTTCGTCGAGAACAATAAACAACAAATGCTAAACTCCTTTGCTGATAACAACATCGGATTGGTCATTACGGATGTGGCGGGACGACGCGACTGTGCGCACATGACACTTACTGTTCCGAAAGCATTTATCAGGTTTAACGGAAACGGCCTCCATCCCACCGATTACAAACGCATCGACGAATGGGTAACACGAATCGATCTATGGCAGCAGCAAGGTATTCACGAAGTCTACTTTTTCATGCATCAGCACGACGAACGGCATTCACCCGTCCTTTGTAAATACCTGGTTGAAAAATTGAATGAAGTCTGTCACGCAAATTTGCCCGTGCCGGAGTTTGTGGGCACCGATATCGTGAATTAAATTATCATTAACATCTTGAGCGGTTAACCACCTTCGTCAATTAGCGTATAATTGCTAATTTGGCCCACTTTTACATTATGGCTCTTTACGATCAATACAAGGTTTACATAACCAATTCCTTAACCGGCAAAAAGGAAGAGTTTATTCCTATTCACCCAGGTCAGGTTGGCATGTATGTCTGCGGTCCGACCGTTTATAACAAGGCGCATTTAGGAAACGCCCGCACGTTCATGACCTTTGATGTGATCGCTCGATATTTTCGTTATCTTGGATATAAGGTACGCTATGTAAGGAATATTACAGACGTTGGACATCTCGAAAGCGACGCCGATGAAGGTGAAGATAAGATTGCCAAGAAGGCGCGTCTTGAGAAACTCGAGCCGATGGAAATTGTCAAGCAATACACCGAAGATTTCCATGAAGTGATGCGCGATTTCAATATCGTTCCGCCGAGTATCGAGCCAACAGCGACAGGCCACATCGTTGAACAAATTGCGATTACACAAAAACTGCTCGATAAAGGTTTAGCTTACGAAGTAAACGGATCTGTTTATTTCGACGTCAAGAAATATCATCAGTCACATCACTACGGAATTCTTTCCGGAAGAAAAATCGAAGACCTGATGGAAAGCGGTCGCGACCTGGATAGCCAGGATGAAAAACGAGAGAAGATCGATTTTGCGCTTTGGAAAAAAGCATCCCCGGCTCATATCATGCGCTGGCCCTCTCCCTGGGGAGATGGATTCCCCGGATGGCACATTGAATGTACTGTGATGAGCACAAAATACCTAGGGGAAACTTTTGACATTCACGGAGGAGGAATGGATCTCAAATTCCCGCACCACGAATGCGAGATTGCCCAGGCAACAGGCGCAAATGAAAAACAACCCGTCAACTACTGGATTCACTCAAACATGCTGACAGTAAATGGTCAGAAGATGAGCAAGTCCCTTGGTAATTCATTCCTTCCGAAGGAATTATTTACTGGCGAACATAAATTATTAGAAAGAGGATATTCGCCTTCTGTTGTCCGATTCTTCATGTTGCAATCGCATTATTCAAGCACGCTTGACTTCAGTAATGAAGCTTTGAACGCAGCGGAAAAAGGTTATCGCAAGCTTAGTAACGCATTGAAAATTGTAAAGACTTTATCTTACACTTCTGCAGCGTCAGTTAACAATGAGCTTCAGAAAGAAATCGAACGATTGAACGGAGAATTGTTTGAAAACATGAGCGATGATTTCAATACAGCAAAAACGCTGGCTGTACTTTTCGAAATGGCATCGCGTATCAATGATTTCAAATCCGGCAACCAGAAACCTGAATCGATTGATAAGGAAGCATTTGAAAAATTCCGCCAGCGTTATGTCGGTTTCATGGAAGACGTGCTTGGACTAAAGGAAGAGGCTGCGCAAAATGATCAGCTGCTTGACGGTGTCGTCAATGTTCTGATCGAGCTTCGAAAGAAAGCACGCACAGACAAAAATTTCAGTTTATCTGATCGGATCCGGGACGATTTAAAGAAGATCGGTGTTCAGTTAAAAGATGGCAAGGATGGCGAGATCACCTGGTCTGTCGAAAACTAAGTGTTTAAGAAGCTTTTTATATTACCAATCCGCATTTATCAGCTGACGATATCTCCGTTGCTGGGTGCACAGTGTCGCCACACCCCAACGTGTTCGCAATACGCAGTCGAAGCAATTAACGAATGGGGAGTGATAAAAGGAATATGGCTGGGCATGAAACGAATCGGACGCTGCCATCCATGGGGAACACATGGATATGATCCCGTTCCCAGGAGGAATGAAAGAAATCGGTAACGGGACGATGTGGATTCCTCCGAAAACCTTCGCGTAGATATTTTTATTTGATGTATCTTCAAACTCATATACCTGAACGCGAAGATGCCTCACTTTCAAATTAAGGAATCGCCAAAAACTTACGACGTGGTAATTGTTGGCTCCGGTGCCGGCGGCGGAATGGCTGCCTACACACTTGCCAATGCAGGACTCAAAATCGCATTGCTCGAAGCCGGCCCAATGTACGATCCTGCTAAGAACGTCACACAACTTAAATGGTCTTACGAATCGCTTCGTCGTGGTGCAGCTTCCGACTTTAGACACTTTGGCGATTTCGATGCAGCTTATGGCGGATGGGAGCTCGAGGGCGAACCCTATACGCACAAGAACGGAACAAAGTTCGATTGGTTTCGCGCACGCATGCTGGGCGGACGGACAAATCATTGGGGAAGAATTTCACTTCGCTTCGGACCAAACGACTTCAAGCATAAAAGCATCGATGGACTCGGAGACGATTGGCCAATTTCTTACGACGATGTGAAACCTTATTACGACAAGGTAGATCGACTGATCGGAGTATTCGGCTCACCTGAAAACTTACCGAACGAACCGGATGGCATTTTTCTTCCGCCACCAAAGCCAAGGCTGCACGAACTGTTTATCAAAGACGCGGCTACATCTATTGGCGTCCCGGTTATTCCATCACGACTGTCGATCCTGACGCAAAAAATAAACGACAAACGCGGGCAATGTTTTTACTGCGCGCAATGCAATCGTGGATGCACTGTTCATGCTGACTTTTCATCCTCATCTGTACTGGTGAATCCGGCCGTCGCCACCGGTAACGTCGATGTGTTTCCAAACGCAATGGCGCGCGAGGTGTCGACTAATAACGAAGGGAGAGCAACAGGGATCTCGTACGTCAACAAGGACGATATGCAGGAGCATTTCGTTCGGGGAAAGGTTGTAGTATTAGCTGCAAGTGCGTGCGAATCTGCGCGACTGCTTTTGAATTCCAAATCCTCGATGCATTCAAACGGGCTCGCAAATTCAAGTGAAGTGGTCGGAAAATATCTGCACGATTCTACCGGTGCGTCTATGGGCGGATTTCTGCCGCAACTTGTCGGAAGGAAACGATATAATGAAGACGGGGTTGGCGGAATGCATGTGTACACCCCGTGGTGGCTCGATAACAGAAAACTCGATTTCCCACGAGGTTATCATATTGAATACTGGGGCGGCATGCGAATGCCAGCGTACGGATTCGGTTTTGGAATGCAACATACAAACGGAAAATATCCCGGCCGCGATGGCACGATAAAGAAAGGAGGCGGTTACGGCGCTTCACTCAAGGACGACTACCGTCATTTTTACGGCGCGACTTTTGGAATGGCGGGGCGCGGCGAAGCGATTGCCCGCAAGGATAATTATTGCGAGATCGATCCGATCACCGTCGACAAGTATGGCATTCCCGTGCTGCGCTTTCATTACACCTGGAGCGACTATGAAGTAAAACAGGCGCGGCACATGAAACAGACATTTGCCGAGATCATTGATAAGATGGGCGGTGTTGTGACGTGGGGAAATGATGGCGCTGAAAATGATTATGGCCTTGAGGCCCCCGGAAGAATAATCCATGAAGTGGGGACAACTCGCATGGGCGATGATCGCAAGCGTTCTGTTGTTAACAAGTACAACCAGGCACATGATTGTAAAAATCTTTTTATTGTTGATGGTGGCCCGTTTGTTTCGCAAGCTGATAAAAATCCAACATGGACAATTCTTGCATTGGCTATGCGTGCATCGGAATACATGATAGATGAGATTAAAAAACAAAACCTCTAAGTTTTTTTATTATGGATAGAAGAAAATATCTCAAGTCATTAATCGTCGGAACTGCCGGAACAGGGCTGTTACTTGAGTCGTGCAAAACAGAGGTAAAAGAAGCACCGGAGCAGCTGTACCAGCCGACCATCGACCGTACCGTTGAAGAAAAAGCGTATGAGAGAAAGTTGCTGAACGAAAAATTTTTCGACGAACACGAAATGAAAACAATCGCGATCCTCGCGGACATTATTATTCCGCGCGATGATTTTTCGGGTAGTGCAACGGATGCAGGTGTACCGGACTTCATTGAATTTATCGTGAAAGATATGCCGAAACACCAGCTTCCCATGAGAGGTGGTTTGCGTTGGCTGGACTTGCACTCTTTGAAGCGCTTTAATACAAATTTTGTTTCCTGCTCCGACGAAGAGCGGATCAGGATAGTAGATGATATTGCATATCCGGAACACGCCGCGGCAGAATTAAGCCAGGGTGTATCCTTCTTTAATCTCATGCGCGACCTGACGGCCACCGGATTTTTTACGAGCAAGATGGGAATCGCAGATTTGGGATACGTTGGCAATCGTCCTAACCAATGGGATGGTGTTCCAAAAGATGTACTTGACAAATATGGCGTTAGCTACGATCAGCGCACGTTGGATATCTCGGTGAAATTTACCTAGTAGTAAAGCTTCGTGACTATTCTGACTGATACAGTATCCGTGAGCGGCATCGTTGAAACCGCTCAAGTCGAAGCATCGCTTGACGCCACAATTTCTAAATACTGCACTTGAATCCGTGTCGACTAAATTCTAATCCGTATCTTTGCCGGATTCAGTTATTAGACCATGCTGAAGATCGACAGTCACACGCACATCATTCCCAAGAAATTACCCAACTGGAGCGACAAATTCGGTTACGGCGACTTCATCTATCTCCAGCATCACAAGCGAGGCTCGGCTAAGATGATGCGCGGCAATCAGTTTTTCCGCGAGATCCAGGAAAACTCATGGGATCCCGAAATCCGCATTGAAGAATATGCCCGCTTCGGCACACAGGTTCAGGTCGTCTGCACGATACCCGTGATGTTCTCCTATTGGGCGCGGCCGCTCGATTGCCTCGATCTGTCGAAATTCCTCAATGATCATCTCGCCGATCTGATTGTCAGGTACCCAAAACATTACCTGGGCCTCGCAACGGTGCCGATGCACGATGCCGAGCTTGCTATCCAGGAGCTTGAACGTTGCAAGCAAATCGGATTACAGGGAATCCAGATTGGTTCAAATATTAACGATCTCAACCTGAACGAAGACAGGTTCTTCCCAATTTTTGAAGCGTGTGAGCGTTTATCACTAGCAGTACTTGTGCATCCCTGGAATATGATGGGGCAAAAAAATATGGAACGCTACTGGCTTCCGTGGCTGGTTGGCATGCCAGCCGAAACATCGCGCGCAATCTGTTCCATGATCTTTGGCGGAGTTTTTGAAAGGCTTCCGAAGCTCCGAGTGAATTTTGCCCACGCAGGCGGATCATTTCTGCCAACCATCGGTCGAATTAAACACGGTTTTGATTGCAGACCCGATCTGGTTGCCATCGATAATAACATTGACCCGAGAAAATATCTCGGGCATTTTTGGGTAGATAGTGTGACGCACGATGAGATGATGCTTGAGTATGTAATGAAATTACAAGGATCGAAAAAAATCACGCTGGGATCTGATTATCCATTTCCCTTGGGAGATTTGGAAATTGGTAGGTTTATTGAAGACATGCCACTCGATAAATCAGTGAAGGAAGACATCTTTCACAATTCTTCACTCGAGTGGCTGGACGTTTCAAAAGAAAGATTTGAATGAAAAAGGTTTCGGTATTACTATTTCTCTTCACGCTAACGCTACAGCTATTCGCGCAGGACGACAAGGCGCAGGAATTCTTGCGACAGGAAGAACAACGACGAAAGGCCGTATTGATGCGCGAGCTGGATTCGGGTATCTATTTCATGGACATCGGAAAGTACGATTTCGCTGACAGAAAATTCCGTCATGTTCTCAGTAACATCAAGACCGTCCCCTCGGACCTAACGTTTTTCTTCGGAAAAAATTCATTTCACCTGCAACAATACAAGCAAAGCGTTGACTGGCTGACAAAATACATCCAACTGAAAGGAACGAGCGGTCAGTTTTCTGAAGAGGCTGCCGTTTGGCTCCGCAAGTCCGAGCAGGCATTGGTAAACGAACGAAATGCCGAATCAGAAAAAGCTGAACAGGTTCTGTCAAAAACATACGACATCGACTGTGGACCGTCCGGAAAGGTATCATGCCCCGTTTGCAAAGGCGATCATGTCATCATCAAAAAAGGCGCATTCGGAGACGAATACCGAACATGCCTTTATTGTAATGAACATGGCATGCTTACTTGTGAAGAATACAATAAGCTCTTGCGCGGCGAGCTTGAATCCAAAAACTAGCATGTCTGCTACTGCTGGTTGCAGCCAAGACTCGCGATCGGTATTCGGGATTTTCTTATCTTTGCCACATTGTTTTTTATAAACGTTAGATTAACCTGCTATTAATCAGCGCTTTATGGCCTTACATAATCGAATTGAAGGGCGTGTTCTCAAGGAGAAGATTCGCTCAGCACCCGAAACACGGGTAACCATTTCATTTTATAAGTATCATCACCTCACCAGCCCGGCTGAATTTCGCGATACCCTTTACCAAAAACTCGATTCACTTGGCGTTCTCGGTCGCATCTACGTTGCAACGGAAGGCATTAACGCACAGATAAGTGTCCCCGAAAAAAATCTTGACGCATTCCGAACATACCTGTACAGCATCGATTTTCTAAATGGTGTGCGATTAAACATTGCTGTACAGGACGACGGGAAATCTTTTTTCAAACTGAAGATCCTGGTTCGCAAAAAAATTGTTGCCGATGGTCTTGACGATGCATCGTTCGATGTTACCGATCACGGTGTTCACGTAAAAGCTGAAGAGTTCAACCAGTTGGCAGAGGATCCAAATACGATCATCGTCGATATGCGAAATCATTATGAAAGTGAAGTCGGATATTTCAAGAATGCCATTCGCCCTGACGTCGACACATTTCGCGAGGAACTTCAGATAGTGGAAGACCTGATGAAGGAACAAAAAGATAAAAATCTCCTGATGTATTGTACAGGCGGAATTCGCTGTGAAAAAGCGAGCGCGTGGATGAAACACCTGGGGTTCAAAAATGTTTTTCAGCTTGAAGGAGGTATTATCAAGTATGCGCAGGATGTAAAATCAAGAGGTCTCGAAAACAAATTCATCGGGAAGAATTTCGTCTTTGATGAAAGGCTTGGCGAGCGCATTAGCGACGACATTATCGCTACGTGTCATCAATGTGGCAACGCATGCGATGACCACACAAACTGCAAGAACGACGGATGTCATTTGTTGTTTATTCAGTGTAAAGCATGCGCTGAAAAATATGAAGGATGTTGCTCCGATGAATGTAAGGAGATTTTGAAACTGCCTGTCGATGCCCAAAAAGACATTCGTAAAGGAATCAATAAAGGAAGACAGGTTTTCAAAAAAGGACGATCTGAAAAACTGAACCTGAAGGTCAAAACAGATTCATGAATTCTTGTCAGAAAGTGGAAAAATTACCATGATCCGGATAGGTATTATTAACGTTTCTGATCGCGCCAGTAAGGGCATTTACGAAGACCTGCCGGGCATGGCAATTGTACAGACGCTGAATGAATATCTGAAAAGTGCCTGGCGTAAAGAATACGCAATCGTTCCTGATGAACAATCATTGATAGAAAATACAATGATTGAAATGGCAGATCAGAAGAATTGCTGTCTGATTATTACATCAGGAGGAACGGGCCCTGCAAGGCGCGATGTTACACCAGAGGCCACAGAGGCTGTGTGTGACAAGATGATGCCGGGCTTTGGGGAGCTGATGAGAGCTGAAAGTCTTACATACGTACCAACAGCAATCCTATCGCGGCAAACCGCGGGGATCAGAAATAAAACATTAATTGTAAATTTGCCAGGTAAGCCGAAAGCGATAAGGCAATGCCTGGACGCGATTTTTCCGGCCATCCCCTACTGCATTGACCTGCTTGAAGGTCCGTTCATCGAATGCAATGAAGAGGTGATCAAGCCGTTTCGCCCGCAGAACGTATAATTGAAATTATGGCACGTATCAAATATTATTACGACACCGAAACATGTAAGTATGAGCGCGTGCGTACGAAAAAAAGTGACGTGATCCTCAATGCGCTGGGCATCCTTTCGCTTACCGTAGCAATGGCCGTCGGACTGCTGATCATGTACAGCAACTACTTCGAATCACCGAAAGAATTACTGCTGAAGAATGAAGTAAAGCAACTCGAATTCTATTACGACAAGCTCAATAAGGACGTTGAACTCTTAAGTAAGATTCTAAGCAATATTGAACAGCGCGACGATAATATTTATCGAGTTGTGCTTGGAGCCGAGCCAATCGAAAAATCAATCCGAGATGCAGGAATCGGCGGATCGGATCGATACGCTGACATCCGCAATAAAACGATAGACCACGAAAACCTTGTCATCTCCCTTCACGAGAAAGTAGACAAGCTTCGCAGAAAGCTTTATATCGAGTCAAAGTCGCAGGATGAGGTTGTTCTTCTCGCAGAAAAGAAGGAAAAACTCTCAGCGGCAATTCCCGCTATTCAACCAATCTCGAATAAACAATTGATTGCCCTGGCATCGGGTTACGGCTTGCGTATCCACCCTGTTTACAAAGTGAAAAAGTTGCACGCTGGTATTGACTTCGCGGCGACGATTGGTACACCGATTTATGCAACTGCAGATGGTAAGGTGGCAGTTGTCGACGTAAAGTTTTCCGGCTATGGAAAAGTGGTCGAGATCGATCATGGTTTCGGATACCGGACACGTTATGCGCACATGCACGACTTCGCCGTACGTGTGGGCATGCAGGTCAAACGTGGTGATCTGATCGGCTATGTTGGTAACACAGGTTTGTCAACCGCGCCACACCTTCACTACGAGGTGATGATCAACGGCAACCATGTTGATCCTGTCCATTACTTCTTTAATGACCTTACCGCAGCGGAGTATGAAAAAATCCTCGAGCTCGCGTCAACCGAAAACCAGTCATTGGGAATGTAATGTCATTCTCTTTATCGAATCACAAAAGAACGTCGTAGTCGCGAATAACCCTTACGCCCGGTTTCCCGTTTAATCATTTTTTGATTATCTTCGGAAACACCGACCAACCATGCGTAGACTCACCCTCATTCTCGCACTATCATTCTTCGTTTTCAGACTTAGTGCACAGGGCTGCAGCGATGCTGGCTTTTGTACCATGGGCGCAATGAAACCCGATCAGCCGTTCAATAAAAAAATAGAATTTAAGCTTCGCTCCATGGAAGTCAGCTTCTATCGCGGAACAACTACGATGACACCCGTCATTTATGTCGCAACAGCGGATCTGAATTTCAGTCTGAACTCGAAGACAAGTTTCCAGGTAAAGCTCCCGTATCAATATGTAACCGGACACCTCGCGCAGACTGAAAGCCTGGGAGACATTTCACTTTGCCTCACACGCAATATTTCCTCGTCCGAAAAAAGAGATATTAATTTTTCGCTTGGCGCAAAAGTACCGTCAAACAATAGTGACAAAGTAAAGGACGGTCTTCCATTGCCAATGTATTATCAAACAAGCCTCGGTACTTACGATGCGATTGCAGGAATATCATACATAACGCGAGGCTGGTTGCTTGCGACGGGGATACAGGTGCCTCTGAATAAAAACGAAAATGGGTTTCTATGGGGGCCATGGTTTAATCACTTTGCTGAAAACAAACCTGATTCTTTGTATGCAAAAGGTTATGATAAGGCGAAGGCGCTCAAACGGGGAACGGACGTAATGTTGCGCGTTGAAAGGAACTTCAGGTTTTCAAGATGGAATTTCACCCTCGGCTTACTTCCAATCTATCGCATCACAAACGACGAAATTACAAACCCGGCAGGCAAGCGTGAAAAACCAGTCGGCGCAAAGGGACTTGCCATGTCAGGCATCGTAACTGCGGGATATAGCTTTAATGTTCACTCAGGGATACGGCTACTGGCAGGACATAAGATCGTACAACGCGATGTAAACCCCGATGGATTAACACGCGAGCTCGTCACAACAATCAGCTACTATTATAGATTCTGAAAATGACGAAGCTCATTCTCTTATTTTTCCTGTTACCATTTTCCGCATTTGCGCAGGTATTGTCGCAGGTCGACGCGTTTATCCTCGACGCGCAATACACCAAAGCCATTTCCATGATCGACGAATCGATCGCCAGCGTCCGTGCAGATGAACGCACAGGGCTCTTGAACAGAAAAGCGCAGACGTTGATCCATCTTGGAAAACTGGCGGAAGCTGATACACTGTTGTCCTCTCTGTTAGCGGAAAACCTTTCTCCGATTGACCGTGCTGCAACGCTAACAACTACGGGTTCACTTCATATGAACCTGGGAAGAAATGATAAAAGCGCTGAGACGCTTAAACTCGCGCTGCAAATTTTATCGGAACAGCGCCAGGAGTCTTCGTTAGAGGCGGCGCAAGCACTTACCTATCTCGGGCAGGTATATAAATTCACAGGCAAGCATACAGAAGCCGAACAACAACTTCAGATGGCGTTAATGATTCGTGAGAAGCTGCTTCCTAAAAATCACGAATTGATCGCTGCCTCATACAACGATCTGGGTATCGCCCTGAATGGCGTTGACAACGACAAAGCGTTGGACTATTACGAAAAAGCATTGAGCATTTATCAGTCGCTGCATGAACAGAATCATCCGAAAATTGCGATTGTCAATACCAACACAGCATTTATCTACCGTGATCTCGAACTATACGGAGATGCCGTAAACAATTTTGAAACTGCCCTGAAGATTTGGAACGACAACTTTTCCGGGGCACATCCTTCGAAAGCATTTACATTGCTAAACCTCGGGAAGACCTATTACAAGATGGGCGATAAACACGCGGCCCAGGGATTCTACGACAAAGCGCTGGCCATGTACCGGGACACCTATGGCAAGCATCATCCTGATATTGCTAACGTGCTAAATCTTATCGGCAATCTTGCTGTCGAAAATAATGCATTCGACAAAGCATTATCGTACTATCAGCAGGCGATGGCCGCGAACATTCCAGGTTTTCAGCCGGCTTCTTTGGAGGAGAATCCGGCAATAGAAGAATACTACAACGGCAACGTTCTGCTGTATACACTTTTGTTCAAAGCAGAAGCTTTGGAAAAGCGCTATTTCGGGAAGACGCTTAAGTTCTCCGACTTAACAACAAGTATCAGGACGATTCAGGCCTGTGACCTTTTAATCGAAAAGCTACGACAGACAAGCACCAACGAAAACGATAAGCTGATGCTTGGCGCGATCGCAAGCGAAGTTTTTGCAAGCGGCGTTCGTATTGCGAATGAAGCCGCTCAGAATGCCTTCTCGAAAAAACAATACCGGGAACTGGCGTTCTACTTCGCCGAAAAAAGCAAGTCCGCAGTTTTGCTTGACGCTATTGCAGATACGGATGCAAAATCGTTTGCAGGAATCCCAGCATCGCTTCTCGACGAAGAAAATGACGTTCGCTCTGCGATAGCGCTAACTGCGCAGAAACTCTCCCAGAAACCCGGTCCTGACGAAGAAAAAGAACTTCGCATCAATGCGTTTAATCTTAGTCAGCAATACCAGGCGTTCGTCTCGAAGTTAGAGAGGGAATATCCACAATACTTCAACCTGAAGTACAATGCGGCAAATCCCGCGGTCTCAGAAATTCAGGATCTCCTCGGTGACCATACAGCCCTGCTCTCCTATTTTATTGATGAAAGAAATGGTCGCCTTTACCTCTTTAAGATTACGAGGCGAAATCTGAGCATTGAAGAAAAGGCCCTTCCAAAACTATTCAATAAGTATATTACCGGACTTCGAAATGCAATTTATTTCAACGATCAGAAAACGTTTATCAAAGCAAGTGGTGAATTGTCAGGCGTTCTTATTCCAAAATTGCCAAAGACAATTAATGAGTTGATTATCATTCCAACAGGGCGACTATCAGTCATTCCATTCGAAACACTTTTCACAAAACCTGTGAAGGATGATCAGACGATGCAGACGCTTCCGTTCGTGATTAAAAAATATGCAGTTCAATACGAATTCGCTGCGGCATTGCTTATTCAAAAACGCCAGACCAAACCTTCAACCCTCGAACCGTCGATATTTCTTTGCGCGCCAGTCTCCTTTCCTGACCGCGATAATCTTCCGCTGTTACCAGGCACGGAATCAGAAGTGCAGGAAATCGCGCGCATGTTCACCGCGCGCAACGCTGAAAGCCGCATCGCGATGGGCGTGAACGCCAATGAAACGCTCGTCAAGAATGGGGCGCTGGCAAATTTTACGCACCTGCATTTTGCCACCCATGGGATTGTCAATGAAAAAGCGCCGGAGTTGTCAAAGATTTTTCTGCAGCAAGACACTAATCAGGAAGACGGACACTTATACTCAGGTGAGATTTATAATCTACAATTGAAGGCCGATCTTGTTACGTTATCCGCCTGTCAAACAGGTCTAGGAAAAATATCGAAAGGCGAGGGTGTGATTGGTCTCTCTCGCGCGTTGGTTTACGCCGGAGCAAAAAATATCATCGTTTCTTTCTGGAGTGTATCCGATGCATCGACCTCAAAGCTGATGACGCATTTTTATGAGGATTATCTTGAAGGATCGGGTCGTTATGCGTCAAGCCTGCGAAAAGCAAAGTTGGAGCTCATGTCTGACGACAAGTATGCGTCACCCTTTTATTGGGCTCCCTTCATATTAATCGGCTATTGAAAGATGTTGAAACGACCGGAAAACCGGCGAAAGGCGTGAATTTTTTCTCCCCTGTACCTGCCCCATGCAGTAATTTTGGATACCAAAACACTGTCCGAGGCAGGTGACACAGAGAAACGCTATGGCAAAAAGCAATCACTGTGTTTGGAGAGAGTTTAAAGTAAAAGCATCGTGCTGAAATTTCCTAAAGAATTTGGGAAACTTTGTTTAGCCTGAAAAATTGGCTTTTTTGTGCCAAAATAGCATGCTCCAAGACGGTTACAAAGAACGCGGTTTACGCAACAAATTGGTCAAAATCCTTCAAAACAAAGGAATTTCGCAGCCCGAGGTGCTAGCGGCAGTTGCGAAGGTTCCACGCCATTTCTTTTTTGACAATGCTCTGTTGGATCATGCCTATCAAGATAAAGCATTCCCAATTGGGGAAGGTCAGACCATTTCGCAACCTTTTACAGTTGCGTTCCAAACTGAGAAACTTGAAATCCGTCCGGGTGAGAAAGTTTTGGAGATAGGAACCGGCTCAGGATACCAGGCGTGCATATTACTTGAGCTCAGCGCCAAGGTATACACGATAGAGTATAACCGCGTGTTGTTCGAACGAACCCGAGAGTTTTTGCCGCAGATGGGATACCAACCATTTTTCTTCCACGGCGATGGGTCTAAAGGAATTCCATCAAAAGCTCCATTCGATAAAATTATCGTCACGGCAGGTGCGCCTGTTGTTCCTGATGCGCTATTGGAGCAACTGAACGAAGGCGGCATCCTTGTCATACCTGTTGGTGATCGCGACAAGCAGGCGATGGTTCGTATCCGAAAGAAGGACGGAAAATTTTTCAAAGAGGAATTTCCAAATTTCGCGTTTGTGCCTTTACTGGGCGAACAAGGCTGGGGTAAGTCCTAGGCGTTGCTTAGACATTATTCAGATAGTCTTTTAGCTCTCGAAAGTCCGCGGACATTTTTATCGTCGATTTTTCTTTCGCCAAAAAAGCTTCCAGTGCCGGAGGTAATTGAATGTCTCTCTTTACCGATTCCTGAACTGTTTCCCTGAATTTTCCCGGATGCGCGGTTGCGAGAAAGATGCCGGTGAATTGATTTTGATATGCATGTTCATATCGCTTTAGGCCAAGATAACCAATTGCTCCATGCGGGTCCATCAGGTATTGGCTTGTGTTGAAAATGCGATGCATTGCCGAGGCTGTCTCCTCATCGGAAAATGAGTACCCATCTACGTCTGCGCTAAAACGCGCGTGATTATTTTCATAAAGGTCCATCAGCCGTGCGAAATTGCTTGGACTACCAACATCCATTGCGTTGCTGATGGTTGTGACAGAACGCCGCGGTGAAAAGACGTGCGTTCGTAAATATGCCGGCACAATATCATTCGCATTGGTCGCCGCGATGAATTTATCTGCCGGAAGTCCCATACGTTTTGCGAGTAGTCCAGCCGTTAGGTTTCCGAAGTTTCCGCTCGGAACGGAGAACACGATAGGTTTCGAGCGATCTTTTAGCTGAGCATAAGCGTAGAAATAATAAAACGTCTGCGGTATCAACCGGGCAATGTTGATTGAATTTGCCGATGTAAGGAAAAGCGTTCGTGCCAAATCGTTATCCTGAAATGCCTTTTTCACCAAATACTGGCAGTCGTCGAAAGACCCATCAATTTCAATGGCAGTTATATTCCCGCCAAGGGTCGTAAACTGTTTTTCCTGAATATCGCTTACCCTTTCTTTCGGATATAAAACAATAACGCGCGTGCCCTCTACTCCAAAAAAACCATTTGCCACTGCGCTTCCTGTGTCTCCGGAAGTCGCGACAAGAATGGTAATTTCCTTATCACAATCTTTTGCAAAATATCCCAACAATTGAGACATGAACCGCGCGCCAAAATCCTTGAATGCGAGGGTTGGGCCATGGAAAAGCTCAAGCGCGTAAATTCCGTTCTGGATTTTAACGAGTGGGGCATCAAATGCGATTGTATGATCGACAACACGCTTTAGTTCTCCAACTGGAACATCTTCTTCCAGCAATGCCTGCGAGACTCCAAATGCTATTTCAGCGAAGGATTTATCCTCAAGAGCCTTAAAGAAACTATTCGGAAATTGCGGAATCCTCTCTGGCATAAAAAGACCGTTTCCGGGAGCAAGGCCCTGGATAACCGCGTCTTTTAAGGAAACGCGCAAGGACTTATCGGATGTACTATAAAATTTCATAACGAAGAAATTATCCTGGCACCTTGAGTATTGACTTTCGACAAATAGACTTCGCTTTTCAGTCCATACTTCGCAAATATTTGTTTGACCACTTCGCCAACGCGTGTAGCAATCTGCTTCCCCGTCGACAGCGCAAAAATTGTAGGCCCTGACCCGGAAATCCCTGCGCCGAGTGCTCCGCATTCAATCGCTTTTTGTTTCACTTCCGAAAACCCTGGGATTAGAACTGATCGGGCCGGTTCCGCAACCACGTCGGTCAGTGATCTGCCGATGAGATCATAATCGGGCTTCATAAGGCCTGTAATTAGTCCCGCAATATTCCCCCATTGCGTGACAGCATCTCGTAGCGGAATTTGCTGTCGCAGAACCAGTCGGGAATCCTGCGTTTTCAACTCGAGACCTGGATGAACAAGCGTACAAAACAGATCCGACGGAACCGGAATATCGATGATGTCGAGCGGGTCATAACTGCGAATGAGCACGAATCCACCAAGCAATGAAGGTGCAACGTTATCCGCATGCGCAGACCCGCACGCGACCCGCTCCGCTTCCATCGCGAACGGAAGCAGTTCCTTCCTGGAAAACGGTTCGCCCAGCAAATGATTGACAGCCACTAGTGCAGCCACCGCGCTTGCCGCACTTGAACCCATCCCGCTTCCAAGCGGAAGTATTTTGCGCAACTCAACGGCTACACCATGTTTTTTGTTTAAAACCCTGAGCAAAGCATGCACTGCAACCGTCGCGGTATTTTTCGCAGGATCGGTGGGCAAACATCCGCCGTCGCCGATAATTTCAATAGTGACTTCAGCGCTATCGTTGAGCGAAACACTCACTTCGTCACCGGGCTCCTCCACCGCAAAGCCCAGCACATCAAATCCGCAGGAAACATTAGCTACCGTGGCAGGCGCAAATGCTTTCACCGTCTTCATATTATTTTGCATAATGACCTATCCTGATAATATCCGCAAAAACACCCGCCGCTGTCACCGTTGCGCCTGCGCCCGGACCTCGAATAACCATTGGTCTTTCATGGTATCGCTCGGTGGTTAGTAAAATGATATTGTCGCTACCGCTGAGCGAGTAAAACGCGTGATCCTCACCTACGGATCCGAGTTCGACTTCCACCTTCCCGTTGTTGAGAACAGCTTTGTATCGCAGCTTTTCGCGCTTCGAGGAAGCCTCTTTTAACAATTCATCGTAGTTCGCATCATGATTCTCCAACGCAGCAAAAAATTCCTCTGCGCTCATGTGACCGGTACAATCCGTTGGGACAAGACTTTGCACAACAATGTCGCTCAGTTCAAGCTCCAAACCAGCTTCGCGTGCAAGAATGAGAATCTTCCTTGCAACATCCTTCCCGCTTAGGTCGTCGCGCGGATCCGGTTCGGTATAGCCTTTCATTTTTGCCTCTCGAACGACATCGCTAAATTTTCTTCCTTTTGCAAAGTGGCTGAAAATATAGTTCAGGGTTCCACTCAGTACGCCTTCGATGCTGATCACCTTGTCGCCACTCAGCATCAGATCGTTCAGTGTATTCAAAACTGGAAGCCCCGCCCCCACGTTTGTTTCATAAAGGAATTTCACACCGCGCTTAAACGCGATTGTTTTCAGTAAACGATATTTTTCCTGTGAACCAGAGTTTGCTTTTTTATTCGGCGTAACGATGGAAATATTTGCCGATAAAATTTCGGCATAGAAATCCGTCACTTCCTCACTTGATGTGCAGTCAACAAAAATACTATTGGGCGCATTGAGAGAAATCATACGGGAAACGTAGGAACTCATCATCATTCCTTCCCCTTTCTCCTTCATAACCTCAATTGCCGCCTTCAAATCAACCCCTTCTTCGACAAACAGCATGCGCTTACTATTGGCTACACCTACAATGTTGATTTCAAGCAGGTTTTCTTTTGACAACTGGGTGTACTGATTACAAATTAGCGCGATCAAGGTGTTTCCGATAAGGCCAGTGCCCACGAGAAAAAGATTAAGCACTTTCCTGTCGGACAGGAAAAAAGCTTCATGCAGCGCATTCAGGCTTTTTCCAACATCAGTTTGTTCTACAACAACGGAAATATTTCTTTCGGAAGAGCCTTGTGCGATAGCCATCACGTTGATACCATTCCTGCCGAGTGCAGCAAACAATCGTCCACTGGTTCCGGGACTATGCTTCATGCCATCACCGACTACGGCAACAATCGACAGATCAGCCGAAACCTGCACTTCGTCAATTTCTTCGCTGCGGATCTCATGTTGAAATTCCCTTTCGATGGCAGCTTTGGCAACCCGAACAGCAGCGCTTTCTATTGCGATACAAATCGAATGTTCCGAAGAAGCCTGGCTGATCAGGATGACGTTAATCTTTTCACGCGCGAGTGTTGCAAACAACCGCATCGATACCCCGACGACCCCAAGCAAACCGCTACCCGTCACGTTAAGGAGTGAAATCCCATTCATGGAGGATATGCCCTTAATCAGTTTTCCATTTGTCGATTCCGAATGGATTTTCGTTCCTGTAAAAGATGGATTGAATGTGTTTCTGACCCAAATCGGAATGCGATTAGCCATGGCAGGTTGCATCGTTGCAGGGAAAATCACTTTCGCGCCAAAGTGTGATAATTCCATAGCTTCTTCGTAGCTCATCTGCGGTACAGTAAACGCTTTCTTCACCATCCTCGGATCAGCTGTCATCATGCCGTCTACATCGGTCCAGATTTCGAGATCAGTTGCCATCAGGGCACCTGCAAAAATTGCTGCTGTATAATCCGACCCACTTCTGCCGAGCGTCGTTGTTTCTCCACTTTCAGATGTCCCGATAAAGCCCGTAATAATCTGCACATCATTGTGATGTTTAAAGTATTCGCGGATAAGTCGATTTGTTAACTCGAAATCTACTTTAGCATTTCCGAAATGGTTATCGGTTTTGATCACGTCGCGCGCATCGAGATATTGAACCGGCAATTGGCAATCATTCATCACCTGCGTTATGATATATGCTGACAGGCGTTCACCGAAGCTCATAATGTAGTCGAGTGTTCGGGCCGTTCTCTCCTTTACAAGAAAGACACCATGAAGCACGTCGTCGAGTTCGTTGATTCTGATCTTCACCTGGGCCAGAATGCCGCTTTGTTTTTCAACGGAGATCAATTCACGAATCACATCGAGGTGTCGCTTTTCCAGGGCTGCAAGCTTTTCCTTGTAATGACCTTTACCGGCAAGCGCGAGCGAACTGATCTGAATAAGTTCATCCGTCACTCCTCCAAAAGCTGAAAAAACAATCGCTACATCGTGATTCAGATAGGATTTGATTATTTCAACAACCATCCTGATTCGTTGTGGAGTAGCCACTGATGACCCTCCGAACTTTAATATTTTCATTTTTACTTCTTTCTTTTGAATTGATTGAAACGAGCGTTGCCGGCATCCCGTCACAACAGGCCACAACACGGCATTGGGTTTGATTCATGCACGGGTCACCCCGTAATAATAGTTGTTGAGATAATAGTGGTGAGAATGAAAGTACATACCACCTTCGTGATTGAAGGGATCGATGTGCACAGATGTGTTGTTACTTTCATTTGTTACTGGATTGCATCGAAATAATGAAATGATAAAATGGATTGCAAGGTATTTTTTATGATTTTTGTGCGAACTAACATTTATTAGTTGATTGCAATCGATAGCAATTGACATTGCAGAAAAATCACATGAGTAAAAAGAAAAAATTTCCGCGCGAATCTTTCGTCAGCATGACGGAATTGGTGCTGCCCAACGATACCAATACACTCAACAATCTGATGGGAGGAAGACTGATGCACTGGATGGATATCGTTTCAGCAATTGCTGCGCAGAAACATTCCAACCGGATCGTGGTGACAGCATCCGTAGACAATATTTCATTCAAACATCCGATCGGTCTGGGAAACGTTGTGACGCTGCGCGCAAAGGTGACGCGCGCCTTTAACTCCTCGATGGAGGTTCGCATTGATGTTGACGCCGAAGACATTCCATCCGGAAGAAAAACAGAAAGCAATAGCGCATACTTTACATTCGTCGCTGTTGACCAATCTGGAAGGCCAATCGACGTACCTGAGGTTGAACCAGAAACGGACGAAGAGAAATCAATGTATGATGGTGCACTCAGAAGGCGTCAGCTGCGCCTGATACTCGCCGGAAGAATGAATCCACAAGATGCTAAAGAATTGAAATCAATTTTCGACATTAAAGAATCTGCAACTTGAGTCGTACAGCAATTCAGGAACTCTTCCAGGAAGATATCTATCGCATATCAACACCACTTCTGGTTGTTTTACCGAAACCGTGGAATCATATTTTAGAAGAAGAGCTCGCGTTGTTGACAAAGATCCTCGGATCCGTAAAGCTCAGCATCGGATCGGTTAACATTCAAACATTTGAACGGATCACACCCGACAAACTGGCATCACTTCGACCTGGCAAAGTTCTGATCTTCGGAAGTGTTGTTGAAGATGTGACGCTTAATCCATATGAAAAAGTCGTGATCATGGATATTCCAGTCATCAAAGCCGATGACCTCAGTCAACTAGACGATCAAAAGAAAAAAAGTCTGTGGATCGCGCTGAAACAGATGTTCAACCTTTGACACCGTGGCCCGGAAAGGCCTCATTTAACCCGCTGCGCCCATAAATTAGACTTTGGACTTTAGACTTTTGTTTTATCTTTGCGCAAATTTTCAAGCCATCCCGGATTAAAGGATGGTTTTTTAACGCTGAAATCATATCTGTAAACTACAACCATGAATAGTATTTTATACCTGATCCCCGCACTAGGTGTTGTTGGATTGATTGCTATGGCGATTAAGTCAGCATGGGTAACAAAACAAGATGCTGGTGATGCCAAAATGCAGGAACTCGCCGGATATATTGCAAAAGGTGCAATGGCATTCCTAAGAGCCGAATGGAGGATCCTTACATATTTCGCCGTTATAGCGGCCGTTATTCTCGGCTGGTCCGGAACCCTCGTTGAGGATTCTCATCCAATCATCGCTATATCATTTCTCATTGGTGCTGTTCTATCAGCCGTTGCCGGTTACATCGGTATGAACATCGCCACAAAGGCAAACGTACGCACAACGCAGGCTGCCAGAACCAGTCTCGCACAAGCGCTTAAGGTTTCATTCACAGGCGGATCTGTGATGGGAATCGGTGTTGCCGGTCTTGCTATTTTAGGATTGGGCGGCTTGTTCATTGTCTTCTATAATTATTTTGTTCCGGAAGGAGCCGCAATCACAGGCGTTGAAATGCGACGCGCGATTGAAGTGCTTGCCGGATTCTCCCTCGGAGCTGAGTCAATAGCATTGTTTGCACGAGTAGGTGGCGGTATCTATACAAAAGCTGCTGACGTGGGCGCCGACCTTGTCGGTAAGGTGGAAGCTGGTATTCCTGAAGACGACGTTCGCAACCCTGCAACCATCGCCGACAACGTAGGTGATAACGTGGGTGACGTTGCTGGTATGGGCGCCGATCTTTTCGGTTCATATGTAGCGACAATTCTTGCGACCATGGTGCTTGGCCAGGAAATTCAATCCAACGATAATTTCGGTGGAATGGCTCCTATTCTGCTGCCGATGTTAATCGCTGGTCTCGGTTTGATATTCTCGATTGTCGGAACGTGGTTCGTGAAGATCAAAAAAGAAACAGACAGCGTTCAGAATGCATTGAACATTGGTAACTGGTCTTCGATCATTCTTACCGCTATCGCGTCATACTTTGCTGTGATTTATCTGCTTCCTGAAACCATGTCGCATCGCGGTGTAACTTTCACGTCACTCGATGTGTATATCGCAATCATTATCGGTCTTGTGGTTGGAACGCTCATGAGCATGATCACAGAATATTATACAGCTATGGGTAAACGCCCTGTGCTTTCCATCATCAAGCAATCTGGTACTGGTCACGCAACAAACATCATTGGTGGCCTTTCTGTTGGTATGGAATCAACAGTACTTCCGATCATCGTTCTTGCAGGTGGTATTATTGGTTCATACGCTTTCGCGGGATTATACGGCGTGGCTATTGCAGCTGCCGGTATGATGGCTACTACAGCGATGCAACTCGCAATCGATGCATTTGGCCCGATTGCAGATAACGCAGGTGGGATTGCGGAGATGAGCCAGCTTCCGGAAGAGGTTCGTCATCGCACCGATAATCTGGATGCTGTTGGAAACACAACTGCGGCAACTGGTAAAGGATTCGCGATCGCTTCTGCAGCGCTTACTTCCCTTGCCCTTTTTGCGGCGTTCGTCGGTATTTCAGGTATCACAGCGATTGACATCTACAAGGCGCCTGTTCTTGCCGGATTGTTTGTCGGTGGTATGATTCCATTTATTTTCTCGTCGCTGGCGATTGCGGCTGTTGGTCGTGCAGCTATGGACATGGTAAATGAAGTGAGAAGACAGTTCAGAGAAATCCCGGGAATTATGGAATACAAAGCGAAGCCTGAATACGAAAAGTGTGTTGCTATTTCAACCAAAGCTTCTATTCGCGAGATGATCGCTCCGGGCGCTATTGCACTCCTCGCTCCTGTTATCGTTGGATTTGTTTTCGGCCCTGAAGTTCTCGGTGGACTTCTCGCAGGTGTAACTGTTTCGGGTGTGCTGATGGGCATGTTCCAGTCGAATGCAGGTGGTGCGTGGGATAATGCCAAGAAGTCGTTCGAAAAAGGTGTTGAGATTGACGGAAAGATGTATTACAAGAAATCCGAGCCACACAAAGCTTCTGTGACTGGTGATACCGTGGGCGATCCTTTTAAAGACACGTCAGGCCCTTCCATGAACATCCTGATTAAGCTTACGTCGATTGTAGCGTTGATCATTGCGCCACACATCTCAGAAAAAGATCACACAACGATTCAACCTGACCAGAAACCGAAGGTTGAAGATGTTTCAAGAATAAAATAACGTAATACCACGAGTGAGAAAGGCCCTGTTCGCAGGGCTTTTTTTATATTCAGACATGGATGTGTTTGTCAAATCGTTTAACAGGCCGTATTACCTCGAAAGGTGCCTGAGAAGCATTTATTGGCAAATAAAGGGTGATTTTAGAATTACCATCCTCGATGACGGCACACCTTCAAGATACCTGGAACGAATCCGGAAAGAATTTCCATCGATCATCTTTAAACGATCAGACGGATCGGAGATGAAGTCGGCGGCTATCGAACAGCATCTCGCCGGACAACAATCGTACAACATAAAAACGATTCCGGTTAAACTTTGGCAACGTGCCATTGACGCGGGCAGTGAAAAGTTTCTTTTACTCGAAGAAGACGCGTGGCTCACGCAACCCTCGCACATCAATGATTACCAGGTGATAATGAATCAACACAAGATTGCAATTCTAAAACTTTACTGGTCCGGCAATCCGAAAATCGTGGAAGGCAGCAAGCATGTTTTAGCTTCAGATGTGGAGCAGATCAGTCCACAATTCACTGCGTTTGACCAGGCAATGACGAAGCTCGTAATGGAACAAACTTTCCTACGCAAAATCCTTATGAAATTCGGGATCATCTCACCGAATGACCTTCTTCCCTACTACACCCTCTATACGGTTTCTTCTGCAATCTTCGAGAAAAATTTCTGGCTTTCGCTCTGGAAAGATGCAAGTGAAGTTGTTAACGAGCACGAACAACTGACGCGCGCGTTAAAATGGAAACAAAATCATCCGGAGGATGTCTTTGCAAAATCAACTACCCAAAAAGTAAACACCTCATACATTACTTCGTCACTGAATCCATTCAAATCTCCATCAATCGATTTCATCTCGCTTAATCATTTTCTGAACGAAGCCTGGTATGCCGGGAAAGTGAATCCCATGCAAAATTATCCGCACGATTTCTCTCTTACGTACCTGGAACAGTTTGTTCCACTCGATCTCCACAAAATCTGGCATGACTGGATTCACGTGTTCAAAAGGCAGTTCACGGATCAGGGCTGCATAATTGAATAGCCTATCCCAACATTCGTCTTTTTTCAGTAGTTTGGCTGTACTATGAATCGTTTAACAGCCACAATTTTACTCCTGTGCATTTCCACAACACTTGCCGCCCAATCGGTAATCGGCAAATGGAAAACCATTGATGACGAGACTGGTGAGGAAAAGTCAGTCGTCGAGATTTATAGCAAAAACGACAAAGTCTACGGGAAGGTAATCAAGCTTTTCCGAAAGCCAGGCGAAGATCCAGACCCGGTGTGTGATGACTGTGAAGAAGACGATCCCAGGTTCAGGAAAAAGATCATCGGAATGGATATCATACTCGACATGGAAGCATCCGACGGGGAGTATTCAGGTGGGACAATCTTAGACCCGGCCAATGGAAAGGTCTACAAATGCAAATTGTGGGTTGAGGACGGCGAACTCCAGGTAAGGGGTTATTGGGGGCCGTTTTTCAGAACCCAAACGTGGAAAAAAGTCTCTTAACGAAATCAGAAGCAAATAGTCGATATTTCCTACGAAAAAGAGAAGGTCGGCGGTTACAAGGTGCGAATCGATGGTATACAAGGTTAAGTCAGACATGGACGAAAAAGATGTCTTTGAAAGGATCTGCAAAGGTGATGAAAAAGCGCTGGAATACCTTTATAAGAAGTATTACAGGATGATGACGAAGCTTGTGATTACCAACAGCGGAACGGAAGAGGAGGCACGGGATGTTTATCAGGATGCATTGATTGTTTTTTGGCAGAAGGCAACCTCGGGAAACCTGATTCTTACCTCTAAAATCAGTACGTACATCTATAGTATTTGTCAAAACCTGTGGCGGAAGGAACTTGACAGGAAGAAAAGACTGTCTAACGAGGAAAAGGACTCTGCTGTAGTAATAGATGTCGATACTCCTGAAAAGGAGAAAATCGTCGCTAAATGCATCGAACAACTCGGTGATACATGCAAGAAGGTGCTGATGTACTATTACTTCGAAGAGATGTCAATGCAGGACATAGCAGAGAAACTTGGATTTGCCAACACGGATACGGCAAAGACAAAAAAATATAAGTGTAAAAAGAAACTCGATGAACTGGTCAAAGCTCAGTATTCTGAGCAAGACTTTTTAGATTAGAAATTCATGGCAACAGAAAGAGATTTAGAACTGTTAGACGATTACCTGGGAAACAGATTGAAGGGTGAGGAAAAGACGTCGTTCGAGCAGCGCCTGCAAGCCGACCCTGAACTTCAAGGCGAAATGCAACTGCAGCAACACATGATTTCGGGTATCCGAAACGCCCGGGCAGCTGAACTGAAGGCCATGCTCAATAACATACCGCTTTCGGGCATCTCTCAGGGCGGTGCCTCTGTCGCCGCAAAGTTTGCAATGGGTGGATTGATTGCCGGCGCAGTCATCACCGGGGTTTATTTTCTCTCGAAAGAGGAGCCAAAAGAGGTAGCACCAGCTACTGAAAAACAAATTCCAGCTACATCAGACAGCAATCAGGATGCAACTTCTTCGATTGAAGAGGAAACCAAAAAAGAACCTGAAACCATTGCCACAGAATCGAAACCAATAGTTGCCAGGCCAAAAGCGAAACAGCCTGTAAAAGATTCTCAGGCGACAACTGAGGTGACACAACCGCAGATAGAAGTCTTCGATCCGACAGAAGAGGCCGAAGGCACCGGAAGCCACGTCAATCAGACGGAATCGAAACCTGCAACAACAGGAAAAGCCGAGCCCTCCGTTACTGTTTCTGTCGACAAGAGCCACCGCGACTTTGGATTTCACTATCAGTTCAAAGACGAAAAACTTTTCCTCTACGGACCATTTGAAAGAAACCTGTACGAGATCATGGAATTCTTCAGCGACGAAAAGCGGACGATATTCCTCTACTACAAGGATTCATACTATTTGCTAAAGGAAGACGGCAGCGAGATCAAGCCGTTGAAAGAAATAGCAGACCCGATTTTGTTGCGTAAGCTCAACGAATCACGCGGTAAATAACGTTATCAGAGCCCGGTTTTGCCCGGGCTTTTTTATTCCCATCTGAATACACGTGCGCAGTCGTTTGGCCTTCTGGAAATTATCCTAAATTTGCTGCACGATGGAAAAAGTGACCAGGAAAAAGAAACTGGGAGGTTATCCCGCTATCGGTGTCGTGATCAGCGTAACACTGGCACTTTTCGTCATTGGACTATTTTCATTGCTGATTCTTTATTCTAAACACCTGGAAGAAGAAGTCAGAAAGAACATAAAGGTCCAGGTTTACCTGAAATCGAACATCTCGACACCACAGCGCCTCGAAATTGAAAACCGGTTGCTTTCCCTTCCCTACGTTTCAAAACGCGCCGACGAAAAAATGACGTTCGTTTCTAAGGATGAAGCGGCGAAGAAGTTTATCGCCGAAACGGGTGAAGATTTTACTGCTTTCCTGGGTGAGAATCCATTGCACGATGCGTACCTCGTATCTGTCGATGAAGTCTATCACACAAAAGAAAGCATGGAGAAAATCAAGACTGAAATTCAAAAAATGAATGGCGTCTTCCAGGTTTTCTATGTTGAAGGACTTATCGAGTCTGTGAATGAAAATGTGACAAAGATCGGCCTGTTCCTCGCAGGCCTTATACTCGTGTTGTTGATTACCGTTGCCTTGCTGATAAACAATACACTCCGCATTGCACTTTTTTCGCAGCGTTTTCTTATTCGAAGCATGCAGCTTGTGGGTGCAACGCGGTGGTTTATTCAAAAACCTTTTTTACTCCGCGCAGCCGGCTATGGCTTGCTCGGTGGCATCTTCGCAGCAATTCTCCTGTGGATACTCACCAGCTATGCGCAACAAAAAATCATTGATCTCAAAACACTTCACCTGCAACAGGAATTTCTGATCGTTGCCGGGCTACTCTTATTGATTGGAATGGTATTGGTTGTGATCAGTACGTTGGTTTCTATTCAGAAGTACTTAAAAATGTCGCTAGACGAATTGTATTGAATATGGAAAAACTTCCCTTTGGCAGAAAGAATTATCAGTGGATGATTATCGGCATTTTGACGTTGGTCGCAGGCTTCACCATTATGTCGCTTGATAACGAACCGCATGGTTTCGGATTTCTCGGGCTTACGCTCGGCCCTATCGTTGTCATGGCGGGTTTTATCATCGAGATATTCGCCATCCTTCAGAAACCATCTAAGTAAACCTTCATGTCAATTATCGAAGCGATTATCCTCGCAGTAATCGAGGGCATTACCGAATTCCTTCCGATATCGTCGACAGGACACATGATTATCGGTTCCTCGCTGATGGGAATCGCGTCGCATCCATTTACTAAAATGTTCACGGTGGCGATACAGTTCGGTGCAATTCTTTCTGTTGTCGTGTTATATTGGAAGCGGTTTTTTCAGTCGTTTGATTTTTACTTCAAGATTTTCGTAGGATTCATTCCCGCCGTGATCGGTGGCTTACTGTTTAAAGATTATATCGATGCGCTTCTCGAACGTGTCGAGATTGTGGGCTTCATGTTATTAATCGGCGGTATTTTTTTCCTCTTTCTCGACAAGATCTTCAAAGAAGATCGAGACATTGATGAAAACATCACGTATCCTAAAGCATTTAAGATCGGCATGTTCCAGATCATCGCGATGATTCCGGGCGTGAGTCGGTCCGCAGCAACCATCATCGGTGGATTATCACAAAAACTGACGAAAAAAACCGCTGCTGAATTCTCATTCTTTCTTGCGGTTCCAACCATGTTCGCTGCAACTGCTCTTTCGTTGTATGAATTCTTCAAATCAGGACAAACTTTCGGGCAGAATGAAATCACATTACTCATTGTCGGCAATGTAGTTGCATTCATCGTCGCGATGGTGGCGATCAAATCCTTTATTGCCTTTCTTACCCGTCATGGTTTTAAAGTATTCGGCTACTACCGGATAATTGTTGGCATTGTGATTCTCACATTGTACTATCTAGGAGTCGAACTTTCGATTGTGTGATGGAGGCAACATCGATACCTGAAGAAGGCCGGGTATTACTAATCGACAAACCACTCGACTGGACATCGTTTGATGTCGTCAATAAGCTTCGCTACAAACTAAAAATCAAGAAGATCGGGCACGCCGGAACATTGGATCCTCTGGCAACCGGATTGCTGATTGTTTGCGTGGGAAAAATGACTAAACGTATTGATGAATACATGGGGCTCGAAAAAGAGTACACTGGCAAATTCATCATTGGAAAAACGACACCCTCGCATGATCTCGAAACTGAAATCTTTGACGGTGGTGATATCGCGCATATTACACCTGGATTGATTCATGGGGCAGCATCCGGATTCGTGGGAAAGATCAGCCAGCTTCCTCCTTTGCATTCAGCGATTAAGATCGGGGGAAAACGCGCCTACGAATTTGCGCGGTCAGGCAGAAGTATTGAACTGCAACCCAGAGAGGTTGAAGTTTCGGCGTTTGAGATCACAAACATTAATTCATCTGAAATCAGTTTTCGGATTGTGTGTTCGAAAGGCACTTACATACGAAGCCTTGCACGCGATTTTGGCGATAAACTTGGAACAGGCGCGTATCTTTCGGAACTTTGCCGCACCCGCATCGGGAATTTTCATCTGGCAGACGCTATCAAAATTGAAGACTTTGTTTCATGAAAATCTATCATGGTATTGATGATTTTGTAAAACTGAACAATGCTATTGTTACAAGCGGTACATTCGACGGCGTACACGTTGGCCATCAGAAAATCCTGACAAGACTACGCGAAGTTGCCGCGCGCAATAATGGCGAAACAGTCGTTATCACCTATTGGCCGCATCCGAGACTCGTTCTGCACCCGGAGGATGATACACTCAAGTTGCTTAACACGTTTGAAGAAAAAGCTGACCTGCTAAAAATTCAGGGTATTCAACACCTGGTAAGAATTCCTTTCACCAAAGAATTTTCGAACCTCAATTCAGAAGAGTTCATTAAAAAGATCCTGGTAGAAACGATCGGTACAAAAAAACTTGTGATTGGCTACGACCACCATTTCGGCAAAAACCGCGAAGGAAGTTTTGAACAGTTGAAAGTGAATGCGCCGCGATACGGATTTGAAGTCGAAGAGATTCCGAGACTTGATGTCGACCATGTCGGCGTGAGTTCAACACGAATCCGGCAAGCGTTGGAACAGGGGGATATCCATACCGCCAACCATTTCCTCGGACGTGCGTATAGCCTTACCGGTCGGGTCATTGCCGGCGATAAGATCGGACGGCTGATCGGATACCCAACGGCAAACATTGACCTGGATACAAAATTTAAATTGATTCCCATGCATGGCATCTATGCCGTCACAGTTTCGCATGAAGGTCGAATATACGGTGGAATGCTTTACATCGGGTATCGCCCGACGATTAACGGAACGAGACTAAATATTGAGGTCAATATCTTTGATTTCAAACAGGACATCTATGGAGAATCGATTACGGTTCACTTTCATAAAATGATCAGGGGCGACGAGAAATTCGGCGATCTCGAACAATTAAAAGCCCAGTTGAAAATTGACCAGGATAACTCACTTGAAGTATTACAAAATATTCAATTGCGCTAATGGAAACGCCCCGCCTTCTTTGGACACCAACGGACAAACTGAAAAATGGATCCAATCTCGACCATTATCTGCAATGGTTAGCGAGCCACAAGAATCTACAATTCGATAGTTATGAACAGCTTTGGCAATGGTCGGTCGATGACGTCGCAGCTTTCTGGCAAAGCATGTGGGAATATTTCGAGGTCATCCACGAAGGAGAATTCAATCATGTTTTCTCAGGCGAAATGCCGACAGTCAAATGGTTTGAAGGTACATCGCTGAACTATGCCGAACATATTTTCAGGAAAGCAAACGATCAAACACCCGCGATAATTTTCAAATCTGAAGCCGGTGATGCTAAAACAATCTCATGGGCGACACTAAAAAACAACGTCGGATCATTACAGGCGTTTTTTAAAACACAGGGCATAACGACAGGTGATACCGTAGCAGCTTATCTTCCTTGTATTCCAGAAGCATCCGCCGCGATGCTTGCAACGACAGGGCTGGGCGCGATCTGGTCGAGCGCTTCTCCTGATTTCGGTACCAATGCCGTCATCGATCGTTTTGCGCAGATTCACCCGAAGATCCTCATTGCTGTAGACAGCTATAGGTATGGCGGCAAAACATTTGATAAGACCGAAGCCGTACGCGCATTGACCGCAGCCCTTCCTACATTACAGTGCCTGATTGTTGTAAGTGAAAACGTAGCAGATGGAATCGCTGTAAAGAAGGTTAGCCGGTGGCGCGATGTAATATCTGACGATGTCGCACCGCAGTTTGTTCGCGTACCTTTCGCCCATCCGCTATGGATCTTGTATTCGTCGGGAACAACCGGGTTACCAAAAGCAATCACACATTCACATGGAGGTATCCTCCTCGAACAACTGAAGTACGGGACCTTTCATAACGACTTCAAGCCAGGTGAAAAATGTTTCTGGTATACAACCACCGGCTGGATGATGTGGAACTACATCCACGGGAGTCTGCTCGCGGGCGGCACGATGGTTCTTTACGACGGAAGTCCTGCGTATCCTGACCTCAACGTGCTCTGGCAATTCTGCAACAAGGTGGGTATTGCTCATTTCGGAACCAGTGCAGCTTTTATTCTCGCCAACATGAAAGCGGCAATAACACCTTCGTCCAAAGGAAACTTTCATCACCTTCGTTCAATTGGTTCAACCGGAAGTACCCTTCCACCGGAAGGTTTCGACTGGGTATATCAAAATGTAAAGAATGACCTTTGGCTGGCGTCAATGAGTGGTGGCACGGATGTTTGCAGCGCCTTTGTTGGCGGTAACCCAACATGGCCTGTATACTCAGGTGAAATTCAGTGTCGTGCGCTCGGATGCAAACTTGAAGCGTTCAACGATGAAGGGAAGTCAGTGGTAAATGAAGTCGGCGAAATGGTAATTACTGAACCAATGCCATCAATGCCCGTGTACTTCTGGAACGATCCTGAGTATAAACGATATCGCGAAAGCTATTTTGAAATGTATCCTTCGATTTGGCGTCACGGCGACTGGATCGAGATCACGCCGCGAGATGGGATCATCATTTACGGCAGATCTGACGCGACACTTAATCGCGGTGGAATAAGGATCGGTACGAGCGAAATTTATCGCGCGGTTGACAAGGTGAAAGAAGTTAAAGACAGTCTGATCATTTGTATTGAAAAAACCGGTGGAGAATTCTGGATGCCTTTATTTGTTGTCATGGCTGACAACCAATCACTCTCTGATGATCTGAAAAAGAAAATCAACGCGACGATCAGAGCCGACCACAGCCCGAGACATGTGCCCGATGAAATCATTGCCGTACCGGATCTTCCTTATACCATCAGCGGGAAGAAGACGGAAACGCCTGTAAAAAAAGTATTGATGGGGCAGGATCCAAAAAAGGTTGTGAATGCCGGATCGCTGAGAAACCCATCATCGATGGACTTCTTTGTCATGCTTGCAGGCAAGGTTAACGTTTGATCTTACTTCATTAACGCGCTTAACTATAATGAATATGAAAAAATCACAGATAAATTTTACAGTCGAGTTAGATCAGAATAACATTCCTGAAAAGATTGTATGGGATGCGACGGATAAACCAGAAATGCAAAGCAATGAAACCAAAACCGTGAGCATCGCTCTTTGGGATCACAAGCAAAAGAACACGCTGCGTATTGATCTCTGGACGAAAGACATGCCCGTTGAAGAAATGAAACGATTTTTTATTGATTGTCTGGGTGGACTTGGTCAGAGTATGCTCACCGCTACCGGCGACGAGTTTATGGCGAGTGAGACAAACGCACTGTGCGAGCGCCTCGTCAAACACCTGCAAGCCGAAAACAAGTAGTCCCACGACTCCCAAACGTTTGTAATTTCCCAAAAATTTGTACTTTAGGTAAGGGAAAGCTCGGTATGCATAACATTTGCTTTCCCTTGACTTAACCCATCAGCCTTACGTGATATGAAGAAATTTTACCAAGGATTGTTAGCGTTGCTATTCTTATCAGGAGCAGTGCCTGTTTTTGCTCAGACCAATGTGTCAGGAACAATCACTGACTTTGCGACGGGTCAGCCGATCGCAGGTGTAAACATTATTGTCAAAGGAAAAGTAATTGGAACAGTGACCGATGCAGATGGGAACTTTGCTTTAAAAATCAACGATCAGCCTCCGCTTACCTTAATTGTATCTTTTGTCGGTTATAAGAATACCGAAGTCGCGGTGACTGATGCGAATACCTCCGGGCTTAAGATTACAATGGAAGAACAGACAATGCTTGCAGATGAAGTTGTCATCTCAGCTTCGAGGGTGGAGGAAAGTATTCTGGAATCACCTGTTTCAATTGAGAAGATGGACATTCTCGAGGTGCAGAACACACCTGCAGACAACTATTACAAAGCGATTGCAAACCTGAAGGGTGTAGATGTCGCCACTAGCAGTATAAATTTTCAAATTATCAATACGAGAGGTTTCGGGTCTACTGGTAACACCAGATTCGTACAGCTGACAGATGGAATGGACACACAGGCGCCTGCGTTGAACTTCCCGATTGGCAATCTGAATGGTCCTTCTGAGCTGGATGTCGAGAGTGTGGAATTGATTCCGGGGGCGTCATCGGCTCTTTATGGACCGAATGCTTTTAATGGAATTCTGCTTGTAAACAGCAAAAATCCTTTTGAATATCAGGGTCTGAGTGCGTTCGCAAAAGCCGGCGTAAATCACGTTGGCAGCGATGCCGATTATGAAGGTGGCCCCTCCCCTGTTTGGGAAGGCTCCATTCGATATGCGAAAGCTTTCAATAACAAGATTGCATTTAAGCTTAATGCCTCGTACATGCAGGCGCAGGATTGGCATGGAACAAGCAGTTACGATCGTGAGATCGGCAGAACGCCAGAGGGATTTAATTTCAATCCCGGTGCAGATAAGCTTCACCAAATGGGTGATGAGGCGAGTGTAAATCTTGCTATTTTACGCCTCAGTACTGACAAACCTGGAACCCCAGGATGGCAAACGCTTGCGAGCAGTGGCATTGGTGTTTTTGCACCCGGCACAACAGCATGGGAGTACGCGCAAAACAATTGGCTTCCAAGCCACATAGTTTCTGTGACACCGTTCACCGAAGAAAATGTAGTTGACTACAACGCGAAAAACTTAAAGCTAAATGGTGGCGCATTCTGGAGATTAAACGACAAAGTTGAATTAAGCTATTTATACAACGGCGGCTTTGGAACCAGCGTTTATACAGGCGCGCAAAGATATTCGTTAAAAAACTTTTCAATAAATCAACACCGCTTACAACTAAGAGGGGATAACTTTTTCCTGCGTGGATATACGACTCGTGAAAATTCAGGCGATTCATATATTGCTGAATTTCTTGCAAAACGTTTAAACGATATCCGCAGTGGCGGCAATGTTTCGACGTGGCTTGGCACTTATGCGATTTATTATCTAAGACACCTGTACGATAATGGATTCACGGACCCGAATGCGAACGGCGCTTCGGCTATCATTCCTGTCGATCTCCAAATGGCTGCGCATAACTTCGCGCGGCAGCAAACGGATAATCGCTTTCCGTTAGCCGCGGGAACACCCGAGTTTGAGGCGGCGAAAGAGCTTGCATTACAGGGTGTGGTACCGGACGGTCCGTCGTTCAGGGATAAAACAAACCTCTATCACGCCGAAGGTCAATACGACTTCAAAAACGAAATCAAAACCATTGAATTGCAGATGGGTGGAAGCTATCGCTTGTATGATCTTAATTCGAACGGAACTATTTTCGATGACCGCACGGAAAATATTACCATTAGGGAATTTGGCGGATATGTGCAGGCGGGCAAGTGGCTCGGCGACCGAACGTTCAAGCTTTCTGGCTCCGTTCGCTACGACAAGAATGAAAACTTTAAAGGAAAAGTTAACCCAAGGATCTCCGGTTTATGGAAAGCCGGCAGGGATCACAACATCAGACTATCTTATCAAACGGGCTTCAGAATTCCTTCAACGCAAGGCCAGCACATCGACCTGAACATTATTTCAGCACGACTTCTCGGGGGACTACAACGTTACGCCGATAAGTACAATCTGGTGCAACCAGGCTATTCATTCGAAGGTTTCTCGGTCGAAGATTATTCACGCGCTGTTTTCAATCAAAAGGCAACTCCCGAAGCAATTATTGATCCGGCCAATACTTCGTTACTAAAACCATTTACTTTCACCCCTGTGAAACCAGAACAGGTTCAAAACATCGAAGTTGGTTATAAAGGGTTAATTCAAAATAAGCTTTTCATTGATGCAGCGTATTACTACAACATTTATAACGACTTTATCACGCAGGTGCGTGTGAGAGTTGCAAGTCCATTGCCGGACAACTCGGGACCTAATTATGCAACGCTGCTAAACGGCACAGCAATGACCGTGCAAAGTGACGGTTCGATCACGGGTAATACCGCGCAGATCTATACAAACAGTACTGAGCAGGTGACAAGCCAGGGCGCGGTGCTTGGACTTACTTACAATTTACCAAAAGGATATGCCGTTGGCACGAACTACAACTGGAACGTAATTAACAATGTACCAGATGGGTTCCTCGCGGAATTCAATACACCTGAGCACAAAGTGAACCTGACCTTCGGGAACAGAAAGGTGACAGAGAATTTTGGCTTTAACCTTGCATGGAGATGGCAATCAGAGTTTCTGTGGGAATCTTCTTTCACGATCCCAAGAAATGGATACGTGCCCGCGTACACTACCCTTGATGGCCAGGTGAGCTATAAGGTTCCATCAATAAAATCCGTCATCAAGCTCGGCGGGTCAAACTTGCTGAACGAAAAATACATTCAAAGTTTAGGAGGCGTTAACATCGGAGCGCTGTACTACATTTCAGTTACGTTCGATCAGTGGCTTCGCTAATTTGAAAAAACATCTGACAACCAAAGGCCGGAATAAGACCCGGCCTTTTTAATCTTTACGTTATGAAATCCATGCAACGCATTTTGTTTATCGCAGCAATCTCATTTACCCTTCTTTCTTGCAATGATGATGATACCGATCCAAAAGGATATCTGGTGAGCACCGAGTTTTATGGAAATTTCGATGCAGAGACGCTCCAGACACTGATGGCTACTGCGGGCATCGACCTGGATCCCGCGTTGATTCAGTACGATGTTGAAATGTACCGGATGGTTTACCGGACAACTTATAAAGGATCGGATATTGAAGCGTCTGGTATGATTGCAATGCCGGTCAATTCTCCGGACGAAGTTGGCATGGTTAGCTTTCAACATGGGACTATCGCCAGTCACGAGGATGCTCCATCACAAATGCAACCTGGTGAATCGGTTGCGAATCTTTACGCAGCATTAGCGAGTACAGGATACATTGTTCCAATTCCTGACTACATTGGCTTTGGCAGCTCGGATGACATCTCGCATCCCTATTACGTGGAAGAAGCCACTGCTGACGCCGTAATTGACATGTTGCGGGCGTCGAAGGAATTTGCGGCGAGTGTGAATGTTTCTTTCGATGGGTCACTATTCCTCGCGGGATATTCACAAGGTGGGTATGCAACACTAGCAGCACATAAGGCAATTGAAAGCGAAGGCTTGGAGGGATTTAACCTCAAAGCATCGTTTCCAGCGTCAGGTGGATACGACGTGAAGGGGATGCAGGAATATTTCTTTGATTTGACTGAATACAATCAGCCATTTTACATCGCTTACGTTGCGCACGCCTATTCGAAACATTACGAATGGACAGAACCATTTTCAACAATTTTTCAGGAACCTTACGCCACGGCGATTCCTTCCCTGTTCGATGGTTCAAAATCGGCAGATGCGATCAACGATGAGCTGACAGATATAATCGCGGATCTTATTCATCCGGAAGTGCTGGAAAATATTGATGATCCCCAATACGATTTCATTACAGAAGGCTTTGTTGAAAACGGTCTTACCGATTGGGTACCCGCGATCCCTGTTCACTTTTATCATGGCGATGCAGATATCACCGTTCCTTATCAAAACTCAGTCGATACGTATGAGCAGCTTATCGCAAACGGAGCAAGTGAAACAATTATCACATTCACAACTTTGGACGGTGCCACCCACAGCAGTGGGATATTTCCTTACATAGAAGAATTTGTTCCTTTAATGCTTTCAATAGATTAGCACCGCAGTAAGTTAAAATTGTCTGAATTGGGATTTTCAGGATCAACGAATGATTGAATTCAATCTTTCTTGTTTCAGCAAAAGTTCTTGCTTCGCAACGTCTCCATCCTATTGATACAATCATCAAAGTTCAACAATAGCATTTCATCTTGACGGAGCCCTTCGGCGTCACATACAATGCCAAACGCCGCTGGGGCTAGTGCGACTTGTTTGTGAATATTGAAATATTAACCATACCGCTGATTACCACTGTTTGAGTATTCGAACTCAGGGTTTAACGCGCTTAGAATCAGAGCCCCGCAAGGCGGTGACGCTGGTCGGGAAATAACTATTGATGTCTGATCCCGGAAGTCGCATGATTACCTGTAAGACCCGAAGGGGTCAACTCCTGAGATTTTAAGCGCATTGTCCGACCCTGAAGGCGGTCGAAGGTTCGCTTCTAGAGAGCTTTGAAGGCATTTCATATTTGATCATACACAATCGAGGGATATCGCAGACGCGGTAAGCACATGTGCTGGAATGCATACCTGCGACATGACGCAACAATTGGACATCCCACTGAACTAAACGGTTGATCCCATTCAAATCCTCAAGCCAAACAATTATCATCAGTCTTTCAAAAAACAAAAGCCGTCTCAGAAATCCCGAGACGGCTTTTTCGAAGTATTAAAAAAAACAGGATTACATAGGCGAAAGGAAACCTGCAATTACATTAATAATACCGTTCTGAGCAGGATTCGCGCCGGTGGCTGTTAGTACATCCAACACTGCTATCTGAGCTTCTGGTGTAGTATCACCATTTGAATCAATAACGATACCTGTCATGATACCATTCGCTTGATCCGGAGGTGCATTGGTTGCCAGTACAGTAAGTTTTCTGGTTGATGTTGCCGTAGCCAGCGTGTTGAATTGACCGCCTTGTGCGTAGTCATCTGTGCCTCCATAAGTAACTTCATCAGCAACTACATGGTGCGAGATAATGCCATACCACTCTTCACCTGTGAGTGTGTCAGAATCAAGAATTTCATCTTCTAATAAAGCTTCAAATGTTGCATTGGTTGGTGCGAATACTGTATACAGAAAGTCCTCTGTTCCCGGAGCTTCATTTAAGAGTATCTCCGTAAGTGTCGGAAGTCCCTCATCCTCCGCATATGCGTTCGCCATCTGCAAGCCGCCCGATAGGGTAGTAAAATCTGAGCCGAGCAATATTGGCTGGAGTACGGTTCCAAGTGTGGATACAATTAAATCTCCAATTGTTGGGGGTACAAGAACTACATCCACAACATGAACAACGCCGTTTGTTGCATCCCTGTCGGCTGTTGTCACTTTGGAATTAGAGGTTGCACCAGTATCCAGTGTTTTCTCTCCCGTAGTAGTGGTTACCACCATTATTTGCTCACCTTGTAATGTTGTCAAAGCGGCGCCATTTGTCAATGCGCTGGAAAGATGCTCGCTATTTGCCACATGGTATGCCAAAACGGCCTGTGTTACCTGCTCAGAGATTGAGCTAAAGTTGTCAAGCCCCAATGTGGAAAGCAAAGTTTCCATTGCCGCGTTGCTCGGTGCGAATAATGTCAAATTAGCACCGTCAGCATCGAGTTGATCATCTAAGCCAGCAGCAATAAGTTGTTCCTCAACCATCGACAGGTTATCGTCTCCCTGAACAATTTCCCAGATTGTTTGGGTTGCGGCTGGCGGCCCGTCCTCATCGTCATCACATCCGCTGATGCCAACCGTGGTTAACGCTGCCACAACCAGTAGCGCGTGTTTCATAAAAGATTGAAATCTCTTTAAGTTCATAATCGTTTTTGAGTATAGTTAATTGGTATTATTAATCAATGTTAAAGAAAAAACCGTTGATTTGCCTCGCCCGCTGGTTATTTTTTCTATTCCGATAACGTTGCAAACCGTCAAAATCCCATATATCGCCGGTGGCATACCATTAGCGGCGGCAAAGGACGTTTTGCTTTTCTTGACAATCGTATCTCTTATAGCCGGCATAAAATTTTAACTGCTTCTAGCGGCGATAATCTTCAATTTTATGAAAGCATCCATACGGCATTCCCTGCTCATCTCATTATGCATTTTCGCATCCGGTTGTTCAAAAGAGGATGATCCCATCAAAGATTCGTTAATAGTGGAAGCTGACATCGTGAACAGCCGGTCTGCAGCAGAATTGAAAGCCTATTTGTACCTGTCGGGTTTTGACATAGACCCAGCAGCAATGAAATATGACGTGGATGTAATCAAGGTTGCCTATGAAAGCACGTACAAAGGAAAACCGATTGTCGCTTCGGGCCTGATTGTGTTACCAAAGACTTCCGATCCCGTTGGAATGGTAAGTTTTCAACACGGGACGATCTCCACTCAGGCGGAAGCGCCGAGCGTTCAGCCATCCGACAGCTTTCAGCTTTTAATCGCGGCCGCCTTGAGCTCTACAGGATTGATCGCAGTCATTCCCGATTACATTGGCTTTGGAACCTCAAGTGATATTTTCCATCCGTATTTCGTTGAAGACGCTACCGCGACTGCTGTTATCGATAACATTCTTGCTGCGCGCGAGCTGGCTGAAACAAACAGGGTGAATTTTGATGGTAAACTATTCCTGGCGGGATACTCACAAGGTGGATATGCCACACTTGCAGCACAAAAGTACATCGAGCAAAATGGTTTAGATGGGTTTAATCTTATAGCTACGTTTCCGGGTGCTGGCGGTTACGATGTGAAGTCCATGCAGGAATATTTGTTTTCACAGGATCAGTACGACAATCCCTTTTATATCGCCTACGTTGCAAGAAGCTACGAATCGCACTATGATTGGGAGAATGGACTCTCTGATTTTTTTCAGGAACCATTCGCCGCAAATATTCCAACACTCTTCAATGGTACCAATTCAACTACAGTGATAAATCAACAGCTTACGACGAACATCGACGATTTAATCTCGATGGAACTGCTGACTAACGCGGAAACAGACCCCCAGTTTGAATACATTATCAGTGCGTTCGAAGAAAATTCGTTAACTGACTGGACTCCATCTACGCCAACATATATGTACCACGGAGATATGGATACGACTGTACCTTATTCGAACTCAGTTGTCACCTACGATACGTTCATCTCCAATGGCGCAAGAGAAAACACGATTCATTTCACGACCCTCGCTGGTACAGATCATACCACGGCGGTTAAACCGTATATTGAGGATTTTTTACCAAAGATGATTTCGATGTTATAGCTAGAGGGCCTTGGAAACAGGCATCCTGGCACGTTGCCAGCCGACAAAACCAGATGGCAGATTATAAACGGTTTTGAATCCGAGTTGCTTCATCACCTTTTGCGCTTCCCTGCTTCTGTAACCACTTGCGCAATACACGACGTAGCTTTGATTTTTATCAAGTCTTGCAATTTGTTTTTCAAAGTCCGGGCTGAAATAGTCAATGTGGATGGGCTTACCGATAACCCCTTCGTTTATTTCTTCCGTCGTACGAACATCCAGGATAAAAATATTTTCGTCCCTATCCATCTTAGCTGCTAAATCCTTAACGGATAGGTCGGTTATCGTCTGTTGGCAAACGCCGCTTATGTTACCGACAACCAACAGAGAAAAAATCAATACTCTTGCCATCATCTTTCAAATATATCCCACCATTTTATAGGCGATCATCCCCCACCATTCTTTCGACAATTTTTCCCACTTGATAATCGCATCCACTTGAGGAATAAAAAGCTCATCCGGATAGAATGAAGGTGGATGCGCGTAAAAATCAGCTGAAAATGAGTCGAGTACTAGACCCGATTTTTGATAAACGGCAAGCGACCGACGCATATGAAAAGCTGACGTAATCAATAGACACCTTTCAGAGCCTATGTTCAACTCTTCCAATAGCTTTTTGACTTCCGGGCCAGACTCTGCGGTATTCCGTGTTTCATTTTCAATGAAAATATCAGACTCACTGACGCCCATCATAATCATTACCTTTTTGAATTTGTCAGCTTCTGGTTCTTCGTCACCGACAAGTCTGCCTGATCCACCACTGATCAATATCTTCTTTAACAAACCCGCATGGTAAAGCTGTACAGTATGCGTTACACGATCAGCTCCGCGCTGAAAATAGACACGATCAGTGGGTTTCAAGCCCGGAATTGTAGCACCAGTCAGGACAATGCCAAGCTCGTATTCTTTAACCGACGATATCGGTGTGGGATCGACTTCCCAGTAATACATAACTGCATTCGCGACGAACTCGTTCGAGAAGAATAATAACATCGAGAACGAAACCCAGAAAATTCTCTTCTTCCACTTTCCAGGCTTTATCAGCACGCTTACGATCAACAGGCAACAGCTGATCGTAAACGGAGACAAAAAGTAAATCAGAATCTTTGAAAGGAAGAAAAACATAATCCAATGTGAAAGCTTCTATCGCTTCAAAGGAACGTTGCCTAAACCGTCAATAATTTTCCGCAGAATATCAAAATACAACGTGAACGCCAGCAAGATGGTCATCGACCAGATTACTCCTGTGTTAAACCAAAACGTATCAACATTAAACGTCAGGAAATGCTTTGCCGGCATATAGAACTGCGCATCGAAGTCGACAACGTGGTCAGGATCCGGCTGCTTGTACACCGGATAAATTTTTTGCACCAGCTTTCCGTCTTTTTCGATTATGCGATTAGATTCATTCAGGTTTTTCACAGCCTCTGTAACGGCCTCATTGTGATACGCCTCGCGGAATAACTGAAACGCCTTCTCGGCTTCAGGCGTCGATGTCATCGCGCGGATTTTAGCTTCCTTAAGCTGATCCGCTTTGTTGTAACGCTGTATATAATGTCTGCGGAGATGTTCGAGTAACGCGATTGCCTTTTCATAAACAGTAGAATCAAACCGCGACCGAGTCAGATCATCGAAGCGCTCAAATTTATCATGTGCTTTAAATTCTTCCACCTCTTCCCTGATTTCCCGTCGTACCAATGCAAAATCCTGATTAACTCTGGCAATCACTTCAGGATCCTCGGATTTATAATTGAGCAGGCATGATTGAAGGCGCGTTTCTATTTCAGGGATCAGATACACTTTCTGGAAATCGGAATTTGCCATCGCTTTTTCGTAGAAATAAAATTCCCTTTCAAAAGCATTGTCCTTGAACTGCGTAACCATCGAAGCCTCAAACGCCCATCGTGAAGCCATGAGGTCGCCCACCAGCGGTACCGTTGCGGTATTCCCGATAGATGGATTTAGCTTGTCAAACCGCACAACTACGCCGCTCAGAATGAGTTGCGGAATAATCAGCAGCGGTATCAGGATATAAATGGTAACGGCTGAATTAAACGCCGATGAAATATTCAGACCAAGAAGATTTGCAAAACACGACGTTGTGAAAAGGATAAACCAGTGTTCGAGGAATAGACCTTTGATTCCGAGAATTGAAGATCCGACCAGTACAAACAAGCTTGTCTGGATTGCCGACAACATGAACAGAATTGAGATCTTCGACAGGATATAGCTACTGCGACTGAGATGCAAAAAAGATTCACGCTTCAGAATTTTCCTGTCCCTGATAATTTCCTCAGCGCTAACGGTAAGCCCCATAAACAATGCAACAATGACGCTCATAAAGAGGTATGCCGGAATGTTCAGGTTCTTACTGAAGACATAGCCCGTCATTAATTTGTCGTCCGTATTGTAATAACGAACGATAAATGCGAGGATGAACGCGAGCACTGGTGCTTCGAGCAAGTTAATAATCATGTACTGGCGATTATGAAGCTTTGCCTGAAGATCCCTGAGTGAAAACAAGTGCGCTTGCTTAACCTTGGTCGGAATATTGAGTGTCGACTTTGGCGGCTGCTCTGACTGTTGAATATTGAAAGGCTTGTAATTTTGCTTGTACGTGTTGTTCCACTGCACAGGCGTTATCTTCCGCTCACTTGTAAAATTTCCGTACTCATTGATCACTTTCGATTCAATGATGTTGAAAATTTGCTCCGGGTTTACGTTACCACATTCGTGACATTCTCCCTTCTCGCTGTCGATCATGTTGATTGTGCGTTTGAAATACACGATCGCATCAACCGGGTTTCCATAATAGATCTGGTATCCACCTGTATCCAGAATCAGCAGTTTGTCAAACATCTTGAAGATATCCGAAGAAGGCTGATGGATCACCGCGAAAACGAGTTTGCCTTTCAGCGCAAGCTCCTTTAGCAGATCAATGATATTTTCAGAATCGCGTGAAGAAAGTCCGCTGGTGGGTTCGTCGCAAAAAAGTACGGCCGGTTCACGAAGCAACTCCAGGCCAATATTTAATCTTTTTCGCTGCCCGCCGCTGATCGTCTTATTCAACGGTGAGCCTACCTTCAGATGCTTGATCTCTTCCAGACCAAGATCCTCGAGCACTTTCATCACCAGTTTATGAATCTCTTTCTCTGCTTTTTTGCTGAAGCAAAGTTTCGCCGCGTAATAAAGGTTTTGGTACACGGTAAGATCTTCGATTAACAAATCATCCTGTGGCACAAAACCGATAACACCTTCAACTTTCTTCGGCTCTTTGTGTATATCCACACCGTTGATCAGCACACTTCCTTCGAATGGTTTCTCCGAACCATTCAAAACGTGAAGCAATGTTGATTTGCCCGCGCCACTCGCGCCCATCAGCGCAATCAGGTTCCCCGATTCTGTCGAAAGGTTTACCTCACGAAGACCGAGCTTTCCGCTTTTGAATTTGTAGCTGATGTTCTTTGCCTCGAACGAAATCCTATCAGTATCCACGAACGTGAGAAACTTCTTGAGGATTGACCCGTAGTAGACAGGCTCGTCTTTATCCCACTTTAGAAAACTCCCCACCGCGAGCACACTGATTTTGCCCTGCTTCACGGGTACGCCATTCAAAAAAACGTCGCTATTACCGTGATACTTCAAAAAGTAAACATCGTTTTGTCTCGAATGTAAAATGGCAATGAACCCATTAAGATGGGCGCGCTCAAGGTGTTTTGCGTTTTTCCCTGATGCGGCGTTCTTTTCAATGATAAGAATATCTTCGTGATCGAGGTCGTGGCTTTTTGCGCCAGCAACAAATGTCTTGATGGCTTTAAGATCGTGTTCGTCGATTTTAAATGCGTCTGCAATATCATGGATGATCTTTTCCTCTTGTTGCGAAATAAATCCGTCTGCCTGGATGATTCTGATCAACTCAAGAACGATGATGATCTTTTGTTTTTGTGTCAGCTGCGGATTGATCTCATTGCAAATAGCGCGGAGTGACTTGACGTCAACGGCCGTTTCGATTAAAGTAGAGGTGTAATCATCAAATTGCCTGAGATAATTTGAGACCGCTGCCTGGCTCAAATGGTCTTGAAGAAAACTTTGAATCTGATCGCGTTCCTGTCTTGTAACATCACCTTCCTTTGCAACGTGGGCAAAAAGACGAAGAATGGCTTTGAGTAACGGTTCACTCATTGTGGGGATGGTTGTGGTTTCGCTTAAAGATAGTGAAAGATGAAGTGACTGCCATAAAAAAAGAAAGGACTGTCGCTGAAACAGTCCCTTCATGTAATATTTACACGGAAAAAAAATTATCCGGTAATGCCATTACGCAGTCGCTCAACAATTGCTGTAATACCAGTCAAATTTGAATCTGACAGAATAAGATCTGCACGATTATTTTTGATCTGCTCTTCAATGTTCAACGCTTCATAAGTTTTTTCGAGCTCTTTAAGATCTTTAACGATTGCGGTGACAGGTTCAGTTTGATCTACAGCTGAAAGCATCTTCAATAAATCGGTTACAGATTTCTTTTGCTCAAGCACAATCCGCATGATCGGTGTGAGCACCAGATTGCGTTGATCATCAGGTAACAGGTTTTTAGGATAAGATTTTATCAGCCCTGTTGAAATATACAGGCCTTCGATAAAACTGCCGGTGATCACCAGCGATGAAAGTTTGTTCCTGTTGTCATCGTTCAGATAATTTTCTGTTTGCTTGATCGTACGATCAAGTAAATGCGTAAGGGAATCCTTGTTCGAGATATTTTTTTCAAAACTCTTGATTACTTCGGCATCGAATGAACCGATAAGCCCCAGGTTGTCAGCAAGGGTTTTGCAGGCTGTGAGGTAATCGATTGCCTCCTGCGTTTTGTCATAGGAGCTCAGATATCCGATATCAGCGGCATAAACACCCAAATTCAGGGCTGCTTTGTCGTTACGCGAAAGATATTGATCAACCTTTTCTCGTGGGTTGATAAGCGACTCATTGTATTCAGCGCCCGTTGCCTGAAGAAGATACGGAATTTCAGAAGGAGACGGGATGTCGTAAACGACGTCTTCGATCTGTTTCTTCAGATTTTCATTGGCCTCGTTGAACTCGTCTGAATTCTTCTGCTCATCTTTTGACGAACTGCAGGCCGTGAGTCCCGCAACGAAAAGCATGCACAGGAAGAAATAAATGGGTTGCTTGATATTCATGATTAATGCGTAGGTTTAGAAGCTTCAATTTTAATACATTTTTTAAACAGCAAAAAACCTGTAACTCATATTTTTGCGCTAATTTCTTGATTTTGGATTCTTTTTAACTAAGTTTATAATCCACCCACTACCCCTATATGTCCCGGCTGGTCGAAAAAACTGTTTTGATTGACGATAGTGACATTGACTTGTTCATTCAACGCAGATTTCTTGAAGTGTATGAGTTTTCAAACCAACTTGTGCTTTACAAATCTGCAAACGAAGCGCTGAACTGGTTAAAGAAACTAGATGGTGAGACGCCCCCTGACGTGATCTTCCTGGATCTGAATATGCCCGAAATTGACGGCTTTGGATTTCTGAATGATTTCAATTCGCTTCCTGATAAAGTAAAACAGAAATCACGGATCGTAGTGCTGACTAGCTCCAACAGCTCGCAGGATAAAGACCAGGTATTTAAAAGCAAAAATGTTATTCAGTTCATCACCAAACCGTTGAAGCAATCCGATATCGAAAGCCTCAAAGAACTTATTGCCCGCAACTGATCTATTGATCGAGCCACTCTTTGAATTCCTGAACGCGTTCCCGCGCCACAATGATATCCGTATCGGTCGATCCCTTTAACACGAGCCTCAATCTGCTGTTCGTATAGCTGATGATGTCCTGAAGAGCAGTAGCCTGCACGATATATTTACGGTTGATCCTGAAAAATTGCGCCGGATCCAGCAGCCCTTCGAGCTGATCCATTGTGTAATCAAGAATCAGATTTCGGTTATCGTCTGTAGCGCAAAATGAGGTCTTGTCCTGGCTGAAGAAATAGCGGATATTTTCTATGTCGATTGTCTTCAGGTGCTCGCCGACTTTAATAACAAAACGCGTTTTGTACTTCCGTAGGAGCATTTGCACCGTATTGCTGATATTATCCAGCAGGATTTTTTCGCCGACAGCGTTGTTACCCGAAAGGGTCTTGAGCTTATTGATTGCTGCCGACAGATCCTCTTTATCAACGGGTTTAAGAATGTAATCGACGCTGTTTACTTTAAACGCCTTAAGGGCATACTCGTCGTATGCGGTCGTAAAAATAACCGGCGCGGTAATGGTGCATTGTTCGAAAATTTCGAAGCTGATTCCATCAGCGAGATGGATGTCCATCAGGATCAGATCAGGATGATTGTTGGTCTTAAGCCATTGCACAGCCTTTTTGGTCGTGTCGATCTTCGCGACAACAACAGACTCAGGAACAATTTCCCGAATCAATTTTTCAAGGCGTTGCGCCGCCTGGATCTCATCCTCAACAATTAAAACGTTCATTCGGGTGCTGACAGGATTGGCAATTTAACGATAAAGGATGTTTCGTTCTTGATAATCTCAACAGGGCGGGAATTGAGAAATGCGTAACGTTTGCGGATGTTATCCAGCCCAACGCCCGCAGAAGGCTCCATACTCGAGGTTCTTTTGTTGAGATTATTTTCAACAATTAAATATCCATCCTCATATTTTAATGAGACTTGCAGCGGATCGTCCTCCGATACTACATTATGCTTGATGGCGTTTTCGATCAGCATCTGCAGTGCCAACGGCGGCAAATAAATTTCCTGGTTTGCCGGCAGCTCCGCCTGAAGAATTAATTTGTCCCCAAACCTGATTCGCTGCAAAAAGAAATACGAATTAAGAAAAGTCACCTCCTCGTGTAAGGGCACAACTTCTTTATCACGCGTATCCAGTACGTACCGATAAACTTCAGACAACTGCTTGATAAATTTCACGGCCTGCTCCTGGTCTTCATACACAAGGTTTGTCAGGGCATTCAAACTGTTGAAAAGAAAATGAGGATTGACCTGATTCTTCAAACTTTCATATCGTGCTGCGATATTTTCTTTCTTCAATGCCTCCGCCTGAATGGCGCTTTCTTTCCAGTTTATAAGAAATGCGCGCCCGTGCATGACAAGCGAAATAACTAATGTGATTATAACCGAATAGATGATCCCGGGTGTGAAATTCATTCCGAACGAAAGATGATAAATCATTCCCAGCCCGTACATCGCGCTGAACGTATAGACCACCGTTGACAATACGGCGGCGGATAATCGTTTTAATGGAAAGTCTATCCATGAGATTTTCAAGGAAAGGTAATCGGCGATGTACACGTTACCTTTCCATAGCAAGACCCACATGAGACCGGTGAATGATGCGACGATCCAAAACTCGCGCGTGTCATCAAAACATGCCCGACACGTCAAACCGAACCAGGTCATCAACACACCAACGGACATCAGCACAAGAATCTCTATCACCTCGCGCAGGATAAACTTCCCGGTCAATCGCTGAGGCGCACACGCAACTTCCTGTCCTGACTCCATTGATGTTTTTTGTCTGACCGTAAATCTATTGACAATTTTTTGTTAATCCTTCTGCCATCTTTTTTCCCCACACAGGCGCAAGCGGATTTTCAGACTTATACGTCTCGAATTTCACAATCGCCAGGGAACCTGTCTTGCACGCTTCCTCGGTGGATGAACCAAAGAACTGTGCAGTACCATATTGCATCTGCGCAAGCAACGCAAGGGCCCGCGGATTTTCGTTGTTCAGTTCAACGGCCTTCTGCAGTGATTGCATTGATAATCCTGCGAACTTCGGGCCGCGACTCGCCGGATCGATCGCAACACGCATCATGTGAATAAACCCTTCAATCGCCAACAGTTCAGATTCCGCTGGCGCGAGCGCCTTCGCTTTATCATTTGCAATTATGGCGAGATCAAGGTACTCATCCTTCTTTACGAGACTGGTTTCCATATCGCTCATCATGATGTAACCGAAAGCTGCGTAGTAAAGGGGCTCCCATTTTTTTGTTTCGACGCCGGCAATTCTTTCGAACGCATTGATTACCGTCTGGTAGTCCGCAAGCGTTTTCGCATCATACAGCACGTCAATATTCTTTTGCATCGTGCTCAGATATTTTTCATCATTAACTTCATTAGCCAAAAGGTTGACTGAGCAAAAAAAGAGCGCGATAAATGTACATTGTAGCGTTTTCATAGTTGTATTATAAAGTTGGTAATTGGTTTACTGATTTCTCTTTTGAAAGTGTGATAAATATGCCGATGAAAATGAATCGCGGCGCGGGCTGGCGTATAGCCCGGCTGTTAAACACACCGCTTTCATTTCTGTTGTCGCTATATTCATAGCCGAAAATGTTATCCCTTCCCGTGAGGTTTGTGCATGACAGGTAAACGATCAGGTATGGCTTTGGCAGGTAACTCCAGTTAAAGCTCAGATCATGATATGCGGGTGTTCTGCCTGCGTTCATCCGTGCAAGGTTTGGATTGTTGAATGGCCTTCCGGATGCGAATGAGTATGTGACACCTAACTGACTGTTTATCTCACGGATGAAATACTTCCCTACGGCGGAGAAATTATGCGCTGAGCTAAACACGGGTGTAAGTGATTCGTCGAAATTCAGGTAGTTGCGTTTTGTGTCAAGAAAAGAATATGACAACCAGTAATCGGTGTTTTTGATCGACTCACTATCGCGCCAGAAAAATTCCAGGCCGCGTGCGTATCCATATCCACCGTTGTTGAAAGACGGATCCGGACCGTTATTGAATTTGATGAGATCATCGTAGATTTTGTAGTACGATTCAACTCTGAAAGTTTTTCTGTCACTGGTACGCTGATAGTTGAGAATAAAATGTTGCGCTTTTTCAGAGGCAAGCTCTGTATTGTATCGAAGCCATTCATTCTTCACGGATTGTGTAAATGTCCCGTATGCGAATGACACCTGCGAAGACGATCCGGTCTTATACGCGAACGACAATCGTGGATCGAGCGTCGCATCACCATTGAGTGAATTGAATTCTGACCGCAGCCCCGCGCGCGTTACAAAATTGTTACTGGCATAGAGGTCTGCTTCAACAAATGCCGCTCCGATTGTTTCGTCGAAAGCGTTATCAGCATCCGACTTAAAACTGTAAATACGCGCAATGGCCTCTGCGCCGGCCTTTAATTCAACACGGTCAGTGATCGAACCTTCAAATACCAATTTGCTGTGCGTACCATGTTCGGCCTCATTGTATGAAACATTATCGAGCGTATTGTCATTACGAGTCCCCGTATAGGAGAACCCTCCTTTTACGATCCAGTTTTGATTTAACACGCTCTTGTAAGATGCGTTGATATATTCATATTTGTTGTTTAGTCTATATAGTTGTTTCTCACGTTGACCGTCGATGTCGTGATTGTAGAGGGAGAAATCCGATTCATTAAAATTGCCAAAAAGCTTCAACATCCCGGTTTTGCCAACCTTCTGGCGAAACGCAGCAATCCCCTGGATTGAGACCGGGGCTTTCTTCCAGTCAATGTTCTGTTCGACGGCATCGATGTATGGGCGGATGTCTGTGTATTGAACCTTGGCCGCGGCTGATCCGCTTTTCCATGCCTGTGTGTGTGTCACGTCTGCGCCGACAGACAGCAACCCGATGTCTGTGCGTGTAAGCTCCGAGTTGTCTTTCGAATCGAGTACCAGTGCTGACGATAACGCCTGACCGAATTCAGCGGAATATCCGCCAGTGGAAAAGCTTGTTCCTTTGAACATGAACGGAAGAAACCGTCCTCTTGAAGGCGCGTTCGGCCCGGATGGACTATACGCATCCAGAACAACCATCCCGTCAATGAACGTGCGTGTTTCATTGCCTTCACCGCCGCGAACGAACAACCTTCCGCTCTCCCCTACCTTCTGTGTTCCCGGAAGCGTGTTCAGCGCACCGGCGATGTCGGCGGTAGCGCCCGCAGTCGTAGCAATGTCTACGGCGCGGAAAACTGTTCTTCGCGACTCATCGCTCGCGACAAAAGCGCCCGCGGAAATTGTTACCGCGCTAAGTTCATTAACCTGTTCCCGAAGAGAAACTTCAATTGATATCGAACGACCTTTAGCGATCATTGACAGGCGGCGCTCGTAAAAGCCGAGTGCACGAACCAAAATCGTCACTGAATCTTTTTCTTCGGTCTGGAATTTAAATTTCCCCGATTCGTCAGCCGTTGTCCCGTCGTACGTATTTTCGATCAACACGTTGGCGAACGGAATCGGCTCTCCGTTTTCTTTTTTCACCGAGCCGGAAATTTCCGTCTGCGACCAGGCAGTCAGTGTGATCATCAGGAAGAATGTGGTAAACAATAATCTCATAGCTTTTGCGATTTCTGCTGTAAAGATTCATTCATTGCTCGTCCGGACATAAAGCAACTTACCGAACTGTCGAAAGCGGGTGATGGACTGTAAAACCGGGCATTTTTGGTTCGCGGAGCAGCTTTCGCTTTGGTATGCCGGGTCAGGACGACGGACTAACGAAAGAGGGAATTCCATGATCCAATCCGCACTTCATTTAGGCTTTACGATCCAACCAGAATCCTTAATTTTGTGGCTCATTTTTCAGGATTATGGCCGAATACAACAAAGAAGAGATTAAGAAGATCGAAGATAAATGGCGCTCAGAATGGCAGAAACGCGGTGTTTACAAGGTTGATATTCAACCGGATAAGCCGAAGTACTATGCGTTGGATATGTTCCCTTATCCATCGGGCGCCGGTTTGCATGTCGGTCACCCGCTCGGCTATATCGCTTCCGATATTGTTTCGCGCTACAAAAGACTGAAAGGCTTCAACGTATTGCATCCGATGGGTTTCGATGCGTTCGGTTTACCCGCCGAGCAATACGCGATCGAGCATGGAATTCATCCGGCCACGTCGACGGAGCAAAACATTCAGAACTTTATCAGGCAGTTAAACCAAATTGGATTTTCGTATGACTGGAGCCGTATCGTGAAAACGTGCGATCCATCATACTATAAATGGACACAATGGATCTTCCTCCAGATCTTCGACAGCTGGTTTAATCGCCTGAAACAAAAAGCAGAACGCATTAGTGATCTCGTTTCGATTTTCAGCGATGAAGGAAACGCCAACCACCCTTTTCCAAATGCAAAGTATGTAGTTCAGGGAACGACCTTAAAAACTTTCAATGCATCACAATGGAAATCATTCGACGAACGGACGCGTGAAGAAATCCTCATGCAGTATCGGCTCGCGTATCTGGCTAATACGGATGTAAACTGGTGTGAAGCACTCGGCACCGTCCTGGCGAATGACGAAGTCATCAATGGCGTAAGCTACCGCGGTGGCTTTCCTGTTGTGAAAAAACAAATGCGTCAGTGGAGCCTTCGGATCACGGAATATGCCGAACGCCTGTTAAAAGGCCTTGATGAAATCGACTTCAGTGAATCGATGAAAGAAATCCAGCGCAACTGGATCGGTAAAAGCATAGGTGCACGCGTTTCATTTAAAGTGAAAAGCGAACAGTCAACTGTTGATCAGATGACGATCTTCACAACCCGGCCGGATACAATTTTCGGTGTCGACTTCATGGTTGTGGCTCCAGAGCACGAAATGGTGAAGGAGATTACAAGCAAAGGACAACAGGAAGAGATTGAAAAATACCTGAAGTACGTTGAAAGCCGTTCGGAAGTTGACCGAATGGCCGAGGTGAAGAAGATCACCGGCGCTTTTACTGGCGCGTATGCGATCAACCCTTTCAACAACCGTGAGATCCCTGTCTGGATCAGCGAATATGTGCTTGCAGGTTACGGTACCGGCGCAATCATGGGTGTACCTTGCGGCGATGAACGCGATCATAAATTCGCGAAACATTTTAAGCTTCCGATCACAAATATCATTGGCGAACATTATAACGGTGAAGAAGCAAACCCGACATACGATGCACGTCTCGAGAATTCCGATTTCTTAAACGGAATGCTGATGAAAGACGCGATCGAAGTGGTGGTGAAAAAGCTGGAAGAAAAAGGGATTGGAACACGCCAGGTAAATTACAAGATGCGCGATGCAGGTTGGAGCAGGCAACGGTATTGGGGCGAACCCTTCCCTGTTGTGTTCCGTGACGACATGCCATACGCGATGGATGTAAAAGATCTTCCGTTAACGCTTCCTGACTCCAATGACTTCCGTCCTTCAGGTTCGGGTGAAGGTCCGTTGGCGAATCTTAAGAACTGGATTCACATTAACGACAACGAACGGCGTGACAGCAACACCATGCCGACACACGCTGGTGCTGCGTGGTACTTTTTACGATTTACCGATCCGCAAAACGAAAACGCTTTTGCCAGTAAAAAGGCGCTGGACTACTGGGGACAGGTTGATGTCTACATCGGCGGATCAGAACACGCAGTAGCCCATCTGTTGTATTCGCGACTTTGGGTTAAGATCCTGCACGATCTTGGATACCTCAACTTCGATGAGCCATTCAAGAAACTGATCAACCAGGGGAAGATCACAGGCGACTCACGTTTTGTTTATCGCGTTCGCGGGACAAACAAGTTTGTGTCGGCCGGGTTGAAAGGTTCTTACGAAACAGATGCTTTGCATGTTGATGTGAACATTGTATCAGGACTTGAACTTGATACAGCAGCTTTCAAAAAATGGAAACCTGATTTCGCAACAGCCGAATTTATTCTCGAAGACGGAAAATACATTTGTGGTGCGGCGATCGAAAAGATGAGTAAGTCTTACTTCAATGTTGTGAACCCTGACGACATCATTGAAAACTACGGAGCTGATACGTTGCGGATGTATGAGATGTTCCTTGGTCCGCTCGAAATGTCAAAGCCGTGGAATACAAATGGCATCGACGGTGTGTTCAAGTTTTTACGGAGATTCTGGAACCTGTTCCACGATGACAAAGGAAATTTTGTTGTAACGGAAGGTGAAGGCACGAAAGAAGAACTGAAAGCGCTTCACAAAGCATTGAAGAAGATCGAGAACGATGTCGATAATTTTTCGTTCAACACTTGTGTGAGCGAATTCATGATCTGTGTGAACGAGTTGAATTCCATGAAGACGAACAAGCGTAGTATTCTCGAACCGCTCACCATTGCCCTCGCACCTTTTGCGCCACACATTACGGAAGAATTGTGGGAGAAACTTGGACACAAAGACTCCATTGTCACTGCATCCTTCCCGCAATACAATGAAGAATATCTGAAACAGAATTCGTTCGAGTATCCAATTTCGATCAACGGAAAAGTGCGCACCAAAATGGAGTTCGCGCTCGACATGCCGCCTTCTGATATTGAAAAGAACGTGCTCGCCGCAGAAGTCGTGTTAAAGTGGACGGAAGGGAAAGCACCGAAGAAAGTGATTGTAGTGCCCGGAAGGATTGTGAATGTGGTGATGTGATAGTCAACGTCCGCGCATTTATTTATGGAAAAATACGAAACATTTTGGCGCCGTTTTTTTGCTGGATTAATTGACGGAGTAATATTCGTACCGATTGGACTTATTGATTATTTAATTATGGATAGCGAGAATACTTTACTCCTATCCATAGGAGCAGTTTTCAGCTATTCTTCCTTCTATATTTACTCGGTTTACTTCCATTGGACCACAGGGCAAACGTTTGGAAAAAGTTGGATGGATGTCAGAGTCATCGACAAATCAGAGGAAAAGTTACTGACTCTGAAACAATCATTAATGAGGGACAGCATTCACATTACACTGGAAATCGTTGGCTTGATTGTTTTAATATCAAGAATCATTCAACTAGGGCATTATCCATTAGACGACTCCATTCTAAGAAACTATTTGAACTGGCTGACGACATTATTGTTCCTTTTGGAAGTTGGAACAATGTTGACAAACCCGCGAAGACGCGCCATTCATGACATCCTTGCGGGCAGCGTCGTCGTTAGAGACGAGTTTTGGCAAGATTCACAGAAATATGCGTCACACCAGGATGTCTAGAAATGTTGTTGTACGCAATTTTGTTTTAGGGTAAGGAGAACCGCGGGTTAACCTCCAATAATTTCGCATTCCTCCTTATTCTCTACGGTTCGGCAATTTTTCGTGTGCGTAAAAACCGCGCTTTTCAAGTCTAACGAAAAATACTTTATCCAATCACCTTCTTGAAAGTGTGAGTTGCCTGCGTAAAAAATAATACTTGATTCGTCCAGCCTCTTCACTTTCAGTTCCTCGGCAGATGATAACACGATTCTGTTTTTTATCGTAACGCCAGTGAGGCTTTTATTAGCTGTGACATATTTGAATGAATGACAAAAACCCAAATAGGAGGTTATCATGATTAAATAATCATCGTTGGCGGACGTTATTCTAAACGCCAATTTGACATCGTCGCGCGAAAGTTTTCCATGTTGTTTTACAACTGAATCCGGTGTCTGCTTGAATACATGGGCATTGCTGCTGAGCAATTTCAGAATTTCTGCTTCCGAACGAGCTATCTTGTTTTCTGCGGTAAGAAGGTTCAACATCGTATCAAATGCAAGCCATTGCGCCTCCGATAATATTCTGATATCGTATTGGCTGTTATTTGTCTGTGAGAACCCCGTTACGCCGGTCAGCGTGGCGACAAACAATAGCAATTGTATTTTCTTCATAATTTTCTGTTACTCAATGTCCGGGCAAGAAGACTTTTTAATTCTTAAATACAATCTTTCCGCAGGGAATTTCTAATCCGCCGATGCTGTAAAAAACATCCTGGTCTCTTATGACAAGTGCCGCATATGCGGGGGCGAATGCCTTATAGTAGAGCGCTCCGATATAGAAAAGACAAGCGCCTTTATGAGCAATCGTTCTTTGTAGTGTGGTCGATTTTTTTAAGCCGGAATCCAGAAAAGATTTTAAACCTGTTGCGCCGAAGGCATACAAGTTTTCTTTGTCGAGTGTCATTGTATCCGAAGGCAGAAAAACTTTTAGGTATGAGTCTGGCGAAGGTACCGTTGCGAATGAATCCGCAGGGAAGTTAATAGTCAGCTCTAACGGAGCAGAACTTTCATTGATTACGCGATACCAGTATATCGCATGAAAAAATTCTTTTCCGCTCGGGTCAATGTATTGTCCACCCTTGCGAACGCTGTTTTGTACGATTACATCCATGCCTGTGGAATCCGTGTACCGATATTCAGTGTCAATGTTGGTTCCAGGATAAAATGTAAGTGCCGCTTTCGATGAAAAAATCTGTCCTGTTGCGGTGAGGGTGATAGTTAATAGTATTAAAGTGATTAAGGGTTCCATGATGCTGTTACGAAATATGCACTGAAAGTCTGCGCTATCCTTTTGTCGTTAGGAGTTCTAACTAGGCGTCTATTTTCTTGACAGTTTTTTCGCAACAACCTGATAGTTGGCAAAAAGTAAATACCCTACTATCACATTAATAATAGAGATTGTTAAACTTATTTTATCCTTCGGCGTAAACTCCTGCCCAACAATATCACCTTTGAATGCCCAATATATTTGACTCAATACAGCGGGAATGTGTTTGATCATCAAAAGTCCGCCAATTATAAATGTGCCGGTTTTAACTATGGTCTCTCCTTTTATGTTCCCAAGCTCAATACGATCGGCCGTAAAACCCTTTTCAAGCTTTAACCACTCGACAATTTTTTCGGCCTTAAATGTTAGTAACCAGAATAGTCCAAAAGTCACGCCTACTGTTCCTGCAATCCAAATAAGGGAGCCGATGTCAAGATACCCTAATGAAAATATAATGTTGGCAGGCAAAACTGACAATATTGTCGTGACAGCAGAGTAGAGTCCGAATAATTTTATCATCAAAATCAAAAAGTCTTTCGTTGTCATTGCCCTAATGAAAATTAACGGTAAAGTTCGATATAAGCCGCGCCGAAAGGCCAAATTATTAATTAATCATCAAACTCACCCGCCCATTATCTACATGCATCGTTGGTGAGCGTACACAACCAGACCCCACTTATTGCCTTACCGAGAAGGATTCGACCAACATGAAAAGCGTGTGTGAAAAATAATAACGGTTCTGTCGGCTGCCTCATCGTCCATGCGTTCCTATCTGGGAGCCTGCTCACGTCAATGCCTTGTTTAATTCGTGAAATTCGATTTCTGGCAATACACCGCTAATCACTTGCATTCCTTCATTAAAGAAAGGTGCAGGAGCCATTTTCTTAAAACCTGTCAAAAGTCCAACTCTTTCTTTATGGCTTTGGGCAGGGATTACAAACTTAAACCAAATCAGCAAAGTTTGTGGCGGATTTCTAGCCATAATTCTTGCCCTGTGATTTGCTAATTCTTCGTCGGTAAAGTACTTCCACAACAACGGTTGCGTTACTCGTTCCTCTTCCGCTGTGTGTTCGAGATATACTCCGTAAAATTCACTGAAGGATAAATAAAATTCCTCCCCATCTTCGATTACATCCTTCCCTGCTATTGAGTTGGTATAAATACTGGCAAGCAGTTTTTCCAACCTGTCCTGTGCAAGATGAATTTGTTCGTGGTCGTCAACGTCGTGTTGCGAACAACCCACGCAACGCTGTTCCAGTTCGGCAAGTGTTACTTCGTTTTCATCGGTTGCATGAATGGTAAGGATTGTAAAAACGTCTTGACCCAACTTATAAAGCTGTTCTACTTCACTTCGGCTGGTGTAGTCAGTTTTTCCTGCCAGCAACTGCAATTGCGATAGTGCGTTCCTCAAACCTTTATGGGGAACATCGTACGATTTCATTCTTTTCATTTTTTTGATTCTTATTACTCAGTGATTTGTCGAATGACACTGCAAATGTGTGATTACAGCTAAACTCGCAATTGTAAAAAATCGTTTTTTAGTTTCTCTTTGAAAAGAATCTTTCCGGTGTATCGCCAGTAAACGTCCTAAACTCTTTGATAAAATGTGCCTGGTCATAAAACCCTGTTTCATACCCTAACTCGGTCAAAGAGCTTGCAGAATGATATTGTTGAATAACATTTTTCAGGCGCACAATGGAAGTGAATTTTTTAGGTGAAGCGCCGACCGCTTGCCGGAATCTTTTTTCTAAAGGACTTTGGCTAATGAATAATTGTTCGCTCAGTTCTTTTATCCGGATGGTGCCCTTGCTTTTGTGAATGAGCGTAAGGGCAGCCAAGACTAATTTGTCTGGCTCAGTGTTCGTCATGCGGTTGATTAAGAAATGCTCAACTACCGCAATTCGTTGCGTGTCCGTCTTTGCATTGGCTAATTTATCTTCCAAACACAAAAGTTCGGAGCGAAGCATAAAGTTGTCCAGTGAAACGCTTTCTCTAAAGAGTTCATGCAATGGCTGTCTGAAAAATTGTGTTGCACAAGCTTCATGAAAAAAAACTAATATAGTACCAATATCAGGAGAGTTTTTAAAAGTCCTGGCGTGATCCGCTAAGCCTGATATTCCGGAAATTGAAAGAGGTGTCTCGGTATCATTTTGCAGTCTGGATAACCGGCCCTTGTATTGAAAGCCAATAACCAAACTGGTGTCGGGTAAGATTCTGTACGTGCTTTCTGAAGTGGTCTCTTGAACGACTATTGACTTCACAAAAGGTTTGAGGATATCGCAAGGTATATAGGTGTCAAACTTCATTCGTTGTCTGTTTGAGTGATGCAATCCCGACTGTTTATACAATCCCTTTTTTCCTTACCTCGTTCAAAGCAATGTCCTGGCTAAAGCGTTTTGTAGGTTTGTCCGGCCTTCATTTTCTATCAAGTGCTTCTGCAAGTCCAACAAGAAGTCCTTCGGTACCGCGAATGTAGCAAAGCCGATACGCGTTCTCATATTGAACAATTTCTCCTACGAGTTCGGCACCATGCCTGGTAAGCCTGGATACTAATTCGTCAATGTTATCAACAGCGAACATGACTCGCAGATAGCCGAGGGAATTCACAGGAGCAGTTCGATGGTCTGAAATTGTTTTTGGCGTAAGAAATCGTGAAAGTTCGAGACGACTATGGCCATCTGGTGTAACCATCATGGCAATCTCTACAGACTGATTTCCAAGTCCCGTTACCCGCCCCGCCCATTCACCTTCAACCATACCCCGACCTTCAAGCCTTAGCCCGATCTCCGTGAAAAATGAAATGGCGTTGTCGAGCGATTCTACAACAATGCCAACATTGTTCATCTGTAATAGTTTGCTCTTTGTCATGGATTTTGTCTTTCGCGTTGGATGTTTAAAAGTCGGCGTTGTCTCGCAACACCAATTTACCGGTTTTTCACAGCGCTTGCGGGACTTTCAGATAAAAAAATGACCGGCGAACATTGTCCGAATGATCGCGGCAAATCCAGGTTGAGTTTACAGATACTTAACGACACAGTTTATAGAATAGACCCTAGACCCAGAGGCATCGTCAGGTCAGATCGGCCCCATCGTGTATGACAACTGTCCCTAGTCAGGTCAGATCCGTCCCATCGCGTGTGACAACTGTCAGCCCGCGCCCACTCCTTTCGAAGAACAATCATGTTCAATGATCGATTGTCCTCCGAACAGCCTGTCGGGAACATGCATCACTTTTTAACTGTGCGCAATCGAGGGGGTGGAGCAGACAACGTGAGCACCTGGTAGGCGGCGAGCAGTCGCGCCATGAACGTTTATGAATGACACTACTTTAACTACCGTCATTTGAGGCTCTGCTTGAATAATTATGGCAAACTTCGGTAACCTGTCATTCCCGTAAAGCGTCAAAGGGACTCAATCAAATTCCACAATGATGTTCAAGCTCCACTTATTCAAAGCCACAATGCTATTTTCGTGTATCTCTTCGATGGCCAGCATTTCAAACGCGCAATCAACGCAAATGCTAACCACCGAAACAATTGAGCAGGAAATCCAGGGAAGTTCCATTCATTCATACAAAGTCAGTTTAAATGAAGGCGATTTTGTCAAGATCGTTGTGCTCCAAAAAGGTATCGATGCGGTCGTAACAGTTTTTAATCCATCAGGTACAAAAGAGCTTCAAGTCGACACGCCGAATGGAACGCAGGGTATAGAACTGGTGTCGTTTGTGGCATCGTCTGACGGTAACTACCGGCTAACGGTTACGCCCCTGGAAGCAAAAGCGCCCGCAGGAAAATATGAGATCAGGGTCATATCAAAGCTTAACGCGGAAGAATATAAGAAATCGCAACCGGTGACGATTAAAACTGGTCCGACTGACATTTACATCGAAAAAGGTGAAGGAGCACAATACATCAACTTCGAATTCTTAATTCAAAATGCGGGGAACGACACGTTAACTATAGAGAGTATAGCGCTTTCTGTTCGAAACAAGAACGGTCAACTGACCCTTAAAAAATTCATTAATGGAAACGGTGTCGTTCCTGGAATAAGCACCATCGCAAACAGAATACTATCAGGACAATCGCAGCTGACAGTTTTCAATCCATTTCACACCTTTGAAAGCGAACTCGATCTATCGGATCTCAGCTATGGATTTACCTTTTCATCACAAATCGGAGAAATGTATGAGGTAACCGTCGCGGTGAAGCCTTCCGCTTATGTAAACAAAACAAAGCTGCGGCTTCCGCTGAAAGGGAAAATCCTGATAGAAGACGGACATGATTTCTATGCCCACCATCGGCGTTTTGACTATGGTCACCCTTTTTTACAATCACTTGGTTTCAAAACGAATTTCATGCGCTATAGCTACGACTTTGTGACACTGAATGCCAACGACGAAATGTTTTCCGGAAACGAACAAGCCAACGACAGCTGGGATTGCTTCGGGAAGTCCATTTATGCGCCTGCTGCCGGAAAGGTTGTTGCTGTTATCGATAGCATGCGCGATAATCGCAAGTTTGACGAACGCCTCATTGCGCAAAACCAAATGATACTTTTTGGAAACCATATCGTCATTGACCATTTGAATGGCGAATACAGCTTGTTTGCGCATATTCAAAAAGGCAGCGCGAAAGTAAGGATTGGTGACATGGTAAGCGCGGACCAGGCAATAGCGGCAATCGGCGCATCGGGAAGCGCAAATATTCCACATTTGCACTACGAATTAAGAACCAGTGCTGACCATTTAGCCGAGGGATTGCCTTCATATTTCACGAATTACAAAAAGTCCGGAAAAAAGGTCTCAAGTGGCCAGCTCGACTCAGGTGATATTGTTGAGAATTAATAGATGTATCACGGATCAATGGACGCGATCGACCGCAATTGGGTGGCGCGAAACAGTCCAGTGGCCGGCATGTATCATATAAGAAAAGAGTCCGCCCTGATAAAGCGGACTCCTTCATACTACGAAGCGGAACGGTAATTACAACTCATAACGAAACGTCAGCATAATGGTACGCAAAGGTTGCGGGAGTCTTGAACTATATCCGCCCAAAACACTGTCCTTCCTGCCGGTGACCGCTCCCTGATCATCACGAATATAGGCATCTTCCCCAGCGCTGGCATCGCGGTAGCCTGGATGATCGTATTTTTTGTCGGTGATATTGTAAACTTTTACGCCTAGAGAAAAACCGTCAACAAGCAAATTGCGGTAAAGTAGGTTCGCGTCGGCTGCAAACCATGAGTCAATCTTGGCCAACGGGTTGGATGAAACCGTTTTGATCTCGTCAATGTAACGGCTTTGTACGCTGAAGGTGATATTTCTCGCCAAGGTAGCTGTGCCAATAAGTTTGATTTTAAGCGGCGCCATGTTTGGCGTTGCAATCGCGTCGAACCCCTCTTGCTGCTCCTCTGCATCGACCCACGATACAAACATGTCGGCGCTCAGCCTGTTGAACATGCCGACCGGACGGGAGGTTGATACTTTGAAATAAGCATCAATGCCTGTCATATCGGCGCTGCCCAGGTTAAACGGTCTTTTTTCTGAATCAACCACGATTGCGTCCTTCACGGAATTGCGATAGAAGTTAAGCCCGGCAGAAAAAACATTTATCGTATAAGAAGCTGACAGTTCTATTGTACGCATTTTTTCAGGTTGAACGTCCGGATTCGACAATGTTCCCGACCATCCACCATACAGTACGCGTGCTGATGGCTCAAGGAAAGCTGTTCCGAAAAAACCTTTAAAAATAAGATTACTCACTGGTTCGACAACGACGCCAATTCTCGGACTAAATACATCTTTCCAAACGGTATTGTAGTCATACCGAAGGCCACCGACTAAATCGAATTTTTCACTGAAGGAATATTTACCCTGGAAGTATAATCCACGATCCTCCAGTAAGCCGTGATTATGCTGATCGATGCTGGCCGATTGTGGTGGAGTCGGGAAATTGGGCACACTATCTGTTACATCGTCATAGGTGCCGATGATCTCATATTCCCGCTGTAACAACCGGCGATCATACTTGAGACCGAAGTTGGTCGTAAACCGCTCATTGACAGTATAAGTAAAATCATTAAAAAAGGAAAAGCTCATGTTAACAGACTGCCAGTATTCAACCGCATTCATAGCGCCATTGGTAAAATTCGCACCGTCATTAGGCCAGCGATAGATAAACATCGAGCTTCCAGGAATATCGCTCCGCCTGATCTTGAATAATGTTTTTGACGACAGCTTGTCATTCACCTGCACGTTGTATCTCACAAAGGTTGTGAGTTCTCTGAACTGCCACTTCGCGGAATTCAATTCCTGGTCGCCCGGGAATTCAGTTCCCAAACCAGATTCACTAAAGTAGTTGATCATCCCAACAGTTAAACCTTTATAAGTGAGACTTGGCGCAAAGTAATGTGATCGCATAGGACTATGATAGCCAATAAAATCTGTAGACATGAGCGGTCCCCATAAAGCTTTATTTCTGTAAAGGCTGTCGTGTAAAAATGGGGTGCGTCCTTCCAGATCAGGTCCTCCACTGCTATAAAATTTACCGGTAATATTCAATGACACATCGCTGTTAAGGTTCTGGCTAAAATGCAGATCAGCAATGTTTGTGTTTCCATGTCCGGCGCTTAACCGAAGGGAGCTTTTTCCGTCAGTCTTTGTAATGATGTTAATGACACCTGCAAAAGCATTCGGGCCATAGATCGCAGAGGCAGGACCGTATACAACTTCCACCTGTTTGATGTTGTTCAACGGATACTGAAAGAATGCGTTCATATTGTTGTTGTAGAGATGGTTCATAATAATACCATCCACCATAAGCAACATTACATCACCCGTACTTTTTCTGTAACCTCGCGGATATAGATAATAATTGTCGTCGCCAAAAGCGCGCGACAAATCAAATCCCGGAAGGTCGTTGAGAATATCGTAAAACTCAAGGTAGCCACGATCGTGAATGTCCTTTTCGGTAATAACAATGATGGTTGCTGGCGCTTTGTTGAGTTGTTCCGTTTTATTGGAAGCCGTGGTGATGTTGATCTTCATCAGATCTTCAAGGCTCAGATTAAAGAGCGAATCCATTTCATCGTGCTGAGCATATAGATTGCTCACGCAAAAGCATAGCAGGGTGACTATGCGCATTCGTGCATTGTTTCTCATATTTATGTGGGTTAATGAGTTTTCCGAATGCAAGTGTTGTCATGCATGCAATGAACTGCAACTAACTGCAATGCAATTCCATGCATGCAGGTCAACATGACAACAGACTAAAGGGATTTTTTTGCGTTAACCGAATATAATGAAGCAATCGAACAATTAATAGCCGTTCGAGGAAAATATTAAGCTAATCATGTAATGCTAAGCGAACAGGTCGGAATTATGAAGCACCGATGCTTTCAATGAATCTAACGGATCGGCCATTGGATCAACCAGGTTGCATCATCGGATGATTTCTTCAATAACGAAAGCTTTAAATGGCAAGGGACAGCAGACTTCAGATGAATACGCGAACCATCCATGAATCTGCATTTATGATGGGCGCATCGGGCTGTCGCAAATGTAAAAAAAGCCGGAGGCCGCAAACTGGCCTCCGGAAGCTTTCTAGTGAATGAAGTCCTCCATTTTTCGATCAGCAATTATGGAGTGAATATCTCCCGAATCACCTGCTTTTTTACCATCTGCATCTATATAAAACGATTTGGTGCGGTATTCTGCGATGACGCCAGACTTGTTGAGCAATTTTACTTTTAAATTCTCGTATCCGTCTTCGTTTCCGAGTTCCTCAAAAACAATAAGGTCAAAAATCAACTCGTCCACAAGGGGCAGATTTTCACTAAAAGCAAACGAAGAAGGAGGCGTTGCGACCTTGAAAGACACCGGGAGGTTTCCAGGGCAATAAACATTATTGACAAATAATCTATTTTCCCCTTCGTATTCGAAACGCTTATATCCACTTAATCCTACGATATCACAAGTTCCTGAAAATTGCAGGTCTAAGGTTTGGTCGACGAACGACAATTCCGCTATATCTACTTGAAGGAGCTCAAGCGTTGATTTGGGTGCCGCAGCGTCATAAGATCCCTTATAAGAAATATTATCTACATCCAGTCTGTAAGAGAAGTCATATTCATCGAATAAATCCGTAGGGTAAAACAGCGAGAGCTCCGATGTATTGTATCCACTTGTACGCGCCAGACCCACATAACGAATGTTCTCGTTGGGAAGCCACGTGTCGCCCTTAACAAACGTCGCTTGAAAATCCAGACTGTACGTCTGCTGATTCATTTCTGTTAATTCATCAAATGCGAATTCACTGGTCCCCCCTACTGCAACAGATTCGATATAGCCATATTTTGGTTTATTGGATTGACTAGATTCATCGACAATTGAGACGAAAAGGTCAGACGTTTCACTGATCATGCCTGCATGGTACGTTCCTTCCATATCGAACCAACTTGCCCCCCACAGATACCGCCCGGATAGCCCAACGGGCATGGAGCGATCGTGCCCGGTGAGCACAACATTATGTTGCCCGACAACAGTAGGATTCGTACGCGGAAAAGGTTTGTCAAGGTGATATGAGCCAGGCAAAAAATCAAGATATGATGCGATGTATACAGAGGAGTTATCGATATACGAATAGAAATTTATCGCCACGGGAGTGCCGTACGCATAACCATCGGGCGTCTCCATTTTTTGTTCACCTTCAACCTTAAGATCTGCTACGCCTAAAACGTTTCCTTCGTAATCTGAGAGGTAAACATAGTCGGCATTCGAAGATGATGTGTAGCCGGCTCCACTAGTGAAGCTAAAGAAATAATTCATCACCCGCACATCAATATCTTTAACAGCCGTATTGCCGGTTTGGTCCGACACTTCTATTTTAATCTTGCTCATTCCCTCATCCATAGTTTTTGTATCCCATGAATAATCGAGCGTCCCATTCTCGCTGGTCGCTACAGATGTTCCATTAATGGAAAGCTTAATCGAGGAGATCACATCATTATCGGTGGCAGAAACTGTTATGGGAAACGTTCCCTTTACATATTCCCCGAAATCACTGATTGTAATTTCCGGACTAGTTGTGTCCGGTGGTTGAACTTCGTCGTCATCGCAAGAGGACAGAAAAAAGCAAAGCAAAAAGGCCAGGGCTGGCCACCTTAGAGAGTTGTTCATAGTCTTAGTTGTTAACGTTTAAGCTGCAATAATAATAGACGGGACTTAGAATGCAAAGCAAAATATGCACAGCGTAACAACCATTCGCTGAATTCACTAAATTAGCCTGCTTTAATAACACTACATGCGCTATTCTAAAATCGTTGGGCTTGGACATCATGTGCCTGAAAATGTAATCACCAATCAGTACCTGTCAACAGTTATGGACACGAACAACGAGTGGATCGTTGAACGAACTGGTATTAACGAACGACGTTGGATGGATCCCGCAAAGGACACTGTTGCGAACATGGCGGCAAAGGCTACGCGCATGGCGCTGCAACGGGCGAAGTTGACAGAAAAGGACATTGACTTTATTGTGTTCGCCACCATCACACCGGACTATTTTTTTCCGGGATCAGGTGTGCTGCTACAACGGGAGCTCGGACTTGAAAGCATCGCCGCACTCGATATCAGGAACGCGTGCTCAGGATTTATCTATGCGTTGTCTGTCGCCGATCAGTTTATCAAGACTGGCATGTATAAAACCATACTTGTGATCGGTGCCGAAATTCAATCAACCGCACTCGACATTTCAACACGCGGGCGCAACACCGCGGTGATCTTTGGCGATGGTGCCGGCGCTGCAATTCTTCAGCCGTCAGAGAAACCCGGAATATTATCGACACACCTTCATTCGGATGGAAGATTTGCCGAGGAGCTTTATGTAAAAGATCCGGGAAGCTCGCGTCCACATGCGGAACGACAACCTGACCAGATTACTGATACCTCAACTTTCAAAGTTGTTATGAATGGGAATCAGGTTTTCAAGCATGCCGTTGTACGGTTCATGGAAGTGATAAACGAAGCGCTTGCTGCAAACAACTTAAAGAAAGAAGAGATCAACCTGCTCGTACCGCACCAGGCGAATCTGAGGATCAGTCAATACATTCAGGAGAAGCTGAGCCTGACGAACGACCAGGTATATAACAACATCATGCGTTATGGTAATACAACTGCCGCGTCGATCCCGATCGCGATGAGTGAAGCCTGGGCGGAGGGGAAAATCAAAGAAAATGATTTAATTTGTCTGGCTGCCTTTGGCAGTGGTTTCACGTGGGCATCTGCACTGATCAGGTGGTAACGAATACTTATGAAGACATCATCCTATAATCCAAGTCCACTTGAAGTTGATTTTGCCAATGCAATGCACATCCTTCAGAAGGAAATTGAAAAACATCTGCAACATAATACCATTACAAAAGTTGAGATGCAATTAAAGCGAGACAACCCACTGGTGAAATTTAACCTCGTTGACAAAGACGGCGATCCGCATGAAGTGGTCATCCGGATTATTCAGATCCCGGACAAATTCTAAAACGTGCAAGGGAAATGTCTATTCTCATAGTTTTCCTTTGCATCGCGTTCCTCATCCTGCTTATTTCCTATTACCGGTTTAATGCATTCCTGGCATTCCTGGTAGTTTCCGTCATCGCAGCGATATTGCTTGGCATTCCTGCTGTGGAAATTTCGAAATCCATTACCCGCGGCATCGGTGATATGCTGGGCTCGCTTGTAATCGTTATCGCATGTGGTGCAATGCTGGGCAAGCTCGTGGCCGATAGTGGCGCCGCGCAACAAATATCATCCGGCATGATGCAGTTGTTCGGGCCGCGCCACATACAATGGGCGCTGATGCTTACAGGTTTTATTATCGGCATCCCGCTATTCTACACCGTTGGATTTGTACTTGTGGTACCGTTGATATTTGCCGTGGCATATCGTCACAAGCTATCGGCTGTGTACGTAGGACTTCCGATGCTGGCGGCGCTTTCGGTGACACACGGATTCCTGCCTCCGCACCCCTCACCTGCCGCACTGGTCGCGCAGTTTAATGCGCATATAGGAAAGACGTTGTTATACGGAATCATTGTCGCGATTCCAACGGTCATCATCGCAGGGCCACTTTTTGCGAAAACGCTTCGACGAATACATGCGCCTATGCTCCCCACGTTCAAATCTACTGCGGTTGAACCTGAACAACTCCCTTCGCTTACCAACAGCCTTCTGTCTTCCCTCTTCCCTGTAATTTTGCTAAGTGTGGTGACGTTACTCGTTCCTCACCTGGAAAGAGATTCATATGCAGCAAAGGCTTTGATTCTGATTGGAGACCCCTCCCTCGTTATGTTGCTGTCGCTATTGGTTGCCACTCTCACACTCGGGAAAATGGTTGGCACTTCAATAAAAAAAGTGATGGATACGTATGCCGACGCGATAAAAGACGTGTCGATCCTTTTGCTGATCATCAGTGGGTCGGGTGCGTTAAAGCAGATCCTGACCGATAGCGGTGTCAGTGTGGAAATCGGCTTCTTTCTTAATCAGGCTGACATACATCCACTTGTGCTTGGGTGGATCATTGCATGTACGATCAGAGTTTGTGTGGGTTCAGCGACGGTCGCGGGCCTGACTGCAGCAGGGATTATGATACCCCTTGTTGGTCCTTCCGGCGTAGATCCAAACCTGATGGTTCTAGCAATTGGTGCCGGCAGTCTGATGTTCAGTCATGTTAACGACGCGGGCTTCTGGCTATTCAAAGAGTATTTTAATCTCAGTATTAGTGATACAATCAAGTCTTGGTCGTTGATGGAAAGCATAGTCTCAGTATGTGGGCTGGCTGGCGTTATGATCCTTGAGCAATTCATTCAATAAAGAAAAAGGCTCGCCGTCGTAAGCGAACCTTTAACCAATTACTAACCCTAACCCTAACTATTATGAGATCGTTGGATCGTCAGATCCTAATTTGTCTGTGATATTTTTCCGGATCGTTGATAGACTTTTACATAATCAATTTCCATACGTGCATGCTTTAGTTGAGGATCAACCTGCCCGCCAAAACCACCGCCGATGGCAATATTCATGATGATAAAGTATGGTTTGTTATAGGGCCACGTTGCGTCGGTCTTTTCTTGCGGCGCATAAGTGTAAAACAATTTATCATCAACAAGGAAGTCCATTTTGTGTTGATCCCAGATCAGTTGATAGATATGGAAGGCCGAGTGAAAATCGGGTACGGATGTTTCGCCCTTGTTGAAAGTGTCTCCGTAGCTGGAGGAATTGTGCAAAGCACTTTGAACAACACCTGGGTTTCTACCGACGTGCTCCATGATATCGATCTCGCCGCATGCGGGCCAGCCAACGGTTGGGATATCGTTTCCCAGCATCCAGAGTGCCGGCCACGTGCCAACGCCTTGCGGCAACTTTGCACGGAACTCGATCTTTCCGTACTGCCATTCATTTCGACCTTGCGTTTTCAGTCGCGCGGAAGTCCATTGATCATTTTCCTTGATCGCGTCGATAATCAGTAAATCATTTTCAACACGAACATTTTTCGGATCGCGCGTATACGATTGAATTTCATTGTTACCCCATCCATTAGAACCGGTTCCAATATCATACGTCCAGAAAGTAGAATCCGGCGCGCCATTCTTCGTGAAGTCGTCGCTCCATACAAGCTCGTAAGCAGGCTCCTTTTCAAGCGCACATGAAAAGAACTGAAGTGCGATCAGCAAAAGTGAAATATGCATAAGAATTTTTTTATAGCTAGTTGTTTTGGAATACGCGCACATAGTCTACGATGAGGTGTTGAGGTAAAATCGTTGAATCGTCGGGATAACCTGGCCAGTTTCCGCCGACAGCGAGGTTGAAAATTAAAAAGAAATCGTTATGAAACTCAGTCATGTGATCCGGTGTGATGTTGATCGTGTTAAATTGAACATCGTCCATGTACCATGTGATCGCCGTTGGTGTCCAGACCATTGAAAATACGTGAAATTTTTCGTTGAAGGTTCCCGATGAAAGAGAATAACCAGGCTTGTCACATGTACATACATGTCCACTGTTATCCCAGTGCAAAGTACCGTGAACCGTTTTTTCTCGGCCGTTCCCACCGATCATTTCCATAATGTCAATCTCACCACACGCCGGCCAGCCGATGGAACCAATATTCTCGCCGAGCATCCACAACGCCGGCCAGATCCCCTGTCCTTTCGGCAATACCGCACGAATGTCGATTCGTCCATACTGAAAATTCTGTTTTCCACGTGTAACAATTCGCGACGACGTGTATTCATAATCGTCGGTGTCTTCACGTTTCGCCGTGATGATCAGGTGTCCATTTTCCACACGTGTATTTTCGCGCGTGTAGTATTGACTTTCGTTGTTACCCCATCCGTTGTTGTTTCCAATCTCAAAAGACCAATCAGTTTCGTCAAGACTGGTTCCCTCAAAATCATCTTCCCAAATCAAAGTCATGTTCGGGTATGATGTTGGCGTTAAGTACCCTTCAGCAGGAATGATCGGAATAGCCGGGTCGTTAACACTTACAGTTACAGGTTCTGTTTTATTGATCCAGGATGTGATGGCAGCATGCGCCTGTACTTTGATCGTGTAAGTGCCAGACTCGCTGTAGGTGTACGACGCACTGCCATCCTCCGATATAATTGACTCGGACGTTTCTCCGAAGTAGATCGTGTAGTAAGTCGCATCTTCGGCGGTTGCCTGTAGTATCACTTCTCCGGATCCATCGCTCGCAACATCAACAGCTATCTCCAGGTTTGATGGAACAACAACATTGCTTTCATCAGGCTCCTCCATGCACCCAGCCAGCGAGAAAAAAAAGAAAAGTACAAGAAGCTTTATGCGATACACCATAATTAATAGGTTATGGAGCCAGCCGGAGCCGGCCCCAATAATTTTTATTCAGATATTAGAACGAAAGTCCAGTAAGCGCCGCCTGCCTGACCAGCACTCACATCAATAGTAACAGTAAGCGTTTCCACAGACCCATCATTAACATAGCTTAACACTTCATACTCAACGGAAGCATCTGCAGTCGGAGGAGCTGCTGCGTATTCACCACCATTGAATGCTTTTGGAAGAGCAATGAAGGCGCCTGTGCCCGTCACAGTGATCGTTGCAGGTTCGGTATCTGTAGCAGCGGTAAATGTATAAGTGTGTTCGCCAGATCCCCATGCTGCAGCATTTTCAGGAAGGGCACCTTCGTCCATACAACCATCAGTCACACCCATATAAGGTTCGCCCCATATATCGCCCTGTGCGTCGTATTCGTAAACATTGTCGGTTTTGAAGATAAAAAAGTCATTGGCAAGACATGGACGTGTCGCAGAAATATCGCCTGCATCATACCATTCACCTGAACCTCTCGCAGGTCCTACTTTGAATGAACCCGCTGCCGGCTTGATCTTCCATTGCTTCTCACCACCTCCATTAAGCGCGTCCGCCGTGAGAACGCTTGAAGAAATTGTTACCTGCTGAGTAGACGTGCTTGTTCCGTTTTCATTTGTTGCGGATAGGACTACCTCATATACGCCATCACCACCATAAGTGTGAACCGGTGATGTTTCAGTCGACGTATTTCCGTCACCAAAATCCCATGAGTACGTGATTGTACCTGTGCCTGAAGAGTTATTTGTAAAACTTACTTCCGGACCATTGATCTCATAAGTAAATCCAACAGTAGGTTTTGCTCCCGGAATTTCAGGTTCCTGTGATGGATCATCGTAATGTACAAGCACAATGCGCCAGTAGCCATCCGGAATAGTTGTTTCCAGAACCAGCGTGTCAACTTCGGCATCAACAAGGGAAACTACCTGGTATGTTACAGATGTTTGGGGCACTTTTACCTCTGCAGTGCTTCCTAATTTAGTCAACCCAATGAACGCACCTTCGCCGGATACAGTCAATTCACTCGTCTCAACGTTGTATTCAAACTGATGCGTGCCGTCTCCCCATGCAGAGATATCTGCGCCGTCAACATTTACAAACCCACCTGTGTCTGTATCGCGGCAACCGGGTGTTCCTTCCCAAACACCAGCTTCCGCCCAGAAGTTACCATTTGTTTTATACTCGTATGTGCCATCGGTACTGAAAATATATTCATCGTTAAGCATGCAGGGACGAACGCCAATCTCCTCATTGCGACCCAATGCCCACCAGATTTCAGCTTTGGTATTTGGACCTACTTCTAAAGGGTAAACCTCAGTTGAAACATCGCGTAACAACTTCCAGGATTTCGATCCGTCGCCGGTAAGTCGCGCCCCAAGGTTGTTGGGATCAGTTACTTCAACCTCTTCGGTATGCGTGTCTGTAGTTCCATCGGTACCCGTAGCGGTAAGGGTTACAGTAAACGTTCCTTCGGCTTCATAGGTATGAATTGGATCTTCTTCGGTAACAGCGGTGCTGCCATCGCCGAAATTCCAGGATACGCTTTGATAGTTCTGAGAAAAGTTTGTGAACGTAAACTTCCGGAAATCAGCCTCGTCCTGTTCAAATTGAAAACTTGCTACGACGGCAGCTGCAGGCTCATCATCGTCTTCGCAAGATGTTACGACCATGAAGGTGGCCATCACTGTGAGCAGCCATCCACTTTTGAGTAGTTTGTACATAGTTGTTGAGTTAAAATTTTGGGTTTAGTTTATTGAAAAAGTTCTGCCGCAGGATAGGCCGTCAATTGTCCACTCGTGATATCAATCTCACGTTGCGGTATTGGCAGATACAGGTCCTGTTCGGAGAAGTTTGTTGCACGTAAGTCTGTAGAAGAAAAAAGCGTCGCGCCTGCCCGGCCGGATCGTACCAGGTCGAACCACCGATCACCCTCGCCGGCAAGTTCGGCGCGTCGTTCATACCAAATGAGCTCAAGTGTTGTCCATCCTTGCTCGGCCATCACTGTCGATGCGGTTTTGAAAACGCCTGTGTTATCGCCGGGCCCTTTCGCGCGCTCCCTTACCTGATCAATGTACCCCAGCGCATCCGTTGCGGAACCATTGCCACGAACAAGCGCTTCAGCGCACATCAGTAACACATCAGCATAACGTATGTAGGGTTGATTTGCATCTTTCAGCACATTGATCTCTCCACCTGGCGCCGTGTAGCTTTTATAGTTGGCATATTTCTGCTGCCACATATTGGTATTATCAGTTGGGTTCTGATCGTTCGCCAATACATTGCATCCATCGCCGGCAAGTTCCGCTTTCGTTATGATGGTCGCGTCTCTGCGATAGGTGTCATCGCTGAGAAAGGAATTATATAATCCCTGCGTTGGCAAAAGAAATCCCCAGCCCGGTGCATAGTCAGGATGATTCGCGCATAGTCCACGGATGCCGCAGAGCTGCACCATCAGGTTACCATTGACAAATGGATATGGTGTATTCCAGTCGGCGGCAACCTGGTTTGTGTACTGAATTTCAAATACCGACTCCGTTGTGTTTGCTGCGCCAAAGGCAAATAATTCTTGAAAGTCGTCGACAAGCTGGTACTGATTTGAGCTGATGACTTCTTTCAGATTGGCAGCTGCCTTGTCAAAAAGCACCTTGTCATCGTTGATTAGATCTCCCCAATACAGATACACTTTTCCGAGTAGTGCCTGCGCAGCGCCTTTTGTCGCCCGACCTGTAAAAGCAGGATTGTCGAAGTTTACAGGCAGTAGCGGGATCGCTTCCTCAAGATCTTTTGTTATCTGCGTGTAAACCGTGGAAAGCGTAGGACGTTTTTGATCTGTATTGAACGGATCAGGAACTTCTGTAAAAACCGGCATCGGACCGAATGTTCTGACGAGTTCAAAATGATAGAGCGCGCGCAAAAACTTCGCTTCCGCGAGATAGGCGTCAACAATCTCCGATTCAACACGAACATTTGTAAGAAGCTGATTTGTTTTGTTGACACCTATATAATATTTCTTCCAGAGACTTCTGGCTTCAACTGTTAACGGATCGGCAGCGAGGTCATCGATCTGTTGCCATCCGATCTGATCAAAGTTGGTCGGGTCACCACCAGCGTTCGCATTGTCTGACCAGATCTCGCCGAGCATCACAAGGGAAACCCAGCGTCCGTCGACATAGGAATATTGCAAAGGATCGTACGCGGCAACAAGCCCGTCAAAAACCTGGCCTTCGGTGAAGTAAAAGTTTTCGCTGAAGTCCTTCGCTTGCGGATCGACATCGAAATAATCGCTGCTGCATCCTGGCAAAACAGCGAAAGCAAATACGATTATTAATCTATTCATATTCATGATGAGTGCCGGTTTAAAATGAGAGGTTAATGCCTGCTGAAATTGTTTTCATCTGCGGATAAAAACCTTTGTCGATACCGGTGTCAAGGATCCATCCGGATGTTCCGATCTCGGGATCAAACCCGCTGTAGCCGGTAATTGTCAAAAGATTATCCGCGGATACGTAAACACGCATCGAAGACATCTTCACGTGACTTAACAATGATGATGGAACCGAATAACCGAGCTGAAGATTGCGAAGGCGAACGAAGGACGCATCCTCTACATAAAAATCGGATGGGCGCGTGTTGTTGTTTGGATCGTTCAGCGTTACACGCGGGTAGCTGCCACCGGGATTGGTTTCAGTCCACCTGTCTTTCCATTCAGCGCTGTAATTGTTGTTGACAACATCCTGCCGTTCGTAGGATCTGAAAACATCATTGCCAACGCTTCCACCGAACAGCATTCGCAGGTCAAATCCTTTATAACCCACACCGATGTTGAAACCGAAAGTAAAATCCGCCCATGGTTTCCCGATCTCAACAATGTCGTTCGCATCAATTGCACCATCCTTATTTACATCGACGTATTTGATATCGCCAGGCGCTGCTTTTGGTTGCAGCAGGTCACCCTCATTGTTGATGTGCGCGAAAATTTCATTTTCGTTGTTGAAGATGCCATCTGTTTTATAGCCGCGAAAGAATCCGATCGGTTTACCGACTTCCATTCTTGAAATAACAACGCCACGCACAGGCCAGCTATATCCCTCTATGTATCCGTCAGCGTTAACTCTTGTCACTTCGTTTTTCAACGTCGACGCATTGAGTCCGAGCTGTACATCAAATTGACCGAAGCGCTTTCTGAAATTCGCTTCCAGTTCAAATCCTTTGTTTACAACTTCGCCAACGTTCGCAATCGGAGGGCCGGTGCCTGTCCAGTCTGGAACAGTTGCGTCCATCAGCAGACCCGAGGTAGTTTTCTTGAAGTAATCAATTTCGAGTGTAAACAGGTCGTTCCATAAGCCAAGCTCAGCGCCAATGTCGAGATGGTTGCTTTCTTCCCATTGCAAAATATTGTTCGGAGCGGAAGCCGATGATTGTCCGTTATAAATTGTCTCTGAACCAGGCTTACCAAAAGGATACGTTCCGCTGATGCCAATGAGGGGGGCGAATGCGAGAGACCTGATACGATCATTACCGTTCACACCGTAACTGGCGCGGAGCTTTAGAAAATTGACAGCGATCTGCGGCCAGAAAGACTCACGCGACGCAACCCATCCGATAGACGCAGATGGGAAATACCCGTAACGACGTGCCGGGCCGAATTGCGTGCTGCCATCACGGCGTAATGTTAAAGTTGCGAGATACTTTTCGTCGTAGTTGTAACTGATCCGCCCAAAGACGCTATGCAGCTTTTGTATCTCCGCTCCGAAGCTCGTTGCTCGTTGCAATGAATCGGGGGTGCGAGAAATATACCAGAAGTTCGAATTGAATTGGATATCTTCCGGAATTCCGCCCGAAGAAGCCGAGAAACCGGTTCCATCGTCACGAACCTGCATGGTAGTTCCAATAGTAGCCGAACCGTTGTGTTTACCAATAGATTTAGTATACGTCGCATAATTTTCCCACTGCCAGCGGTAGGTTCTAGTCTGATATTCATAAATATCATTAACAGTGTTGAACATCGCCGGGGTAAAATTGTAGGTTGGTGTAAACCCGCCTCCGTTATAATACAAGTAGTCTATCCCAATGTCACTTGTAAATGTCAGGTACTCGACTGGCTTGATCTTCACGTACACGTTGCCGGCAACCTGGTCTGTATTGTTGCGAATATTCGTGATGAAGATCCGGCTCAAAGGATTCATGTATTCCTTCTGCACAAAAGGTGATTGTGCAAATCCATATTGCTGGCCGGGATTATATGCCGGAGTTGTAGGATCATAAACCAACGCGTCGCCTATGGGCGTACCGAATTCGCTATTCTCGCCAATGCGATTGTTGACAAAACGCATCAGGAAAACATTTTGTCCGAATGAAAGGAAATCATTTACTTTTTGATCACCATTCAGACGGGCAGTCAAACGTTTTATGTTCGACTTGTCAGGTGCAACAACACCTTTCTGATCCATATAAGAAAAGGAAGCTTGAAACGACGAGGCATCATTAGCCGTTGCGATAGATGCGGAATGTGTTTGAATGGTACTCGTCTCAAAGATCCGGTCCATCCAGTCAGTGTCTGCAGTTATCGAATTCTGGTCTGGAAAGCCTTCCTGTACGGCCGACGATCCATATTTTTCGCGAATGATCGTAACGTATTCGCGGGCATTCAGCATTTCGGGGAGCCGCCACGCCTGTTGTGTTCCGTAGGTGGCACTATAATTAAAGGAGGTCTTTCCCGCTTTCGCACGCCTGGTTGTGATCATGATGATTCCGTTAGCGCCACGCGAACCGTAGATCGCTGTCGAGGCCCCATCCTTCATAATCTGCACCGACTCGATGTCGTCCGGGTTCAGTGTTTTTAAGATGCCGTCGTTGACAACGAGTCCATCGACAATAATCAAAGGGCGGTTATCACCATTTGTTCCAACGCCCCTGATAAAAATGTTGAGATCGGAGCCGGGCTGGCCGGACGTAGATTTGAAAGTGACGCCAGAAACCTGACCCTGAAGTATCTGGTCCACCCTCGGGACGCTGAACCCCGAAAGGTCTTTCATATCAACTTTTGAGAGGGACGCCGTCGCGACGCTCTTCTTTTGCGTTCCATACCCTACGACAACTACTTCTTCAAGTGTCGTGATGTCAGGTGATAAGGAAATGTCAACGGTTGAACGTCCGGCGAGGACTGATTCCTGTGTATTGAAGCCAATAAAACTAAAAACCAGTATCGCGTCGCCCGGCACATTCTCGATTGAAAAGTTACCGTTCGCATCGGTAACAGCGCCCTGGGTGGTTCCTTTTACAAGGATATTGACTCCAGGTAAGGATTGGCCAGTTTCATCCGTCACTTTGCCGGTAATGAGCGCTTGCCCGAATCCGGTAACGGACATAATCAGGAAGAGGACGAGTAATTTTACTTTCATGAACAGATTCAGTTTGGGTTCGATAGATTGCCCCTCTCAGTGGCGAAAATCCGCGCGAAAGAGGTATTACAAACTTTGCTCTTAACCCACCACGAATCAATTTTCCGACCTCATCATTACTACATCAAAGCACATCACACGTATACATCAAAACTACATCACGAAATCGAAAAAATCGGTTTATAGCCCAAAATCAAACGTTTTAGGAAAAACTGCATTTTTGTATTTACCACATCACTTTAAGTTATTAGCTTCATCTTACCGTTACAGAAGTGAAAAATACCAGCGACGCATTCATCTTGATTTTATTAGTCACTCTCGGCTTGACGAAAGCCTCATTTGGCCAGTCCAGCCTCGGAGGATTGCCCTTCGTCCGGACCTTTACGACGCTGGATTACAACGCGGGCATTCAGAATTGGGACATTGCGCAGGATAAACGCGGAATTCTCTATATCGCGAACAATTTCGGTTTACTTGAATTTGATGGCTCAACCTGGGAAACCTACCGCGTCACAAATGGAACGAAAGTCCGAAGCGTGGCTATTGACGGACATGGACGGATTTATGTCGGATGCCAGGGCGACTTCGGCTACTTTTTCCCTGACAATCGGGGAAAACTTGTTTATACGTCATTGGCAGACAGCCTGCCACCAGCGAACCGCAATTTCGACGAGACCTGGAGCGTATATGTTGACAATCAGCGCGTCTACTTTTGCACTTTTTCAACCATCTATGTTTACAATGGAAAGAGCTTCGCTATTGCTCAGGCGGAAACTGATCTCGAACTATCATTTTTTGTCAACCGTAAACTGTTCGTAACAAGTCGCTCGCAAGGAATTGACCTGGTCGACGACACGAAATTTGTTCCATTCAGCGGAGGCGCGCATTTTTCCAATAAAAGTATTTCCTCGATCCTCGCTCTGCACCAGGACGAGCTACTGATCTCAACTTTTCAACACGGCATCTTTCGGCTTCATCAGGGCGTTGTATCGCCGTGGGCCATCAACAATTTTTCATTCTTTAAAGAATCTAATGTGAACTGCATGACCCGGCTGCGCAATGGTAACATCGCCGTCGGAACACAAAACAATGGCTTGCTGATCCTGAACGCAGAGGGGTCAGTTATCACGCGTCTGACAACAGGACACGGTTTAGAGAACCGAACGATACTGAGCTTGTATGAAGACGAATTGAATAATTTGTGGATTGGTCAAAACAACGGCATTGCTTACGTTGAACTCGGATCGCCATTTACTTTCATTAATGAACAGGGTGGCGTACCTGGGACAGGTTACGCAGCATATCTGGATGATAATACATTGTATGTCGGTACAAATACAGGCGTCTATATCAAAGACAAAAATCCCGGAAGTAGATATCAGTTACTTGAAAACACAGGCGGACAGGTTTACCATATCGGTAAATACGGCACCGAAATCTTAATCGGACATCACAATGGCACGCTCGCCGTACGTGACAACCGTGCTGTTTCTATTTGCGCCGAGCCCGGATCATGGACGTTTCTTCATCCCACTGACCATCCATCGTATCTCATTGGTGGCTCATACACAGGTCTGCATTTATATGAATCAAACGGCGGCAGGTGGCAATACACACGAAAGTATTCCGGTTTTCATGAATCGTCGCGGATCATGAGCAGACAAAATGCAGGCTCAATCTGGATGACTCATGGATACAAAGGCGCCTTTAAAATACAATTCAGTCCGACACTCGACAGCATACAACAATTCGCGCTGTACGGCATCAACAACGGTTTCCCGTCAAATAATCTGCTCAACGTTTTTCGAGTGAAGTCGGAGCTGATTTTTACAAGTGAACGCGGAATGTTTCAATATGATCCACACAGTGATCGGTTCTTAAAGGATAAACTTTTTACAAAACACCTGGGTGATAATGTGCAGCTTTGGGCGATACAACAAGACGCGCTTGAAAACATTTACTTTATCGGCAGCGAACATATTGGTGTTCTCAGGAAAAATGCTCTCGGTGATTATAGTCTTGAAACAAATACATTCAACAAAATCAGAAAATACCTTAACGATGACCTTGTTAATATCAGTGTTCTCAAAAACAATGAAGTGTTGTTTGGCGCAAAAGACGGGTTCATCCACTACAACCCTTCA
>DASPJN010000022.1:0-2777 GCA_035628595.1 Chryseosolibacter sp.
GATACCAATCCTCGCTCCCATCTTCTTTTGTAAATATTTCGAAAGTGAATCTATCCGATAAATCGCTGACCTGATAAGCCACGGATCCATAGTATGGATCCGACCAGGTGTAAACTACAACACTGGCAGTTGTTGCTGCAATTCTTCCATTAGCGGGTGTAATCGCAGTCGTGCTTTTTTCGGCACCTTGTGGAGGCGTAAACATTGCCGAGTAGTTGCTCATTGCGTTCGCTGCGGCTGCCAAGACCACGACTTGCTGTGCGTGCTCATCCTGGCTTGCGGTAAGTTCAGATGGTAACTCCAACGGAGAAGAAGCTCCTAAACTGAATTGCGCGTTCTCGACGGAGGGCTGTGGATCATCGTCTTTACAAGACATAATGATGGCCATCATCAAAACGGTGTAAAAGAGTCTTTTCAAAAGGTTCATGTGTAAAAATTGGGTTTGCATGTTTCGTATTAACAGGCTTTAAGTACCGGAATTTTTCCAAAATAAAAACCGGAATATTGCTGCTTAATCTTACATGCAACAAAATTCCGGTTAAAGAATACCGATGAAACGCGGTCGGGTACTTTCAGATCATTCTCTCTTCCTATTCATTTCTCAAGGACTTAACAGGATCGCTATGCGCAGCGCGCAACGCCTGTGTCGAAACAATTACAAGCGCAAACGTGAGAGCAATCACTCCCGTTACCGGAAAAATCCACCAGGGAATATCAATGCGAAACTTATAACGATCGAGGTAGTTGTCGAGCAGCCACCACGAAACCGGTGCTGACAGGACGAATGCAATGATCACGAGGCGCGAGAAATCGCGCGAAATCAGCGTTACCAGTCCACTAACCGAAGCGCCGAGCACCTTCCTGATGCCAATTTCTTTTGTTCGTTGTTCGGCAGTAAATGCGGCAAGTCCAAACAAACCAAGCCCGGTGATGATGATCGCCAGTGCAGCAAAAAGGTTTGCGAGCGAGCTGGTCATATCAATGGTGGTGAATTTCCGTGCGAACTGTTCGTCAGCAAATTTATATTCAAACGGATAAGCGGGATTGTATTTCTTAAAGACATTTTCCACGGTTGCTAAAGAAGCCTTGATATCATTTGTTTTTTCAAGGCGTACCGTGATCACGTTGATCCAACCCGTGTCAAGTATCACGAACATGGGTCCTACGGGTGCGTACGGATTACCCATAAGGACATTATCTACGACACCAATCAACTCGCGCTTTCCACCCCACAAATCCAGTTGCGTGCCGATCGGATCCTTTAAACCCATCAGGTCGAGCGCTGCTTTATTAATGAGAATGGAAGAAGTATCGTTTACAAAATCCTCCGAAAAATCGCGCCCCTCAAGCACTTTGATTCCCATGGTTTTGGTGTAATCGTGGCCGGCTGCGATGGTTGCAAAGATCACACGCAGGTCTTCGGGTTTGCCTGGCCACCCGAGAAAGTTATTTGAATTTATTTGCGTGATTGCGCTGTTTGAAATTGTAACAGCATCTACTGCACCGCTTCCGAGAAGCTCATTTTTCAACGACTGGTAGCTTTTGGCTAGCTCGCGGGTATATTCAACCGTTATCAGATTTTCCTGAGAATATCCGAGATCGCGGTTCTTGACGAGTTGAATCTGCTGATAAATGACAATCGTTCCAATGATCAGCAAAATCGAAAACCCGAACTGCAATGTCACCAATACTTTGCGTGGCGTGCTGGCACTGCGGCCAACCCTTATTGTGCCTTTCAACACTTTCACGGGTTGGAACGAAGAAAGATAGAACGCCGGATAGCTGCCCGAAATAATCCCCGTAAAGAATATCAATGCAAGCGAGAAAAGCCAAAACTTTGGTGAGGTATAGTCAATGCTCAGTTGTTTTTCAACGAGGTCGTTGTAGAACGGCAACAACAGTTGCGCCAGCAGCATGGCAATAAAGAATGCTACGAATGAAATGAATAACGACTCTCCAAGAAACTGCAGAATGATCTGCCGCCGTTGAGAGCCAATGCTTTTACGAATCCCCACCTCGCGTGCGCGTCGCTCGGACCGCGCCGTCGACAGATTCATAAAATTGATGCATGCAATAACAACAATAAAAATCGCAATGATCGTGAACATCTGCACATACTCGATCATTCCGCCTGACGACTTACCGTTTTCGAAATTCGAATACAATCTCCATTTCGTGAACGGATGGAGAAACAATTCTTTTGGCGTGTCCGTCTCACCATGGCGCGTAAGTAAATCTTTGATCTTGGCTTCAACTACCGGTTCTGATTCCGGTGAAGTCAACTCAACAAATACCTGGAAAGAATAATTACCCCAGTTCTCTTTGTTACGTCTAACCCATTCTCTTGTCTCGTATAATTTCCATGGAAACAATGCTTCGAACTGAAAGCTCGAATTTTTTGGAACGTCTTTGAGGATCGCCGTAACCTTCAACTCATCCTTGTTATCAAGTCTTACAATTTTCCCGATGGGATCTTCATCGGCAAAAAGCGCTTTTGCTGCAGATTCGGTCAATACAATTGAATAAGGTTCGGCGAGCATCGAAACCGGATCACCCTTTATTACCGGAAATTCGAACATGGTTGTGAATTCTTCGCTGGCAAAGAAGGCGCGTTTGCGTATGCGCGTGTCACCTACCGTTAATAAATGGTCGCCACCCCAATCAGTTGCGCATGTGTTCAGTATGTTTGCGTTCTCTGGTTTGAGTCCTTCATACGTGGGAAGGGGAACAGAATTCCAGGTGTTGACACGTCCATCGAATGTCGAGTTCACGTACGC
>DASPJN010000023.1:0-7020 GCA_035628595.1 Chryseosolibacter sp.
CGTTATTGGTACAGATCACTCCATCCGGAACACTGAATGCCGGTGTTGGTGCATCATAGATCTTTACCGCTTCTTCAAACGATGTGTTGCACCCATTCGCATCCTGTACTGCTACTTGAACTGTGTATGTTCCCGCAGCCGAATACTGATGACTCGTTTGTTGATCCGAACTGCCTGATCCATCCCCGAAGTCCCATGACCAAGTGCTTATATTTCCAGATAAGTCAGCGGCATTAAATTCAACCGCTGATGAAATGCACACCCCTTCTGTGTGCAACGTTGCCTGAGGTATATCAAATGCATCGATCGTTATTGTGCGAACAACCGTCTCACTGCTCCCGTCTGTGCCTCGGCCCGTTAGCGAGATCTCATGCTCACCTGAAACACCATAACTAACCTGTGGACTCGCTTCATTACTATATCCTATCGAACTGCCACAATCAACTGAGCTGCTTATTTTATACAACTTCGAGCCCAGGTCATCCACTGCAAAGCCAAACCACTCCCCCTCTGCACGCTCATACTTCAAATTATATCCCTGCGCGTAAACAGCGCCTGTTCCATATTGAACTGATCCCGAACTTATCGGATCAACTGTCAGCTCAGAGCCTATTTTTACTTTATATAAATTCCCCTGAAGGGTTAACACGTGAACCTCGTAGATCCCTCCATTGGAAATCAATTCTATATTGTTTGGAGTACCAGGACTTCCAAAAATATTCACCGACACCAACTCCGATATACCCTTGATGCCCGTGCTTATGTTATCCCCAAAATCGATTGTGAAAATTTTTCCTGTCGAGGAAGGAACGACTCCATACCAAACACCCCCCACCTGTTCGATCTCTATGTCGCGTGTGTTGGTTGCCCCGGTGATCGGGTGACTGCTGATATCGGAAACACTTACAACATGATCAATATCATTTTGGAAGTTCACCACTTGAAGCGTCGCATTGGAATTTACAACCACCGCCAGCAAGGCATCCGGCTCATCTACTATTTCCATCTTCGAGAGCGAGGCCCCAATCCCTGAGGATACAACACTTCCAGACCGCACACTACCCGCTAAGCCATCTTCAAACTTTATCCGCGCCAGGCTCGAACTCTGCCAGTTCTGAACCAACGCATAAACAATCCCGTCTCTTTTTAGCAGACCAATCGATACCGGCTGCGACAATACATTGTCCGGATTACCAAGATCTTTAATATCGGTAGGCGCCGACCCAAGACCTGAGCCAAACGTTAAAAGATGAAGTGTATGAGAGCTGTAATTGGTTGCAACACCGTACCATATGCCGTTCTGTTCAATGAAATCCATCCCCAGAATCCGTTTTCCGTTAACCAACGTGCCTAAAAGCGATACAGTCGAGGGTGTCTCGAAACTACTCACACAAAAGTCCCACTCCACAACATCATAGCTGTGAGCACCAGCCACCGGCTTTACAATTTCATCACGACAGTAACTACTCTCAAAATCGAAGCTTAGTTGAGCGCTGCCAATTTTGGGATAGAGCAAAAAACAGATAACCGCTATCAAAAAGTATGAAATCCGTCGGCACAGGATCAGGAATAGAAGCGGCTTTACAAGAATCATCTTACGGGGTGAGATATATACCTTTCGCGGCTAAATAGTAATTATCCAAACTTACAATTTCGCAAAATTTTCGCGTAAGATGTATTGACGCGTTGTAGGTCCCGGTATTTTATTGCCAGGCGGACGATCTGCCGAGCGAGGTTTTCTCTACCAATCTCAAGTGATTTCTCCAGGTAGCCGAATTCCGGCTTCAAATTCATCATATCGTAAATTATGCCGCCGCCCTCAGCCTGAACAATTGCCGCGTCATCACCAATGCCATCTTCGATAAGAACCGGCAGTCCGTTCGCCCAGTACTCTCCAATTTTAATTGGAGACAAATACCGCTTTGATGGCGTTTTCTTGTAGAAAGAATATGCGAAATCGGCCGCTGAAAGGTACTTCGGCACCTGCTTACGTTTTACAAAGTCGACTATTACTCTGTTTTCCGGGAACCCGATTTCTCTTAAACGTTCAGCCACCGAATTCAATGGGTAATCGGTTAAGAGGATCAAGTAGAAGTTTTTGCCGAAATGGTTGAGGCTGAGCTTAAAAAGTTCAAAAGCCTCTTTTTCGTAATAGATCCCGCCGAACTTGCCTGCATAAATACCTACAATTGCCTCTGCAGGTATTGCCAACAATTCCCTTTGTGAAATTCTGTCATTTTTGGAGAATGCGAACTCGCTTACACGAAGGCAACACGGCATTGTGATAATCTTCGATGCCGGTGTTCCAGATTTGATCAGATGGTTAGCGAACTGTTTCGAAACCGGCAATATCCATGTGGCCGTTTTTCTTTGAACTTTCTCAAAAATCAGTTGAGACCAATAACGAAGATCATATTTCCCCCACACCCCCGATTCGATCATATAAGCCGCATGTGGCTCAAACGATTCTACAGTGTAGGGTATTCGGGTGCGACGCCAAACTAAATATCCCAAGGCGCCGGCCAGTGATGACCTGCACATGATCAGGTCTACCTGATGTCTCCTGCATAACTTAATAATGGCCTGTGGAAAAGTTAAAAAATCCTGAATCTTAGTCAGGATAACATTTTTTTTTCCCTTTGACTGAAGAGGTACGTGCAAGACATTTTGAGGCAGAGTTGGTGTAGTAAAGTTCGATCGTTCAATTGAAACCAACAGCACTTTCGCCTGACAGTCCTCAGCAAGAATCCTCACATGCGGCAACACTGTTGATTCCGTCAGGCCTTCATTGATTCCCCAGTAGCTTAAAAAGAGGATTGTCATGACGAAATCCTTTTATTGACAGCGAGATAGTTCGTTGTCATGAGGACTTCATAGCGCGGATCGTAGCGAATTTCATGAATACCATCCTGCAAGACTCTGTAAATTCGAAAATCCTGTAAAATTTGAAAGAAGTCGATCAGGTATGTTCTTGAGTTATAGTTTGCGAAACTGAACTCAAATTGAATGTAATCTATGTTTGGTAACATAAGCTTTGCACCGCGAAAAATTTCCAATTCAAAACCTTCCACATCGGCCTTCAAAAAATGAATGCGGGTTATTCCTTTTGACGCACAGAAATCGTCAAGCGTGATGAGGCTGATTTCTTCAGAATAATTTAGCACGTGGTTAAATCCGGTATCCTTTCTTTCAAAAACCGACGCCCAACCAGAGCCTTCCTTATCGAAATACAACAAGCGTGTTTCGGCCTTCGAGCCCAGCCCCTCGGGTATTAAGGATACTGATGGCGTAGTTCCCAGTTCTTTTTGTAAATCCTGAAAGCTGAACTTGGACGGCTCGAAACAATACACCGCTGCCTCAGATTTAAATTCGGAAAGTAATAGCTGAGTATACTTCCCATCGTTTGCACCCACATCAAAAACAACAGCGTTGTCAACCCCCGCGTCCTTTAACTTACGCTTTACATATCTGACAAGATTAATTTCGCCGCTCGATGAAATGATGCCTCCAAGTCCATAGTTCATACCCCTCAGACTAATCCTGAAAAGACGTTCGAAGAGTGACTGAAAAACTCGTCTACCAGCCAGAAAATGTTTAATCGACATGCTAAAAGTATTTTAACCCCGAACGTGAGCAAACGTTTTATCCCTAAGGCGCAGGATTGGTTTTTCAATTAATCGGTGTGCAACCACCCCTACTATAATACTACCGGTAAAATAAAGAATAAATCCAATTTCATCGACGCCACCGAAATAGTTGGACATCGGCTGGGCGAAATATACCAGCACCGGTAAATGCCATAGATAGACAGAATAAGAATGATAACCGATATATGCGAACGGCCAAGCGATGAATTTTGCAAAGAAACCACTTCCCGCTAAAAAATGCTCATGATGAACGCAAAGCATCAAGACGCAGCCAAAGCCCAAATAGGTTATGGTCAGACCAAAAACATTCATGACAAATGTGTCAGGAGAAAATATGAAAATTGGAATAACAAAACAGACGCCAGCCAGGGCAATCAGCAGTTGAAACCTGGTCACAAACGAGTTGTAGTCCGAACGATGGAAATGAAAGAACCAAGATAGAATTACCCCGAAGCAAAGGGAGTCAATTCTCAAATGAGTATAAAACATGTGAGTGTCAATCGTAAAGGTAGAAGTAGTAAAGTTTAGATATCGGAGTATCGCACAACCGAACGCAACAGACACTGCCATACCTATCATAAGTCGGGTATTTAGCATCTGGTTGGCTTGGACAAGAAACATTACTAGTAAAATCAACATTAGATAAAAATGTTCTTCAATCGCTAAAGACCAGGTATGCGCCCAAAGTCTGTCAAAATAGTTTTGCATAAAGAAAATTTCAGCCAAAACTCTCGACCACGCAAAACTCTGGTTACCCGGAATTTCCAAAAGGACAACGATCAAAGACTTCGCAATCGTAAATAATATTAGAAGATAAAACGGAGGATAGATTCTTAAACCACGGCGAATAATGAAATTAAGAGGATTAACTGCCGACGTTTTTTTATACTCATCGAAAAGCAAACCTGAAACAAGAAAGCCGCTAAGAACGAAGAAAAGGTCAACGCCCGACCAACCGATAAACCCTAAAATGTCAATAATACCAAAGTGTCGAAAGAGTACTAACACTATTGCCAAACCTCGTAAGCAATCAATACTTCTTAGTCTCATACCAATTACCCGAAAAACCCGGTTTTGTGCAAAAAGTATTTCAGTGTGTTCTTTAGCCATCCCTGCCGATATTCGTTCATAAATGGAGCATCACGGAAAGCATCGGCAACCGAATACAATTGTTTAAGCGTCGAAGATTTCACCGCGTAATAGTCTCTCCAATTACCTTTTTCCCAGTGATTGAAAGTTTGGCCACCTTTCAATGTGTTACCATGCCGGGTTTCCCATCGTCGCATTATCTGCTGCTTCGAACGTAGGGGAAAATGTCTTATAAGAATTGCATCAGGGCAAACGATACCCATCGGCGAAGGCCATATTTTTTTTACTTCCCATTTCAGTCGCCTGCGGTGCTTAATCAATCGAGGTTCACTCCAGGCTTCCGGAGTGTAATAAGTAAACAGATGCTTGTCTAAGGCAAATTCACCTTTGAACTCCAACTCATCAACCTGTGATAAATTAAAACTGAAGTCCACTTTTTTCCCATTAATATGATGGAAGTACCCCGGGTGTTTTAGAATAAAGTCTCTCGGGTTTTCTTCGAACACCTCATCGCCATCAACGATTACCCACCAATCGTCGTCGGTCATTTCGTGCTTAAAATTATTAAAGATGTCGGCGCGAAGTCCGTCGGAATAAGGACGGTTATCGTGTTTGTAAGCAACAACGCGTGCATCATTTATTTTATTGACAGCTTCCCAGGTACCATCGTCGCTACCATTATCATACACGATGATCTTGTCCGCCCATTTTAATGCTTCACCAATGGTAAAGCAAATGATGTCAGCCTCATTCTTGATCACACAGATCGCATACAACTTCATGCGTTAGAGATTAAATTGAAAGTTAGGCAATCTTGAAACAGAAGACCTCAAAATATTTGAGATCCGTTTTGGTCAGCCATTCAATCATGGCATTGAAATCTAAATGATCGCTGAAAAAAAAAGAGAAGTCCTGATTTACGGCATTAAATGCCGACCGTTCAACAAGCTGATTGAAGATTGAGACGCATGCGACCGTTTCATGGCGGAATTCCGGAAAATTCGCCTCGAAGCTAATAACGTTTACTGCTGTTGTTAACCCTTTAAAAACGTGCTCCTCGTATCCCTCTACATCAATCTTAATGTAAAACGGTTTACCAAAAGACCTAATAAGTTGATCAAGAGTTATTACGGCCACCGCATAAGATTCGGCAAACGGAAGTGCTTTAGCCCAGCGATTCATACTTGCATCCTCCAGAATTTTTTTCCACTTCACGCTCAAGGTATTGGCCGGACTGCCACCTTCGTTCACGTAGAAAAGGCGCGTGTCTGGAGAATCACCGACAGCCACACCTTCGATGTTGATCGATTTCGTTCGGGCAAACCTGCGCTTAAGTAGTCTGAAGTTTTCCCTGTCTGGTTCCACAGCTACTACGTTGTGACCCAGGCTTGCAAAAAGAGCTGTCTTATCGCCAACGTTGGCTCCGACGTCAAACACCAATGTTGGTGACGGCAGAATTGCCTTGTAGAAATTCAATTCCTTCAGATAACCAACGTAGATTTGTGGTCTGAAGATCTTAAGGTAAAATGGAAAAAATTCAGAATACCTGAGTTGATTATAGATTAATTTAACAATCGACATGCTCAATATCCTTTTGGTATCAATTGCAGCCCCCCCGAAAAGCGATCCCGAATCTCTGCAGGTTGGAAGATACATGAAATATTTAACCCAGGCCGGCTGTTCGATCGAATTGGTAACAACCGCGAATCCAACGCTGTACATGGAACCGGACGAAGCTTTAAAAAAATATAACACGGCTAAGAAAGTACACGAACACTCGCTATTTGAGTTTAGGTATCTCAACGCTTTCATCAACCGATACTTGCCCGCATTGAACCAATATCCGGATCCAAAGTGGAGTTTTCGTTTTTTTGAGATTGACCAATTCTCCAAACCTGATATTATATATTCCAGATCCTATCCAATCAGCTCCACGCTGCTAGCATTAAAATTTAAGAAACAATTTAACGTACCATGGATATTGCATCTCAGTGATCCGTGGGCGTTTTCGTATGAAGGAGACAGCCCTGCTACAAACTTCAAAACATTTCCGCGTCGGTGGAATAAAAAAAAGGAATCTGAGTGTTTCGAATTGGCTGATCGGATTAGCCTCACTTCTGTAAAAACTGTTGATGTGTATAAAAAAGCGTATCCGAAGTACGCCCACAAATTCCTTCTGACACCTAATGTATTCGATGAAGAAACGATCAGCCGAAGCCCTGTCTCGTTCAGTGACAAATTGCTTATACTTTACACTGGAGGATTTGGGCAAAAACGAAGCCCT
>DASPJN010000024.1:0-26834 GCA_035628595.1 Chryseosolibacter sp.
CAAAAACATTAGCTCATTCGAGGCAAACATCGCTTACACGTTGACGAATGATACGGAAAATATCAACGAGGAATTTAAAGGAAAGATTACTGTAAAGGGCGATAAGTTTAAGCTTGTACTGCCTGAACAGGAAGTAATCAACAATGGTACAACACTTTGGACTTATTTACCGGAAGCAAAAGAAGTTAACATTGACAACTACGATCCGGCATCCGACGATTTGAATCCTTCTAAGTTTTATGAGATCTACAAGAAAGGATACAAATACCTGTATCTCGAAGATAAAACCGAAAATGGTGTGCTTTGTGAAATAGTGGATCTTGTTCCTGAAAAGAAAGATGCGCAGTACTTCAAGGTGAGGATGAATATTGTGAAGAAGGACAAGAGTATTCAGAGCTGGACCATGTTTGATAAGGGCGGTAACCGTTACAAGTATACCATCACCAAGTTTGTTCCAAATGCGCCGGTGACTGATGCCACTTTCATCTTTGATACGAAGAAGCATCCTGATGTTGAAGTAATCGATCTCCGATAGAAAATCGTGACTAAACGCTACTCCATAGTTTTAGAAGGCCGGTTAAGTAAATTGTGACGACGGATTTTTGAAATACTCCTCGATCTTATAGATCGGCGTTGTTGCCGTAGAAAACTTCGAAATAACATCTTTCATTTTCGAGCTATAAGCCAGCAGATCCATAAAATATTGCATGTGGCTGCGGTCATCTGCGCGCAGATAAGAGTCGAGTTTATCAGGATCCTGTTCATACTCGATAACAATACTCCTGGTATCGGCCATGCCCATCAATGATATTTCTTTGAAATATTGACAATCCATGATATTAAGAAGTATATCGAGGAGGTCTGGCTCAATATATATTTTAAAATCATCTATGAAACGCTGGATCTGCTTGCGCAGCGTTTCGTGATAATTCTGAAAACAATCTTTAATCGTTCTGTTGTTGAAAAAAAGATCCCATGACTCCGGATGGTGAATGGTTACGAATTGAAACCTGTCAGTAATTTTCACCATTGACAACAGTTCTGTATAGACGTTCATCAACTGGCGCTCGTCCTTCAAAGTTATACCCGGCATATAGTGCCATGTTATATGTTTCCAGATAGAGTAGTACGATGCAATGATAGATTGAAGTTCACGCACGATCCGTTGGTCGATCGAAATGCGCTTCTGACGTTCGCGGTTCTCAAGTATTCGATTGATGATGAAAACCGTCAGCGCGACGCCTGCAATCTCGGTCAGAAGGTTGATGCCAAAATCCCTGTCAAAAAAACCGATCGCAAGAGCTACAGCCACGCTGATAATGAAAGCTAACAGCAGGCCGGTCTTTTGATTGATGTATTTTGACAACGTTTACTGGATTACTACGCCTCGGCTGTCACAGGTTCTATAATTGTGGAAATGCGACAAACATGATTTGCAGGAAAGCCACCCATTTTTGCGTGTTGGAAAATGAGATCGATGTCGGAGGCAACATAAACGCAGTAAATTTTGTTGCCGGCTACATAGCTCTGAACCCATTGGATTTCCGGGCCGATTTTACAAATAACATCGCGCGATTTCTGTGAAAGGGCCCTCAATTGCTCTGGCGTTAATTCGCAGGCTCCTGGTACTTCTCGTTCTATGATAAATTTAGGCATCGACTTGATGGTTAAGGAGTAATTGGCGCAGTTGGGTTTACGATAATAATAAAAATGAATTGATTTTCCTAGGTGGTAGCACGTCTGCGAACGAATGGTGGATTTTGCTTCACTGATTATCTTATTTTAGCGACATGAATTCGTCTGAAATATTTGAACAAATTAAAAAGAAGAACTCTTACCTGTGTGTTGGTCTCGATACAGATCTTCAAAAAATTCCTAAACATATATTGAAAACGGATGACCCGGTTTTTGAATTTAATAAACAGATCATCGATGCAACACATGAACACTGTGTTGCCTATAAGCCTAACATTGCTTTTTACGAAGCGCTCGGTGCAAGAGGCTGGGAGAGTTTACAAAAGACGCTCGAATACATTCCGAAAGATATTTTTACGATTGCTGACGCGAAACGAGGTGATATCGGTAATACATCTTCATTATACGCCCGTGCTTTCTTCGAGTATCTGAATTTTGATTCCATCACCGTCGCTCCTTACATGGGTGAAGATTCGGTTAAACCTTTCCTGCAATTCAAGAATAAATGGGTGATCCTGCTTGCCCATACGTCCAATCCGGGTGCCGCCGACTTTCAACTGATGGAGTCGAAGGTTACTGGCAGGAAATTGTATGAAGAGGTGTTGCTCAAATCAAAAGAATGGGGCTCGGTTGATCAACTTATGTATGTCGTCGGCGCCACACAGTCGGATAAAGTTGAAAGTATCCGACGGCATGTTCCAGGACATTTCTTTTTAGTTCCTGGTATCGGAGCGCAGGGCGGCGATCTGGAGGAAGTGTCAAAGTATGGCATGAATGATAAATGCGGGCTGCTCGTCAATTCCGCAAGAGCGATTATTTATGCTTCGCAGGGCGAGGATTTCGCGGAACGCGCCAAAGCTGAAAGCATCAAAGTGCAGGAACAAATGAAAGTGTTGCTTGATCGTTATATGTAACGATTGACTTTCCGTCAGGAATATCTTAAAATCGTATAATAACTAAGCCTCTCGCGTCATGCAGGAATCTTTATTGCACTATATCTGGCAGCTTCAGTATTTTGACTACACTGATCTAAAAAGCGTTTCCGGCGAGCCCATCCAGGTGCTGCATCCCGGTTATCGAAACACACACGCGGGCCCTGATTTTTCAAATGCGCGAATTCGCATAGGCGAAATTGAATGGATTGGCAATGTCGAGATTCATATTTCTTCTTCCGGATGGCATGATCACAAACATCACCATGACCCCGCGTATGAGAATGTTATCGTTCACGTTGTATGGGAAAATGATCTGAATGTCAACCGGCGCGACGGGTCGTCGATTCCAACTGTTGAATTAAAAACCCGCGTGTCTCAGCATCTGCTGTTGCGATACAACAACCTCGTTTTAAATCCTGAAACTATTCCTTGTGCTTCGTCTATTTTGGAGGTGAAAGAGTTAACGCGTCTGTCGATGTTCGACCGCGCACTCATGTTTCGGCTTGAATCGAAAGCTGAAAACGTATACCAGATGTTGAAATTAAATCACCATGATTGGGAGGAAACAACGTATCAGCTCTTATGCAGAAATTTCGGTTTTAAGATTAACAGTGATCCATTTACAATGCTTGCGAAATCATTGCCGTACAAAATACTGCGAAAACATGCAGACAAACCGTTGCAGGTTGAGGCGTTGCTGTTCGGCCAGGCAGGATTTCTTGAAGACGAACATGTCGATGAATATTCACAGAATCTCCAGCGCGAGTTCTCGGTACTCAATAGAAAGTTTTCACTACTGGAACGTCGGCTGAATAAAGCGCAATGGAAGTTGCTTCGGCTGCGACCGGCGAATTTTCCAACAATACGGCTTGCGCAACTTAGCTCGTTTATCGCCTCACAGCAAAACATTTACTCTGCTTTTATCTCTGCCGAAGGATATGCGGATCTCGCGGCTCTTTTGAATATTGAAACCTCTGAATACTGGAAAAATCATTATCTCTTCGGAAGGCGAGTAAAAGGAACGGTTCCTTCGATGGGAAAGATGAGTATCGATAATATCATCATCAACACGGTAATTCCTTTGCTTGTCGCGACTGGGAAGATGCGAGATGATCAGATGTTTGTCGACAAGGCAGTCAGCATCCTGCAGTCCGTTTCCTCCGAAGAAAATGTGATCATAAAAAAATGGAACACGCTCGGCATTAAATCAAAAGCTGCTGCTGATTCGCAGGGCTTACTCGAATTATATAACAACTTTTGTTTACGCAAACGCTGTCTTGATTGTAATATTGGATCAGCTTTAATCCGGCCAACGCCATCATGAATATTCTTGTCGTTTTTGTACACGTTCTAATAATCAGTACGATTACGGTGTTTGTATTCTCAGCACAGGCGAAAGTGTTGCGCCCGTATTTCTTTCCTGCGCTGTTGTTCAAATGTATCTGTGGACTTCTTGTCGGCTGGCTGTATATGAAATTTTATCTCGCTGGCGACACCTTACTTTTCTTTCAGGATGGAAAGACACTCACCGCAATTGCGCGTGAGAATTTCGCTGAATATTTATCTGTTCTCTTTGCAGATAGGTCATCGATTGGATTATCAATCAATGAACCGCGCAGCGTTTTTTTTATTAAGCTGGCAAGTATTATTCTTTTTGTGACGTACGACAGCTACTGGATCACGGCTGTGTATTTTTCCATTGTAAGTTTTGCAGGTGCTTGGTTCTTCGTAGCGGTCATTCATCGATTATTTCCTGAAGCTACAATTGCTGCTGTTATTTCGTTTTTATTTTTTCCGTCTATTGTCTTTTGGTCGTCGGGACTCATCAAAGAAAGCTTTGCATCCGGCGCTTTGTTTTTCCTTGCTGGATGCTTTGTTCTCGGGATGAAGCGCGAGCGACTCACTGTTCTGCATGTGTTGCTAATCATTGTATCGATGTGGATCCTTTGGAGTCTCAAATATTATTATCTCGCGGTATTTGGGGCCGTGGCGATTACAAGTTTGATTTCATTCCTTTTGCTACCGCGAATATTCACTACAACATCTTCATCACAACGACTTCTGTCCTGGCTTGGGATATTCATGGTGTTACTTGTGATTGTTAGTTTCCTGCATCCTAATTTTTATTTGTCAAGAATTATGACGGTGATCGTGGATAATTATTACGCGTTTGTCCAGCATTCGTCTCCCGGTGACATAATTGTTTTTGAGGGATTGAAACCGGAATTCACAAATCTGGTTGCAAATGCACCGAAAGCATTTATCTACGGTTTATTCAGTCCGTTCGTTTGGCAGGCAACGAACACGCTTCAATACGTCGCCGCGACTGAGAACATCATTATTCTGTTATTGGCAATTCTTTCCTTGACTCAATACAAAAGGATATTGACGGTTGACCGGCAACTTGTTTGTCCATGGTTGATGTTCATCGTGGTCATGTCAACATTTATTACACTCTCCACACCGAATTTTGGAACGCTGTCACGTTACCGCGTTGGTTATCTTTCATTCTTTGTATTCCTGATACTTATTAATAATCCGCTAGTCAACCTGATTGTTAGGAGATTCTCCTTGTTCAGCAAAGCGTGACGCTTTACATTTGCACAACTATGGAAAATCCGGTAATTATTTTCGGCGCTAATTATCTCGGCCGGGCGGCGAAAGAGATATTCGAGGGCAATGGTAATGTTATATACTGCTTTCTTGATGATAATAAAGCTTTGCATAATACTGAGATTGATAATATCACCGTCCTGGGCTCAACCGATGACGATGGTTACCTGAAATTGATCGGAAAGAAAACGGATGCGTTCGTTGCACTCGATGATAACAAGCTTCGTAAAACCGTTGTGAAAATGCTTCAGGAAGTTCGCCACGTTCAACCTGTCAATGCTGTCCATGGGTCAGCTATCATTGCATCGTCGGCTTCGCTTGGTCACGGTAACTTTATCGATGCAGGTTCGCTGGTTGGTGCCGGCGCTGAAGTGAATAACCACTGTATCATACAGGCTCGGACGGTAATTGGCGCGGAAAGCAAGATTGGAAACTTTGTACAAATTGGTGCCGGTAGCATCATCAACGCGGGCGTTGAGATTGAGGATGAAGCGTTCATCGGCTCGGGTGTAATCATCGTATCGGGTATTACAATTGGGAAGGGTGCGCGTGTCGGTGCCGGCTCAGTCGTCATCGCTCCCGTGAAGGCAGGTGAAACAGTTTTCGGAAATCCTGCCGAGAAGGTCAACGCCTGATCATGCCGATATCTCAGACAGATCTTATTCTGAATCCTGATGGTAGTATCTATCATCTTAATCTTTTGCCCGAGCATATTGCGGAAACCATTATCACCGTAGGCGACCCTGACCGCGTCGCGCATGTTAGCGATCACTTTGATGTGGTGGACGAAAAGATTCACAAACGTGAGTTTGTAACACATGTTGGTTACATCCGAAAGAAGAAGGTCACTGTAATCAGCACGGGCATCGGGACAGATAACATCGATATTGTTTTAAACGAACTGGATGCGCTTGTAAACATTGATCTCAATACGCGCGAGCCGAAGCCAAACACGAGGAAACTGAATATCATTCGGATTGGAACATCAGGCGCGTTGCAGGAGAACATTACTGTGGGATCGCACCTTGCAACTGACTACGCTGTAGGTTTTGATAATCTGATGAGCTTTTATCCGCTTGAAGTCGACGACTTCGAGGCAACTTTATCGAACGACATTCGAGAGAAATTCACTCTCCGTTTTAGTCCTTACGTGGTGCGAGGATCGGCATTATTGAGGCGGCAGTTTGGCAGGCAGATGATTTCCGGAAATACTGTCACATGTCCCGGCTTCTATGGTCCGCAAGGGCGGAATTTGCGAAAAGAAGGCGCTTTCCCTAATCTCGTTAAGCAATTTCAGGATTATCATTCCCAAATACTGGACTTCAGACTTACCAATTTTGAGATGGAAACGGCTGGTTATTATGGCCTGGGGCGGTTGCTGGGGCACGAAATACTCAGTGTAAATGCCATCATTGCCAATCGCGTCAAAAGCGAGTTTGCCGCCGATCCGCACGCCGTGGTTGATACCCTCATTAAGAAAGTCCTGGAAAATATTTAATCAGTGCCAACCAGCAGTAAACAACTGACAATCAATATTTTCATCTTCCGTTGACGGCACTGTCCATACGGATAATATGTCTTCCTGCTGTCAAAGGGTCATCGTTATAGAACCCGGATAGAATCCGGTGCGCGATTTGTTCTATCACTAGCTCCTCATCGGATTTACCTTCTTTTCCACGCCAGTACACCCGGTTAGGATGACGTTTCATATCTTCAACATAAGTCCGGGCGCGCTCGTACTGTTCCTGGGAGAATGTCAGTGTGAAACAGGTTTTTACTTTTTGTGTGCTCATAGTAAAGAAAAAAATTACAATCCTTATGCCATTTAAAAACCACTATAAATTACAAATGGCGCAGGGTCAGATCAACACGATGACCGTCTTCGGGCGAAAGTGTTCGACATCGCAACAGTAAACTTATAACTGAAAAGGTTAAATGAAAGACATTAAGATCATAACACTATCCAACGGCATCAGGGTAGTTCATCAGCGTATCACCACAACGAAGATTGTGCATTGTGGTTTGATACTGGATATCGGCAGCCGTGACGAAAATATTGACAATCAGGGCATCGCTCACTTCTGGGAACACATGGCTTTTAAGGGAACCAAGCGCAGAAAGTCATTTCATATTATCAGCAGTCTCGATGCCATTGGGGGAGAACTCAATGCCTACACCGATAAAGAGAAAGTGGTGTTTTACGCATCTGTGCGCGATCAATACTTTGAAAGAGCGGTTGATGTATTGAGCGACATCACGTTTAATTCGGTATTTCCTGAGAAACAAATTGAAAAAGAACGTGGCGTTATTCTTGAAGAAATGGCAATGTATCTTGACAGCCCTGATGATTCATTGCAGGATGAATTTGAAGCCATCGTCTATAAGAACCACCCGATGGGCATGAACATTCTCGGCAGAGCTGACACCGTTCAATCTTTCCGCAAGCGTGATTTTGTAAACTTTGTCAAAAATCACATGAGCACTGACGAAATTGTTTTCAGTTGCGTCGGAAATATTCCCGTTGATGAATTGGAGCGCGTCACTGATCGTTACCTGGAAGCGATCACCAAAAAGAAGGCGGTCGCGAAACGGAAGAAGTTTAACATTTATAAGCCATCGGAGGTTGTTTTGAAGCGAACAGTGAAACAGGCAAAATGTGCAATCGGCAGGGATGCCTATCCCATCGGGCACGAAAACCGTATTCCGCTTTTTCTTCTTGTCAACATTCTTGGTGGCCCAGGAATGAACTCGCGTTTGAATCTGGCCTTGCGCGAAAAATATGGCTTTGTGTATTCAATCGACGCGCACTACATTCCTTATACAGACACAGGCATGTTTGCGGTTTTCTTCGGCACAGAGCCACGGCAACTTGAAAGATGTATCAATCTTATAAGAAAAGAGCTCTATCGCTTTTGCGAGAAGCCGTTGAGCAGCCGTCAGTTGTCTTCCGCCAAAGAACAGATCAAAGGCCAATTGGCAATGGCCGAGGAAAACAACCTTAGCCTCATGCTGATGATGGGAAGAACCTTGCTTGACATGGGTTATGTTCCATCGCTCGACGAAATCTACCAGACGATCGACAAGACAACGTCAACAAAATTACTTAGAATTGCACGTGATATTTTTGATGAGAGCATGCTGAGCTACCTGATCATGGAGCCCGAGCATAAGCTCGTTACAAACGGACATGCAGTTTTAGCTTAAATGGAATTCATAGATCAGAAAATTCAGCAATACGCTGAAACGCACACATCGAACGAAAGTGATTTGTTGCAGCAGATCACCCGCGATACACACGCCAAGGTCATGATGCCGCGTATGCTTTCCGGCCATCTGCAGGGGAGGGTGTTAGCGATGATCAGCAGCATGATTCGTCCACGGAACATTCTGGAGATCGGAACCTATACTGGGTACTCTGCGCTGTGTCTTGCCGAAGGTCTTCAGCTGGGAGGGAAGCTGGTCACTATCGACATCAACGATGAACTCGAGGACCGCGTCCGTGGTTATTTTGCCAGTTCAGGTCTTGGATCGCAAATTGAATTTTTACTCGGCGATGCCACAGAAATTATTCCACACTTAGATCAACGCTTTGATCTGGTTTTTATCGATGCTGATAAAGAAAATTACAGCCGTTACTTCGATTTAGCGATAGATCGTGTAAATTTGGATGGGTTTATACTGGCTGATAACGTATTGTGGAGTGGAAAAGTGCTGAACGACAAGGTCGACAAAGACACAAAGGCCATTATCGACTTCAATGCGAAAGTGCAGTGCGACAAGCGCGTGGAAAATGTTCTGTTACCAATTCGTGACGGAATTATGATAATGCGAAAAGTATCTGAGCAGGCATGATGCTTTTCCACCGGATGGCAACTTTTTTAACTTATGAGAATACTCACTGCGTTATTTTTTGCTGTGACATTTTTTGCGGCAGCGCAAACGCCACAGGTTCCGCACAAGATGTCTTTTGCAGGAATGACCTTAACGATCCGCGATGACGCGCGGCGTCTGATTCAGAAAGATGTCGATGCGCTCACTCAGTCACCGAAACATTTTAACATTAAGGCCGACCGTGCGAGAACTTACTTCCCGATCATCGAACAGATTTTTAAGGAGGAATCGGTACCTGACGATTTCAAATACTTAGTGCTTCAGGAGAGTGCGCTCATCGCTGATGCAGTCTCGGTTTCAAATGCTGTTGGCTTCTGGCAGTTCAAAGATTTTACGGCCATGGAAATGGGATTGCGTGTTGATAAAGAGATCGACGAACGAATGAACATAGCTTCGTCCACACGCGCGGCGGCTCAATACATTAAAAAGAACAATACTTTTTTTGACAACTGGCTTTATGCGTTGCAAGCCTACCAGATGGGTGCGGGCGGTGTGATGCGAAGTGAGAAGAATACACACAACGGCAAGAAGGACGCCGTCATTACAAGCGATACGTATTGGTATGTGCGTAAGTATCTTGCTTACAAGATTGCTTACGAACCTGCGATGAGAGGGAAGGGACAGATCGAGCTTGTCGCCTTTAAAACAGATAATGGCCAGCAGCTGCGGGACATCGCCAAACAATTTTCGGTTTCCGAAGAGGAGCTCCGCAGCTATAACAAATGGGCGCTCAAAGGTGACATTCCGAATGATAAAGCTTACACGATCGTCGTGCCGAATTCAACGGGAATTGCACTTTCAAGCGACAATATCTTTCTGACGTCATCGCAGCAACCAATATCACAACAAACAATTGTCTACAGCAACGTTGTTCAGGAGATCAATTCTGTAAAGGCTGTGCAGGCATTACCTGGCGAAACAACGAAAGAACTCGCCGAACGCGTTCGTGTTGATCTTGCCTCTTTCCTGAGATGGAACGAAATCAATTACAAGACACCCCTGGTGCCGGGGATGTATTACTTCATTGGAAAAAAGAAAGGACGCGCCGCGCAGGATTATTATACCGTAAACGCTGGCGAATCACTTTGGTTCGTGAGCCAGAAATTTGGCGTGCGCGTAAAAAAACTAATAAGGTTTAACCGTTTGGAAAGTGAAATATTAACAGCAGGAACAACACTGTGGCTGTCACACAGAAAACCGAAGTCTGGAAACGCAAATCCACCCGTGCCGGTAGAAGAAAAAAAGGAAGAAACGATTCAGTGGGCTGACGACAATGCCGTGGTTCAAACATCCACGAATGTGGAAACAGATAGTGTTTTGTCAGATCAAGGCTTGAAAGATACGCTGGCAGTAGCGGCTGTTAATGATTCTACTGGAAATATTGAAACTGCTCAAACACTTGCTGATCCCGTGGCTACGGATACTGTTGCAATTGCCTCTACAAACGAAACCAACGGGGTGCCCACTGAGCCAACAACCGGGTTCCCTACACCTGTAAAGCAAGTAAATGCGAACAACGAGCACGTAGTACAACCGAAAGAGACATTATACGGCATTGCGAAGGTGTATGAAGTAAAAGTCATGGACCTTGTCCAATGGAACAACCTGGACATCCAGCAGGGACTTCGAATTGGTCAGATTTTGAAAGTAAAAGGTGAAACATCTAAAGACGAGCCAGTTGCGAAGATTGAGGAGGTTGTCAGCACCGAAAACTCCGCGTTCCATGAGGTAAAGGCCACCGATACATTGTACAGCATTGCTCGCCAGTATAACGTAACCATTAAGGAGCTGATGGATTTGAATGAAAAGAAAGATTTCACACTGTCCGTTGGCGAAAAGTTGCGGGTAAAGGCACAGTAGTTCTACTCAATTCAGTCTTTCGTGAATAATTGCGGATACGGTCGTGTTTTTTTGACGCATTGCTACCAAATTTTGTAAAAAAGAATATTTTTGTGAATTGTGAGTGTATTGTGATGCTCTTGATCTACTGAATTTAAATGCAAACGGATACTAAAGCCATTGATTTGGTGATGCTTGTGGATGATAATGACACTGATAATTTTATCAGTAAGCGTATCATTGAGATCACCAAGTTCGCAAAAAGAGTTGAGGTAAAGGGTTCAGGGAAAGCTGCGCTCGACTATCTGAGAGAAAACCAGAACAGTGCTGAAAATCTTCCAAGCCTGATCTTTCTTGATATCAACATGCCGATCGTCGATGGTTTCGTTTTTCTTTATGAATTCGAAAAATTCAACGAAATAGTAAGGAACAAGTGTAAGGTGATCATCCTTTCAAGCTCCGATAACAAACGCGACATCGATAAAATTGTCAACAACAATCACGTCATCAAATTCATCACCAAGCCGTTGACTGAGGTCGCACTCGACGAGATTAAGCTAAATAATTATTAGTAAGTCGTTCCTGATCTCCCTGCCGTTTCTATTTTTACTGTTACACTGATCACACCTAAATCAGGTGTTGCACATGAATTATACAAGAATGGGAAAAATCTTCATCACCGGGATTGTCGCAGCATTATTGATAATCTCATCCTCCGTTTTTGGACAGAGCACAGAACCTGATACGCTTCAATGGAAGCGCAAATTTAATTTTGCAATCAATTTCAATCAGGCTTCATTTTCTTCTAACTGGAAAGCCGGCGGTGTGAATTCGCTGGGCTTTAACACGCTGTTTAATTACAAAGCGAATTACAAAGATGATCGAAGGTCATGGGACAACGACCTTGATTTTGCGTTTGGATTTGTCAACAATTCCGGCCAGGGTTACAGGAAAACAATCGATAGAATCTTCATCGATACAAAATACGGATATGAAATCACCGATGACTGGAGTGTCTTCTCGTCTCTCAGTTTTGTAACGCAGTTTGCTCCGGGTCACTTGTACGCTGAGGACAACAGCAGACAACTCATTTCTGATATTATGGCACCTGCGTTTATCACTTCTGCATGGGGCTTCGAATATCACCCGGTAGATTATTTCAAGTTAAGACTCGCACCGTTTGCGCCGAGGTTGACGATCGTTACAGAGCCGCGCCGGTTTACAAAAAGTGTTGGTACTGAGCCCTACGGTGTCGACTCAACCGAGACAACACGTTTTGAAATTCTCGCGTTTCAACTCCTGGCCGAATTCAACAAAGAAGTTGTTAAGAATGTAAACCTGAAGTCGCGGTACATGATGTTTGCAAATTACAATACATTCGAACCGAAGACGCTCGATCATCGTCTCGACATTGACATCGTCGCGAAGGTGAACAAATTCATTAACGTGGGGCTTGGGGGTATTCTGCTTTACGACTTTGATCAGGATTCTGGTGCACAGATATCGCAGGTCTTTTCGTTTGGATTTTTATATACGTTCCAGAATTACACGGAGGATAAATAGCAAATCATTTCGTTACATAATCGTAGTATCACCCTTTCAATTCAGCAAATCTCACCTGTCCTGTACCTTTAAACCTGATTCTTAGCCCGACGATCTTGCCAAGATCATCCGGAACCCGCGTTTCAAAAGCTGGCGTGCCATTCACCTCGATTAAGGCAACACTATTTTTAGTGACGATCTTTACATTTACCCAATCACTAAAATCCACGCCAAGCCTGGAAAGGTCAGTAGTTGAGCCTTCAAAAGTCGTTTCATTCACAATCAATTTTAATTCGCCGACACAACCCTTGATCGATAACGGTACTACGATATAACCGTTGGAGCACATCAATGCAATTTTTGTATGCTGACATACTGCACCTCCCTTGTTAAAAGTACTGCGCAATGCTGTTTCAAATTCAAAATCTGAGGCGGGCACCGTGCCGAAATCCTGAACGTTGTAAAAGCTTACCTCTGGAATTGATGCATTTAAGTCGATGTTCATCTTCTTCAAATTATCCTCGGTGACTTCAAAGATGCCGTTGTGCGCCAGTTGGCTTTCTGTAATGTATTGTGGTATTCGCCCTGCGTTAATGGTGGCGAGCCAGCCTTGGGTTTTTACGTAAACATCGTGCTCTCGTACGACGGAATCATTCAGGACAAGCTTTGCGCGATAATAACCGGGATAATAATATGTGCTTGCATACTGCTTTTTGTTCTTATCAACTCCCTGCCTTAGCCGGGGATCCCAACTCTGTTGAATGAATACGCTATCGGCATTGGAATCTGATGCGTTGTAGTTGAATATAACTGTATTCGGCAATCCATTTGTCACAGGACTGCTCGAAAAAGAGATGTCGCTATACTTTAATATCTTAACAGACTTCCGAAAGGCAACAATCATGGCGGCTGCCACTATACACAAGGAAACAGCCAACATCCACAACAATGGCTTTCTAAATCTTTTGGCTGGTACTGCATTAAATTTTTTCTCAGATACCTCTTGATGAAATGATACAAATTTTCGCCAGGACTCATATCCCGCAAATTGCGCCAGTGCATTTAGTGTCGTAAGATTCGGCGAGCTTGTGTATTGAACCCTTCCCCAGAGTCTTTTGAGCGTACTGCCACTCAATGACACCTTTGTTTCGGATAGTATTAGTTCGGAAAGGTTTTCAAAATCCTGGTTTTGCCAGCATTCACTGTCTCCCCAGGATAATTTCTTCTCAATGAGTAACCTGCACTTTTCCAGGCTCGCAGCTTCGGTTTCCATCAATTTTTATGCTTGAACGATCTTGAACAATTATGAACAGCGCTTGAACAACAGGTATTTGGTCCCGTGACAAACTTGCACCGTATAAGATACTAAAAATAATACGTGCATGAAAAAGCTAGCAATGACTGTTTTAATGTTCTTCATCCTTGTCGACACGTTTGCGCAACAATCAACGCAGTTTGATTCGGCGAACTGGCAATTCCTTAACGATAACTATACCGTCGAGCGATATAAAGGGAAGGATGCCATTCGATTAAAAAACAATCAGGCGATCTACAAAGCTGGGCAAATAAAAAACGGCATCATCGAATTCGATGTTGCATTTCCTGACGCACGGGCTTTTGTCGGCGTGGCTTTCAGGATGAAGGATGAACGGAATTATGAAGAATTTTATCTGCGCCCTCACCAGTCCGGTAATCCGGATGCCAACCAATATTGTCCTGCATACAATGGCGTAACATCCTGGCAGCTTTATACGGGGGACGGTTATTCGGCACCAACGTCATATCTCTTTGAAAATTGGATTCATTGCAAACTCGTTTTATCCAATCAATTGATGGATGTGTACATCACAGATATGCGCAAGCCCGCGTTTACCACTACATTAAAAAGACCTGTCGACAAAGGTGATATTGCCTTGTACGCTGCAGTAGGAGAAGCTCGCTTTTCTGATTTTAAATTAACTGCCAACGAACCTTCACTTTCCGCGCCGGTAAAAACCATCGACAATGTTCCAGGCGTAATTTCTTCTTGGCACGTCTCGAATGTTTTTAACGAAGCGAAAATTGATTCAATAATGGAAGCCGGTATGCGACCAGATGGCTTAACATGGCAGCGGGCTTCGGCTGATTTGAACGGGCTTGTGAACCTCGCCACGGTTTCAAACTGGACAAGGACTAACAACACAGTACTTGTAAAACTGGTTGTATATGCGGATAAACCGCTCGTCAAAAAACTAACCCTCGGATTCAGTGATCGGGTTAAGCTGTACCTCAATAATCAAATCCTGTTTGCAGGTCAGGATAAGTTTCAATCACGTGACTATCGGTTTCTCGGTACCGTTGGATTTTACGATGACGTATATCTCCATTTAAAAAAGGGAAAGAACGAGCTCTTGATCGCCGTGTCAGAAGATTTCGGTGGCTGGGGCATTCAGGCTAAGATCGAAGATCAAAAAGGAATCAGGATTGAAAAGTAATGTCAAACCAATAAATCAAAACAACTATGAAACAATTATTAGTGCTGATGATCGTATGCATCGCTGCTGCTGCATTTGCCCAGGAAGATAAGTCGCAACGCCCCAGCCCTCCGGCTCAGGCAAGAGGTAAGTCTGGGAACACTTCCATTACAATTGACTACAGTCAGCCTTCGGTAAAAAACCGGCAGGTATGGGGTGCGTTGGTTCCTTATGGAAAGGTGTGGCGAACAGGCGCAAATGAAACCACTACAATCGAATTTTCGGCGCCAGTTACAATCGAGGGAAAAAAGATTGATAAGGGACGTTATGCTTTGTTCTCTATCCCGAATGAAAAAAGCTGGACATTTATAATCAACAAAGGTATTAAGTGGGGAGCTTTCTCTTATAAAGAGGACGAAGATGTTATCCGTTTTGACGTTCCCGTGAAAACCGATAATCAGCCTGTTGAAAAGTTGACGTTTGATGTTTCAAACAAAGGGGAAGTGACTTTCCGTTGGGCGGACGTTGAGACAGGGTTTAATGTTAAGTAGATGCTTTTAGTTTGCTGATGGCAGTCAGGAGGGTTGATTTGACCATCAGCCCTTTTGAAGGCCACTTCTTCTCAACCTTCAGCTTCAAGTTTTGCCCTGATATCTTTCGTCGCGTTATCAAGCTCTTTGGCTGTGGTTCGAAGCTGTTCGAGAATAGTTTCGTTTTCGGATATATTCTTAAAATCAAGCAGATGGATTAAACCCAGTACGCGAGCGACCGGTCCGCGTAGCTCATGGGCATTGATGAAAGCATATTCTTCCAACTTTCTTGTTTTCTGCTGCAGCTCCGCCGTTCGGTGCAGCACCTTTAGTTCAAGGTTGGCGTTCATATCCCTCAATGATTCATTTAACACACGCAGTTCTTCTGATTTTTCCTCGATGTCCGCTCTTTGTTTACGGATCTCTGAATTCTGATTTCGAACGCGGTTGATCGAAACATGGAGAACGTACGAATTCGTGACATAGTGAATGATGCCATGACCCGCGGTAAGCAGATTAATTAATTGACTGCTTTCGAAATGAAAACTGAAATCGTCAACCAGGTAGATCACAAGGCAACCCACTGGGACAAGAAGAATATGATGCAGTTTGTTGAAACCACGCGCCGCAACGTGATTTGTAATGCCCCCCAAAATGAACACAATCGACGGTATTATCGAAAAGTCAATGATGCCGATAATCCACCCGATAAGAAAAAAATCAACCTGTAAAGCATCGAAAACAACACTGGTTCTTCTGCCGCTTCGTACAAAAACATACAGAATTGCGTGGGGAACCGTCGCGACGAGAAAGACTGTCAAATATTCAAGAAACCCGAGTTGGAAGTTTTGCTCATGGTAGTAGGCGATCATCATGAGCATTGCACTGACGTAAGCCATCATTCTGAAGGTATAGCTTAACCTGCCAATACCTTTACTTTGCTTCCAGATGTTGCCGGGTGATCTCAACATGGCCACCTATAAGATAGTCATACTTGCAATCTTCTCCAATTGATTTAGGATGAGCTTGGTGTTAAGGCACGGATGTTAGAAATCAGTATCCAGCCCAAGTCGGTTTTTTAGTTCTCTGAGAAGCGGGTTTTTCTCCGCCAGGTAGTCAAATTTCTCGCGATTGGTGTACATGACCTTTCTTTCATCTGGCCCCTCAAGCAGTTCACCTGTAACTGTGATCAGATTGTTTTTAAGACGTTCGCGTAAATGTGCAGTGATTTCGCTCTTGATACTGTTAAGCATTGTTTCGTGCACGGGACTCAACAACGTAACGACAATTTGTTTTTCACGTACAGCGTACGGTTGCGAAAGCATTTGAAACTCGGCCTGGAATTTACGCCGCTGCTCCGCGAATTCGTTCCATGCATTGCGTAACTGTTCTTCTGTAAACGCATTGTCTTCAATCTTTACCGGACCGTCGCCTTGCTGTTCTTCTTTTTTGACCTGGGTCTTTAACAGATCTGTCAACTTAACTGTCTTCGGTATTCCTGCCGTCTTTGGAGGTGACTGAACGCTGGGCGGGAGCGGTGTTGCAGCTATTGGTTGACCGGGAGCAGCGATTTCTTTTGAAACCGGCTGATCGACGTCGACGACTTTTTCGGAAGCAGATTCCGGTTCGTTCTCTACACTAATTTTTTTTTTAAGTCTCCCGCATTTACGGAGACGCCATTGGCTGCAAGCTGCGATGGCGGGATGATATGCCCTACATGCGCCATTTTCATCAGTGCAAGTTCAACGGATAATCGCTGGTTCTTGCTGCTCTTGTAGTTGATATCGCACTGGTTGGAAATATTCAGCCATGTGAGCAGCAGGGAAGGAGAGCAGCTTTGGGCTTGCTCAACATATTTCTTTTTCACGCTATCCGGAACTTCCATCAGTTGAACGGTTCGTGCATCCTGGGAAATCAACAGGTTTCGCAGATGCTCACTTAATCCGACAATGAAGTTATGGCCGTCAAATCCTTTTTTCAGGACTTCATCGAAGAGGATCAGTGGCTGCGTGTGATTCTGCGTAAGCAAAGAGTCGATCACTTTGAAATAGTAGTCGTGATCGAGGATATGAAGATTCTTAAGTGTGTCTTTGAAAGTCACTCCTTTCCCGGAGGAATAAGTGACCATCAGGTCGAAGATGGATAATGCATCGCGTAAAGCGCCATCAGCTTTTTGTGAGATCAGATGGAGTGCTTCATCTTCCGCAGGGATGGATTCGTGTTGCGCAATTTTCTTCAGGTGATTGGCGATGTCGCTGATCTGAATCCTGTTGAAATCAAATATCTGGCAACGTGAAAGAATGGTCGGAATGACTTTATGCTTTTCCGTCGTGGCGAGAATAAAAATTGCGTAAGAAGGTGGCTCCTCAAGTGTTTTCAAAAAAGCGTTGAACGCTGCATTTGAAAGCATGTGAACCTCGTCGATGATATAAACCTTGAATTTGCCAAACTGGGGAGGATACCGCACCTGGTCGATCAGATTACGGATGTCTTCAACAGAGTTGTTGGAGGCCGCATCGAGCTCAAAAATATTAAGAGAATTATTTTCGGTCCGTTCTTCGAATCCGTTAATGAGTTTGGCAACGATCCTTGCGCATGTTGTTTTGCCCACCCCGCGCGGGCCGCAGAACAGAAGGGCTTGCGCGAGTTTATTGTTGTCAATGGCGTTTTTTAACGTCGTTGTAATATGTTCCTGGCCAACAACCTCATCAAAGCCCGTAGGGCGGTATTTCCGTGCCGAGACAACAAAATTTTCCATTGCAGGGTGCAAGATAAAAAGTTTACTCTTACGGGTAATAGCGCTTTAGGTTTTTCCATGCTTTTTTTCGGAAAAGCCAGATGGTCACATTTTTAGAAATTGTCCAGATGGATACTATTGTTCTGCGATCGCTCTCACCGCCAGCTTGATGTTTTCAATACGCTGCGCTTTCATGTAAACCAGCGGCTTTTGTTTTCGCTCGGCGCAGTCCGTTGCCGGACAACGTTCGCAGGTTTCGCCAACCATCCTGATTGGGATTGCGGGGTCGTTCCAGAACTTGACCTTCTTTTTCATCTGATCAGTCAGTAGCAAACCTATCGTGATGCTGTTGTTGAAGTTAGAACCATTTAGCAATGGTTTGGCAAATGTGATGATGAGATATTCTTTGTCGGTACCGATATACTTTGAACGCTGCGCGCGGCAGAGTGGGCGACGATATGTTCCGGCTGTAACCTGTTTGGATAAATCTTTCAGCACGTTCGTTGACACCCATCGTCCGCAATAATTTTCGTGCTGCATATTTATATGTGGATCATGCAGGCCAGAGAGATGCATTTCTTTCGTGAGTTCAAATTCATTGCTTTCATTTCGGTTAGAGAATCGCAGGAAGAACAACTCCTGAATTCCAAAAAATCGCGGAAGTAAATTCGTTAACCTATGTGTGAATATTTCAGGTGACGCATTGAACTCGCCGATCATGTTGAGCAGGATTTGCGGCTGGAAGGTTCGTTGCGTAAAGAACATCTGGATTCTTGGAATCAAGATATCCTTATTGAGAAATAACGCGCACGCGAAGTATGAGCCTTTAAAGTTGTTCAGCACTTGTTCAAATGAGTCAATCTCTACCGGAGGACTTGTATTCGATCGTTGATTTAGATTCGGCAGAACCTGAAATCCGATTTCGCGCGCATAAATAAAAGCACGTTGTGAATCATTGAGATTTTTATTGATGAGCAATCGCCGCGGTTTTCCGGGAAGCAAAACAGATCGCAACGAATCAAGTTCCGGCTGTGCGGAAAGTCCATCGTCATGGATCTGGTAATGGTAAAATTCTTCCAGTACGTTCTTAAGCTTTTGAAAGTCGAGCGGTTTCGACCAATCGAAGTTGTGCTTCTTGATAAAATCTTCGACAGCCGTTTCGATGTCTTCGAAATAATTTTCCTGCATTTCCTGGTAAGACCTTAAAGCAGAAAAATAGAAGTCTTCGATTTTCAATCCGTAGTTTCTGCTGATTTCAATCAAGGTTGTGAGGAACGCATTCAGTTTCACCGGCGCAGCAGAAAGTAACTCGAGCAATTCGGCACGATTAATACCGAACACATCGAGCGGAAGCTCATGTAAAATTTTCGATTGAAGTAATTTTGAAACCGGAGCAAGACTTTGTTTCAACTGCAGTGAGATCAGCCAGTCATAACTAACGCCCAGGGCTTCGGCAAGAGACGCGATCTTTCCTGCTTTCGGAAATTTTTTTCCTTTCTCAATTTCTGTCAGGTACGAAATGGAGATGCCCGAAACCTTTGAAAGATCGGTGAGCATCATGCGCTTCTCCTGTCGGAGTTGACGAAGCTTGAGTCCGAAAATGAGTTTGACATTTGCGTCGTTGATGAGATTTTTACCCAACATAGATTTGATAGTTTAGGATCGACTGTAGCGTTTTACCCGCATCGGGACGAAGATGCGAGCGAAGAAAAATATGTTTCGAATGGATCAAACGGCCTTTCCAGCTCCTAAACGCAATTCAACCTCCACTAAGCGGCTCTATCCGTTTCGCTGTCCCGCGAATACCAGCGAAAAAAACGTACCACGCGAAATTTCGCGTGACTGAACGCCGAGTCGGCCCCATTTTATTTTCAATCGATTGCACTATGACAACAGCTACTGAAACCATGATCGACGGAGTCGAAGTAAAAGCCGCCGTCCATCCATCCCACAAGAGAATATTGTCACAAGACGCCCTTCAGTTTATTGCCGTTCTGCACCGACAGTTCAACAAGCGCCGCGAGCAGTTGCTGCAGCAGCGTGAGGTGAGACAAAAAGCAATTGACGAAGGTCGTCTGCCAGATTTTTTAACTGAAACCCAGAACATCAGACAGTCCGAATGGAAAGTGGGGCCGCTTCCCAACTGTCTCCAGGATCGCCGCGTCGAAATCACAGGACCTGTCGATCGTAAGATGATCATCAATGCCCTTAACTCCGGTGCGCGCGTATTCATGGCCGATTTTGAAGACTCAACATCACCAACGTGGAAAAATATTATAGAAGGACAGTTCAATCTTTGTGATGCTGTTCGCAGGGAAATAGATTTTGAAACTGTTGATGGGAAACGTTATGCGCTTAACGATGAGGTTGCAGTCTTAAAAGTTCGTCCGCGTGGTTGGCATCTCGTCGAGAAAAATATTGTGGTTGACGGCCAGCCTGTATCAGCGTCATTGGTTGATTTTGGACTGTTTATTTTTCATAACGGAAGATATCTCGCAGCGGAAGAAGAAGGTCCGTTTTTCTATTTGCCAAAACTTGAAAGTCACCTGGAAGCGCGCTTGTGGAACGACGTGTTCATACTCGCGCAGGATATGTTACTGATTCCACGGGGCACCATTAAAGCCACGGTGCTGATCGAAACCATTTTCGGCGCATTCGAAATGGATGAGATCATCTATGAGCTACGTGAACACCTTGCAGGATTAAATGCAGGGCGATGGGACTACATCTTCAGCATGATCAAGAAGCTTCGTAATCACAAGTCGTTTATTCTTCCTGATCGGTCGCTCGTTACGATGACCGTTCCATTTATGAAAGCTTATGCAGAGTTGCTTGTGAAGACATGTCACAGACGAGGGGCCCATGCCATTGGCGGAATGTCAGCATTCATTCCAAGTAAGGATGAAGCAATTAACGTCAAAGCTTTCGAGCAGGTGAAGAATGATAAAGAACGTGAAGCAAACCAGGGCTATGATGGCACGTGGGTAGCGCACCCGAAACTTGTGGAAGTTGCTTTGAAGGCATTCGATGCAAAGCTTGGAAAGGCGCCTCACCAGAAAACAGTGCTTCGGGAGGATCTGCGGGTAGCGCAAAAAGATCTTCTTGCAGTGGATTCGATACCATGCCGGATAACGGAGCAGGGCGTACGTACAAATATCAATGTCGCTTTGTTGTACATCGATTCATGGCTGCGTGGTGTTGGCGCTGCGGCATTGTATAACCTGATGGAGGACGCGGCGACTGCGGAAATTTCACGCGCACAACTCTGGCAATGGCTGCATCACGATAACGTTTCGCTTGAAGACGGAAGAAAGATTACACGCGAGCTGTATAACCAGCTGATGCAGGAAGAGTATGCGAAAGTAAAAGACATGCTAAAAGAACAAACGCGTGATTTTCAAAAAGTCGACATCGCTTACGATATTCTTAAATCACTCGTATTCACAACAAAGTTTGAAAACTTCCTGACGACAAAGGCTTACGAAATTCTTAAATAAGAAAACAACACATTAACCCAAACAATAATTTTTATGACGAAGAATGACCGGATCAACGAACTGAAGAAGAAGTGGAAAAATGACCAAAGATGGGAAGGAATAAAACGTCCTTATTCAGCAGAAGACGTTATTAAACTTTCTGGTTCCGTGCGAATTGATCATACGCTTGCGCGCCTCGGCGCGGAACGTTTTTGGGACCTTCTGAAGAATGAAAAATATGTCGCAGCACTTGGCGCATTAACCGGCAACCAGGCCGTTCAACAAGTTCAGGCCGGACTCAAAGCCATTTATCTGAGCGGTTGGCAGGTAGCAGCCGATGCAAACCTCGCAGGACAAATGTATCCGGATCAAAGCTTATATCCCGCAGACAGTGTACCGGCCGTTGTCAGGAGAATTAATAACTCGCTCCTTCGCGCTGATCAGATTCAGCATCTCACAGAATCTAAAGAAAATATTAATTGGCTAGCGCCAATTATCGCAGATGCGGAAGCAGGATTCGGTGGCAATTTGAATGCTTTCGAGCTGATGAAGATGATGATCGAAGCCGGCGCAGCGGCTGTTCACTTTGAAGATCAGTTGTCATCGGCAAAGAAATGCGGCCACCTCGGTGGGAAAGTGCTTGTTCCTACCAGGGAAGCAATTGATAAACTCGTGGCGGCACGACTTGCTGCAGACGTTCTCGATGTACCGACTGTTATTGTTGCAAGGACGGATGCTGATGCAGCGAATCTGTTGACAAGCGACATCGATGATCGCGATCATGCTTTCATTTATGGCGAGCGCACACACGAAGGATTCTTTAAGGTTAAAAATGGTGTTGAGCAGGCAATTTCACGCGGGCTTGCTTATTCACCTTATGCAGATCTGGTTTGGTGTGAAACTTCACATCCTGATCTCGGTGAAGCAAGAGAATTTGCGCAGGCGATTCGTGCTGAATTCCCGGGTAAAATGCTGGCGTATAATTGCTCACCTTCCTTTAACTGGGCGTTGAAATTGAGTAAGAGCGAAATGCAGAGTTTCCGCGAAGAGCTTGCTGAGCTTGGATATAAATTCCAGTTCATTACCCTTGCCGGCTTCCATGCGCTCAACACAAGTATGTTTGAACTGGCTCAGGCATATAAGAAGGATGGTATGCTCGGTTACTCCGGCCTCCAGGAAAAAGAGTTTGCTTTGCAGAATGTGGGCTTTAAAGCCGTGCGTCACCAGGCATTCGTCGGAACAGGTTATTTCGACGCGGTGCAGGAAACAGTAACCAGTGGGTTAGGATCGACAGCGGCATTAAAAGGTTCTACTGAAGCAGATCAGTTTCAGGACGGACCTATAAAAATGGAATCGTTGAAAAGCGCGTAATCATAAACTATAATATTTTAAAACAGGGAAATCAACCTAAACTTTTGTGGTTTAAATGTTTTAGAAATATTAAATTGGACGAGCTGTAGTAAATAGAGAGCCCTTATTTCAGCCCAGTCCGGTGTTTAATAGGTCATTACTAATCATAGTTCTTACCCTCACACTGTCTGCCCAAACTTTTTATTCGTTTGCGCAGATGGGTGAGGGTTTGCCATTTATTACCAACTACCCGCCTAGTGTTTATCAGCAAGGGCCTCAGAATTTCGCTGTAATCCAGGATCAACAGGGTTTCCTTTATTTCGGTAATACAAATGGTGTAATTCGTTACGACGGACATCGATGGGAGCTTTACCAGGTTACAAATAAGTCGGAGGTTCATTCGTTAGCAGTCGACCCAAATGGAAGGGTGTATGTTGGCGGTCAGGGTGACTTTGGGTACCTCGACAACGATCCGGTTACGGGTCACCTTCATTATGTGTCAATGCTGCCGCTATTGCCCGATTCCCTCAGAAATTTTAATGATGTCTGGAATATTTACGCAGATGGTTCAAAAGTGATCTTCCGGTCAACGGCCGGCATATACGTCTTCCGCGACGGGCGCATCAAAGCGATTTCGTTCCCAAACACAACACACAGGTCCTTTTTTGTCTATGGTGAATTATTTGTACGCGAGGATGGATACGGTCTTCGGAAAATGGTCAATGATTCGTTGGTAGCCATCCCTGGCGGAAACCGTTTTTCAGAAGAGCCCATTCATTCGATGCTGCCGTACGAGGTCGATAAATACCTGGTGGTTTCACAGAACAAGGGCATGTTCATCTACGACGGTAAGAAGTTCATACCGTTCAGCACACAAATCGACGAGCTTATTCAGGGGCAAAGTGCCTATGGTGAACAGCTCGCCGATGGAACATACGCGTTTGGAACAAGACGCGGCGGCCTGATGATCCTCGACCAGGAGGGCATCATGAAATATCACCTGACGATTTCAGAGGGCCTTATCAATGAATCGGTTTGGGCAGTTTGCGAAGATCGTTTTTCGGGTAACCTGTGGGTTGCGACGAATAACGGTATAAGCTTTGTCGAGCTCGGCTCGCCGTTTACCATCTTTAAAAAACAAAGTGGTTTGTCAGGGCAGGTTTATGATCTGGCAGCGAGTAACAACATCCTTTATGCCACAACATCGCTTGGTGTGTTTAGTAAGCCGCTCGATAAAAAGGCGCATCAGTTCACACTTGTAAAGGAACTTGAAAGTACATCGTGGCATTTTTATAAAGATGGAAACACGTTATTGGTCGCTTCCAACCGCGGTATTTTTTCGATTAACGGAAATGATGTTAAGAATATTGGTTTCACAGATCGTGCATGGTTTTTCCTTCCGCTCAGGCATCGCCCTGGTTACATCCTGGTAAATACGGTGGTCGGCTTTGTCATGCTGAAAAAGGTAAAGAATGACTTTGTTATCCATAGTATCATTCCGCGGTTTTATGAATCGATGTATTATTTCTGTGAAGATGAAAAGGGAAACATCTGGGCGGATAGCCCTATAAAAGGGATGTATAAAATGCAGCTGAATGACGATGCAACAAGCCTTACTTATCAGTTGTACAATTCGCAGAACGGTTTTCCCACTGATTTCAAAAACGTTGTGTTCCAGATGCGCGATCAGGTTCGCTTCGGCACGGACAAGGGTATTTATCGTTACGATGAAGCAACGGATTCAATCATGTTCGACGATAAGCTCAATTACCAGATCTTTCAGGACGAACGACCTGTGGTTGAACACATGGAACAGGATCCCTATGGTACGTTCTGGTTTGTAGCGGGAAAGAACCAGGGTGTTAATTATTATGCTTGCGGTGGCTACGCGGCCGAGACAGGGGATGAAGTTTACGAGAGGAACAGGAATGTGTTCATGAGGGTTCGCGATTTCAAGCTTAGGAGTTTTTTCAGTCTTGACGGAGACCATATTTACATTGCTACTTCCGATGGTGTGTTACATTTCAGCCCGACGAAAATAAAGAACAATCGCTTTCCCGTAGTTCTGCGCAAGCTGCAGTTCATGAAGAACGATTCGACAGTGAATATTTTACGCGCTACGAATAGGCTGACAATTACGCATCACTATAATAACCTTCGTTTTGAGTTTGCGTCTATGCAGTTTGGTGCAAACGCGATTGATTACCAAACGTACCTTCAGGGTTTTGATGAACACTGGCAGGCCTATAGCCCGTTGTCGATGAAGGAATATACGCAGTTGCCTTCCGGGAATTATGTCTTCAGGCTACGCGCCAAAAATCTTTACAACCAGGTGAGTGAGGAGCTGGCCTTTCCGTTCAGGATTGTGACGCCGTGGTACAACACTTCATTTGCATACGGATGTTACATTGTAATAGCGGTTTTACTTGTATACAATGTTGCACGTTGGCGATCGCGTCAGTTGGAAATCAAAAATCAACGACTCGAAGCGCTGGTTGTTGAGCGCACAACGCAGATACAAAAGCAGCACGACGATATCATGGAGAAGAACAGGCTGCTTGGAAACCAGAAGGAAGAGATTGAATCACAGAAAGAAGATATAGAACGCGCGAACGCTGAACTCATTGCCGCGAAAAATATTATCGGCGAACAGTATGAAGAGCTCAGGCATGTCAATCATAATCTTGAAAAAATCGTAAGTGACCGCACAAGTGAGCTGCAGAATGCTTATCAGAATTTGCTGGAGACCAAGAATGAATTAAATACTTTCATCTATCGCTCGTCTCACGACATTAAAGGGCCACTGCTGCGATTGCTTGGCTTGTGCAATGTTGCATTGATGGATGTGAGGGATGATAAAGCCTATGACTATTTCAAGAAGCTTGAAAACGAGATCAAGTCAACAAACCGGATACTGCAGAAGCTGATCGTTTTCCATTATGTAAAGAATGCTGAGGTCAGCATGCGATTGATCAACATCAAGGAAACGATCGTCAGGGTCATTGGTACCCTGAAGTCCCTTGATGGATTCGATAAGGTAGATTTTCAGATTGAGGAGTCATTGAATCGTGAAATACAATCCGATAGCTATTTGCTTGAGGCAGCCCTTTATAATGTCCTTGAGAATGCCGTCGTGTTCCGGAGAAATGAAAATTCATGGGTGAAGATTTCTGCGGCATTGGTGGGAGAGAACTACGAGCTTACAATTTCCGACAATGGAAAGGGGATTTCACGCGAGGCATCCGATAAGATCTTTAATATGTTTTATCGCGGCTCTGAATATTCTTCCGGCGCGGGACTTGGACTGTATATCACTACTGAAGCGCTGAAAAAGATCAATGGTTCAATCAGTTATGAAACCCAAGAGCCAACAACATTCAAAGTGACCGTTCCGGCAGCGGTGTTGGCTGATTTCGTTTGTGAATATTCATAGAATTGTCGGTTAGATGCCGAACCAATTCCCGTTAGTATTTGTATGTTTGTAGCAACGATTGAAGTTAGATTCAATTGTCGCAATTCGAGTTTAAGCTTGGATTGAGCATCCGGGGCCGACCGGTTTTGACAGGATGTGTAGTAGCGTATGTAAGCATGCAGGCTCATGGGATGAGAGCCTTGATCAATAGTCCTAAATTATACTTGGCGAGTCTAACTACGCCATGGCTGCTTAATCTTACTGAGTAAGATTTCAAGCTAAATCCCTTGCGATAGCGGGGAGGCCATCATCGCTCAGCGCCCACGTTCTGCCGGTGCTGGTATGGCGGTGTCGTAATGCA
>DASPJN010000025.1:0-5044 GCA_035628595.1 Chryseosolibacter sp.
TTGAGCAGTAATATTTACCAGATACTGGAAGATGATAATAATTTTCTCTGGCTGACATCAGACCTGGGAATCGCGAGGATAGAAAAAGAAAAATTACTTGAGAAACAATTGCATGATACGACTTCGGTTAACATACGAATCTTTGATAAATCAAGTGGATTGCGAACCAGTGGCATCACACCGACGTCGCGGGCATTGAAAACAACAGACGGAAACTTCTGGTTTGCCACACTCGATGGCGTTGCAGCAATAGACCCGCGCAACATCCGCATCAACAAAACGCCGCCGCCGATTATCATCGAAAAAGTTCTTGTTGGCGGAAAAGAATACAGTGGCGAAGGAGAAACAATCAACATCAGACCTGGCACAAAAAACATTGAGATCCATTACACCGGCCTGAGCTTCATGATCCCGAAAAAGGTAAGGTTCAAATATACATTGAATGGTTACGACAGCGGGTGGCAGGATGTTGGAGAAAGACGAATTGCCTACTACACTTCGCTTCCACCCGGACACTATACTTTTACCATTGCAGCAAGCAACAACGATGGCGTTTGGAATGTACACGAAAGCGCGTTGCATATTTTCGTCGAACGTGCTTTCTGGCAAACACCCTGGTTTTTCGTGACAGCCGGTGTGGTAACGATCCTCATAGTGCTGGGCGCAATCAATTTACGAACACGCAGAATCAGGCAACAAAACGAATTACTTGAACAAAAAATCCGGGAGCGAACGCAGGAAGTGATCGTTCAAAAAGAAGAAATAGAATCCCAGCGCGATTACATTGAAGCAAAAAATATTGAGCTGGAAAAAGCTCATGAGCTTATTGGCCGCCAGAATCACGAGTTGCGGGAAGCAAATGAAAATCTCGAAGAACGCATTGAGCGACGCACGAATGCGCTGAAGAAAGCGAACACTGATTTGATGGAAGCGAACATGGAGCTGGACCATTTCGTTTATAAATCAGCACACGACATTAAAGGCCCTTTGGCAAGGTTACAGGGATTGTGTAATCTGGCAGTAATGGAAGCGCAGCTATCTCCATCGAAACCGTATTTACTGAAACTGCAGCATGAATCGGAGCTTGCTAATCGTGTGATTCAAAAACTTTCGCATGCACACGCGGTGAAGAATCACGAATTGAAAATATCGAAGGTGAATCTTTCGGCGGTGCTCGGAAACATTATTAAAGAGCTGACGACTTTCCACCATGTTGACACCAAAGACACAATCCACTATCGCATCATCGTCAGTGACGCCATCGAAATAAAGACCGATGGACAGCTACTAAAAGAGATATTATTTCACCTGGTAGAAAACGCCATTGTGTTCCGATCCATCATTGATCCAACCATTGAAATAAAGGCTACCGTTGAAGATTCGCTTGTCATCAGTATCAGTGATAACGGTATTGGCATAAACGAAAAAGTTGTAGCGGACGTGTTCAAGATGTTCGTAAAGGGCAGCGAAAAATCGCAAGGGCTTGGTCTCGGGCTTTACATTGTAAAGAAAGGACTGGAGAAACTACATGGTTCGATAGTACTTGTAAGGAGTGAAGAAGGCGCCACCGAGTTTGAAGTGCGATTGCCGTTTAGTGTGGAAGTTGAACATCAGGTGAAAGAACATGTGGCGGTTGGCATTCGATAATACGGACATGTCGCGTGATTTCGATGACCAATTGCAGCTGAAGTAAATTAAACTATCTCTTCGCATTTACCGATCTTACACAGACGCGCCGGAATGGATGGGGCAGGTTGGAGTTTCAGCATATCTGCAATGTTTTGCAATTCGCGGCGATAAGATCAGGATTTCGTGGGCGATAACAAAACAACGGCAGACCCATGGTGGACGTCTGCCGTTAATGTATTCTTTGCTTTGAGCTATCTCACAATCAAACGTTTTGTAAAGCTCGCATTATCAATAGTTCCCTTCACAATGTAGACACCCGGTTGCAACGCCTTCGCCTGCAGATCCAGCAGCGCATTATCACAATTTCCGTTACAACGAATTGGCATTTCAGTGATCACTTCACCAAATGAGTTGATAACGGTAACCTGCCCCTCGTGAATTCCATCTGATGCTTCACTTTGTACTGTCAGACTAACAACACCGCTCTCAACCGGATTCGGCCAGAGTGAGATCATGTCAGCCGATGCGCGCTCCATTACAACAGGTTCGCTGGGTGTCACAGACATTGTTGCTTCAGCTTCAAATGGCGACAAACGTGATCCATTGATCGGTCGCTCATAAGTTCCGTCCGGCATTCGCCAGCCGACAGCCACGTGATCACCACCGACACCTTGCTTATGCAACACCTCGATATAGACAGGTCTGTTTTCGAACAGGACAAGTTGCACAGATTGCTGTCCTGCATATTTGTCCCACTGACGTGGATTGGTAGCACCAAGAATGCGGGCGACCATTTGTTTGTTCTCAGGTGTTCCATCCTGGCTAATCCACAACTCACTATGATCGTTGCTCGCAATGTAAAACGTATAGTGACCACTCACCGGTGGACAAATATATCCGCGGATGCGGGCACCGTAATGGATTCCTGCATTAACAGGTCCTTCAAGAATATCCAATGATTGAATCTGGTCCGGTTCGCGATCAATCGGAATATCCGACACGCGGCTTCCCTCAACATTCGTCCATACCTCACGCAGAATATTGCCCGCCGCAATACATCCACTTACGTTAACAGTAACGTCTTCCGACGATGCAACCAATCCTTCATTATCAACCGCTCTCGCTTCAAAAGTATATTCACCCGATGGAAGATCATTTAATGTGAATGAATAAGGAGCTGTTGCATCCTCGCCCATCTTGTATCGATTGGTGAATGGACGTTGAATGTAAAAATCCACGCGAACCACTTCTCCATCCGAGTCGGACGCCGATGCCTCTATTGTTATATTGCCTGGCTCAGGAAAAACAGCACCATTCTCGGGGCTTGTAATGCTAACCATCGGCGCAATGTTATCACTATAAGGAATCAGTCGCGATCCCTGAATCGGTGCTTCCATCGTACCATCAGGGTAACGCATTGCAACAGATATATGATCCGTTCCGACACCTTCTTTATGCAATGCTTCGATGTAATAACGTTGGCCCCGCTGTAACATGATTTTTACAGATCGTTGCGTCGGATATTTGTTGTATTGACCTCGATTTGTGTATCCATTCACATAGGCAATACGCGTTCTGTTTTCATTGGATGCATCAGTGCTCAGCCAAAGCTCGCTATGGTCATTACTTGCAATAAGAAATTCATATTCACCCGTTTCTGGTACACAAAGGTACCCACGATAACGGCTGCCATACCGGTCGCCGGCATTTGATGGCCCGGTAAAAGTGGTTACCGTTTCCTGCGAGTCCGGCGGGGTATCAACTGGAATATCGGTAACGGCAGGGCCTTCGATGTTGTTCCATACCTGACGAAGAACGCCGCCAGTGCCTGCGCAAGCAACTGCCGGTGTTGCATCATAAAACCAAAGCCTTAATCCATCCCCCGGTGTTTGAGTTGTGAAAAATATTTTGTTGTCGACCGCATGCTGGATATTATTCGAGCCGCGGAATGATACATCGAACATATTCTTCAGCGACTGGGTACCTTCCGTACTAAGATCCGATTGAAATATCTGATTCTCATCGTCCGCTTGGGGATACTCATGAGAAGGAACGTTCTGGTCGACAAAAAATGCGTAATCCCGGGTTAAGGTCAAATCAATAGGATCGCTTTCATTAGAAAACCAATAATGTTCGTTTAACGCCCAAAATGGCTGCGTACCTTCGGTTGTTCCGTCTGACCGTTGCAACGCTCCGGGAATACTCTGTGACTGGGAATACAAAACAAGATTATCTTTCAATCGCAACATCTCCATTACCTGGCCATCGCGTTCGACACGCTTTACAACCTGCGTGCCGGCCTCTGTTCCATCACTCACCATCAGGAAATGATCAGGAACACTATAATCGCGAATGAAATACAGCTTTCCGTTCATGACGTTGAAGTGATAGAGGTTGTTGTAGTAATCGGGTTCGAATGCTTTCACGAGCACAGTCGATTCGGCCGTGCCGTTTGTTTTCCATAAATAGGTATAGACGGTATAGTCCCAATCGTACAATGAGTCGTTTACGAAAAAGATAGTCCCATCAACATCAGTCAGGCTGCCAAACCCTTCGGTGAAAGGCATGTCGACTGCCAGCATGGTTCCTTCTTCAGTACCATCCGATTTCCAGAGATCATAGTCGACACCTGTTGTAGAGCCAGCGAAATAAAGTATTCCATTCGACACAACCATAGCCCCAAGTCCTGTACCGCTTCCCAGATTCAAATCCTTTACCATCGTAAGACTTCCACCGCTCAGCTTCCACAATTCCGACCCGTGTATGCCATCGTTGATTCTTAGGTATATGGTATTATTAAAAGTTAGAATTGGCGTAATGGAAGGATGGGTTCCTACTTGCACTGTTCCGCCAGCAGTGCCATCCGTTACCCAAAGAGTTTGCTCGTCTTCTGACGATGCAAGGAACAATACGCGTCCATCGGTCACCTTGCTGATCCCGGTAATTGGCTGGCCAACTTTTACAACGAAGGTGGTACCGGCCGATGTTCCGTCAGACTTAAACAGACTGTCTGACGCTGCATAATAAAGGCTCCCATTGACAGTGGTGAAAAGATGACTGCCCGAAGAAAGTTGTTTAATAAGGACGGGTTGCGCTTTAACAGCGCCAATAAGCACAAGCATTAACAGGATAAATAAAAGATAAAAGCCGATCCTGTAAACGTGATGAAATGTAACGACAGGTAGATGATGTTTCATGGCATTGAATGTTGATTTTGGACACTTAAGACTTCTAAGAGAAAGAATTGAAAAACTGACGAACCAGCAGGAAAGTGAGTTAATCAGAATATGTTGCTAAACCACCGGCCCCATCATCCGCCTACACCCACCACAGAGAGCACTTTCTCTTTTACGGAAAAAAGAAGTGCCGTTGTTGATGCGATCCGGAGAAATAGATATTTGCATCTAAGAAAGCG
>DASPJN010000026.1:0-32395 GCA_035628595.1 Chryseosolibacter sp.
CTGGCTTTCGCGATCAATATCAATTGCAAATATCTTCGCGCAAAATATTGCCGCCGCGCGACCGCAATATTTTTCAATGAGGTAAAGTACGAGTGTGAGATATGAATACGCGCCACCGCTTGTATATATGCCATGCTCATCTGTCACGATCTTTTCCGTAACCAGATCAACATTCGGAAACATCTTCCTGAAATTGTTCGATGCCACCCAGTGCGTGGCACACTTGTGTCCATCGATCAGCCCCGTGGATGCCAGCAAAAATGCGCCAAGACATAAACTTGCAAGCTCCGCTCCTTCCTTATATCGATCAATAAGCCATGGAATAAAATCATGATTATTCCGCAGTGCCACATTGATATCACCATCGATCGCCGGGATGATGATCAGATCTGTTTTAGCTAGTGTGCCGATGGTATTGTCGGTGCGAATGGTATAAAGGCCGTTGCTGAGTGGCGTTTCATTTGTGAGGCCAACAAGTTCAACCTTGAAGATCGGCGGTTTGCCCATACTTGCATAGTAGGCGTTTACGCCGGTGAGGAGCTGTCGAGGACCTTCGATACTTCCAAGTATAGCGCCTTTCGGAACCAGGATCGTGATGTGTTTCATAGAAGCATTAATAGTATGCCCTAAAAATACCATGAATGCTTGTCGCGATCAACCCCCGAGGTTGGCGTTTTTACACCCGAGCCAAAATTCATAATCACGCTAAGTTTGCATTAACCGAAGAAGGAATGCGCAAACTCGTTGTCACACTAGGTTTTTCAAAATATCCGGTCTGCCTTGCTGATCAGTTCGACACCGTATTTTATGGCCGATACACATACGAGATCTGGCGCAGACACAATCCGTACCATGAAAAAAGATATCAGACCCCCGGGCAGGTAGACCAGATGCGAAAATATGTTTTCTCAAGGACATTAAAACATGTTCCCGGGAACGGAATGATCATCGGCGAAAACTTTGAATGGGAAGTGAACAGGATCAAAGACGAAGAAGGGAAATCAATCTGGCTTTTCGGCGGTGCGGGCATCATTGAATCATTCCTGCAACAACGTCTTATTGATGAATGCTGGATCCCCGGAGACCGTACATTTACGCGACGCAAGTTTCTCGAGATTGAAGCGGTTAATACGCGGCAGCCGCTGATCTATCAAACCACATTTAAAGAGTATCCGGAAACGTCTATTCATTTATATAAACCCATCTACAATGACAGAGGTTTTTTCAACAAACATTGACAGTCTGGTTCATGCTGCGCGGGTCGGGGGCTTGATCAGAAATATTTTCCCCGCGTATCAGATCAACTTCGACCTTGAGGATTGCGATAAGATCCTGCGAATTCAATCACCGCAGGAAATTGATGCGAGCATCATTATCAACATTGTGTCATTCGGCGGTTTCGATGCAAACGTGCTTCCGGATGAAATACCGGTTGGTGAAAGAGTGGAATAAGGTGATTCTTGTTTGATAAATATCGTTCAATACCTGCTCCATTTCTTTGACTTGCGTCGATCTCAAAAATTATTCGACCGACTGATTAAAGCACTTGGCTATTTCAAAATGTTTTTCATCTTTTCTCTAAATTTCTTCTGCCCACCAGAGCCGGGAAAGTCAATCGGTTCCTTGTTAACTAAAGGAATCCCTTGCTGCTTTAGAAACTCAAAATTCGCCCTATAAACTGATGAAGCGATAAGTATCACGTGCGTTTCCTCTGCAAGCAAATATTTCATCTTCTCAAGCAGTCGTTTCTGCCCATTTTTTAACAATACAATCTTTTCAGATATACTATACTTCCTTTCAAATGGTTCATCCAAAGAATCGATAAGGTAAAAACCATCTGATTTAAATCTATTTAGAAAGTCCCTTTTGTTCCGTCTTATTTCTTTTGTCGTTAACGACTCTGCTTCCCTGGGATATAAAACCTTCATGTCTCAAGAAAGAGGCTATCTTGATTTCGAACATCTTCAAAATAGAAGAACCTATTAGAGTCGAGCCTCGGTGGTGTTTCTGCGACCAAAAGATATACAATTTTCTCAGGCTTGTATTTTTCCCTAGCTAATTGGAATGGATTCGTCATTTTTCGAAAGTGTTTGTTTAAGTTTACTCTGCGTAGCTACTCGCGCATATCGCTTACATAACTTTCTTAATTATTAGCCATAAAACTGAATCCTCCCCAATAGTCTTACCGCTAATTAAACTGAAACGCCAATTCGGGACGAGCATCTTTCGCTGGCTCAACTACAAGTGGCGCATCGACCAGCGGAAGTGTGATATTAAATTGCGTATACACTCCAGCTTCGGATTCGAATGTCACGTCGCCCTTAAGTACGGCAATCGACTTCTGAACTATATACAATCCTAGTCCATTCCCTTTCGAGAATACGTTTCCTTTAAAGAACATGTCGAACAACCGGTTGCTGATCCGTTTGTCGATACCAACGCCGTTATCTCTGATAGCAATCTTGATATTCGTATCATCTTTTGAAACACTGACAGTTATCACCGGAGCTGGCGAATTTTTCATTGCTGTGAACTGAACTGCATTTTCAACTACATTGGTAATTACCGCATCGAATAAATTCGGGTACGTATAAATCTCGAGCTGTGCTTCGCAATCAATTTCCATCTTGAGGTGATTGCTATTGATGATTGTTTCCAGATTCTGGATGGTCGTTTCAATCACGTTCCGCACATTCACCGGTGAAAAGTTCGTAGGCTGGTTGATCTCACTGATCAGGCTTAGTTTCTTCAACATCTTATCCATGCCCGTAGTCGTAAACACAACCTTATCGAGTAACTCTTTTGCTTCTCCTCCGGAGAAATGACTTGCCAGATTACACAGTCCGATGATTGAGCAAACCGGAGAACGTAAGTCATGTGATGCCCGATAGAGGAATGTGTCTAATTCTTTGTTTGCTTCTTCCAAGAGCTTTGTTCTTTGATAAACGAGGTTTTCAAGATTCGCGTTGATATGCTGGATCTCCGTGTTGGCGACCTGCAGCTTCTGTTTCTCAGCTCTCAGTTGATTACTGAAGTAGATCAAACGAATAATCAGAATGCCAAAGATGACAATTAACGCAATTGTCAATAACAGTCGTTGACGGAATATCTGCTTATCTTCCATGCGCTGAGCCTCGCTGATAAAAAGCTTATTTTCAATATCCTTGAAGTCAAAATACTTCTCGCGGAGAGACGAGATCACGTCGTAATAGTAGTTCTGATTCTTATAAAAGCGGCTTTCATTTTCTGAGAGCAAAAGCTGTAAACGATTCAGGTCTGCGATCACAGCCGATCGCGTTTTGTCATCCATATTAACGATTCCGGCGTCAAGCTTTTCACTGATGATCCTGATCTTCTCATCAAACTCGTCCTTCTGACTTGCGAGCGTTGTATTTTCAAGTGAAGCCTGCTCAATAAGATTTTTCAAATCCTCACCGACGAAAGAAGAGTCAGAGATGCGGCCGATAAAAAGTGTTTCAGTACGCTGCAGGGAATCCTCCAAATCCGCGACCAGCTGATTAAACTTCGCATCCACTTTCCGTTTTAAATCCTCGCTGAGATTCTTAATCTGGTAGTTCTTAAAAACAGAATAGAACATGGTAAGCGATTGAATAGAATCAAGCTTTGAAATAGCAAAATCAATGTTGTATGTATCGGTCCTCTCTGGTTGTGCTTCGGGCTTACTTTGTACGGATGACGACGCTATAACCGGAGCAGGCGACGCGAGATAGATAGTTGCATTGTTTCCCGCAATTAGCACTTTGCTTACTTTTTCTCCATCGACAGTAATTAATTTTTCGTTCAGACTTTCTTCAACGGGCAAAGGAAAGTTGGTTTGTCCATTCCTGTCAGTCACTGCGCTCACTACCTGCTTCGTTTTATACGAAATCTTCACACCTGAAACCGGCGTTTCGTTCTCGTTGCGAACGACAACGTTGATCATTGTGTAATTCTTCTTTCGCACAATAATTTCCAACACGCCTTTCGTATAGTTCCAGGATGCAGCTTCAAGTGCCTGATCCTTTACTTTAATTGTTTTCGGCGGAAGGTGTTCAGTGCTTAATTCGGCGAACGCGGCGCCCTTACTTCCCATTTGAATATAGTCAACTCCATTGACAGAAATTTCAATATTCTTAAACACCACAAGCTTCTCGTCGAAGGTCTTGATTTGTACCAGTTGCTTTTGCTGGGCATAGCCAATCAAGCTGCTGGCAAGCATCGCGATCATCGGCATCAGGCAACGCCAGCGCGGGCCGCCGCTATTTGAAAAGGTCTTTAACAATAACAATTTCATGGTCACTGATAATGTTTTTATGCTTTGGAATATGCAGGCTGATAATTCCCTGGGGTTCGCCGTTCACAATGACGCGCACTTTGTACTTACTGAAGTACGGAATATTTACTGAAAATGACCCGTCTTCATCGGACATTGTTTTGAAAACAACCTTCTCTCGGATGTGATCGATAACTTCAATCTCGCAATTTCGTAGAACCGTTAGTTCCGTTGAATCTTTCCACCCGTGCTCCTTCATCTTCGCTTTCCCCCTTATAACCAGCGGATAGACCTGCAGATCAATATCAAACTCAAAAAGATCGTCGTCGAGACCGCTGTTCAAGCGATTTGATGAAAGGAAACCATGCGTTTGAAGCGAGTCCACGTAGAAGCCCATATCATCCCTATTTGAATTCAATGGGTACCCAAGGTTTAGCACGTCGATCGCTGCGTGCGCCAGATTCGCCTTGAATAGATCAAGGCCACCTAGACCAGCATGCCCATTAGATGAAAAAAAGAGCATCCCACTCTGGTGGATAAATGGAAAAAGCTCGTCATAACGGGTGTTGATCTGTTCTCCACAGTTTTCGGGAGTTGACCATGCGCCTTCTTTGAAATCCGAAAAGTAAATATCCCAACCACCGAAGCCGCCCGGCTTGTCGGAAGCAAAATACATTCGTGATCCATCATTTGTGATGGACGGATGCATGCATGAATACGATGGACTGTTCCATGAAAATGATTCGCCTCGCTCCCATCTTCCGCTGCGCTTCTCGATAAATTCCAAAATAAGTCTGCTGTCATCTTCCTTCGATCCCGGACGCGTTGTAGTAATAACAGCCCTTTGCGAATTAGCGTACATGGCAATAGGGCCCGTATGCATTTCAGTTAACTGATGATTGAATGGTATTGGTGTATCGTAGGTAAAACCATCTGTGATAGCAGTATCTTTCTTGATAGCGGATGAATAGAGCTGGTAGAAGGGCGCATTCGTTCGAGCATCTTCACGCTGAATCAGCTTGAGTTGCCGACGATTTGATGCAAATACAATCCCATTTCCGACTGGAACTGCAGACAATTCACTTGACGTTGAATTCACCGGAAGAGGTGCTATAGCCACATGTAACGAATCCTCAAAGAGATAAGAAAGATTATCGATCTGCCAGATTTTTCTTAGTAACGTCGTGTCACTGGAAATGTTGAATAACTGTCTGTAGACACGTTGTGCATCTGCGTGGCGATTCGTTGCCAGCAATGATTCGGCATAAAAAAACAAGCTCGCACTATCCAGGTCTGTAATATCAATGCGATCGAAAACCGCCACCGCGTTTTCGTAGTATTTCAGATGATAATAACATTGTGCGATGTCAATCCCAACTTCAGCCAATCGATTCTTCTCGTAAACGCTTTCGAGTAAAGGTAATGCTTTCGCAAAATTTCCTTCATGAAAGTACTCATCAGCCAGCGAGCGTTTTCCATAAAACAAGTCCGCGATCGTTCCCTGGGCGTGACTTACGCTGGCGCTGAAAGCTAGCAGCGCAAAGACGGTTAGTTTTATTGCGGTATGTTTATGAAATACTTTCATCGTGGCGATACTGTATTCTTATCCGAAAACTTAAAAAGATATTGTATAACAAATTCATGCGAAGAGACATCGAACTTGTTTAACACACCGATCGGGTGGTCATATGAATACCCAAGTTGTAGTTGTTCGGTAAGCTGCGCTTTTAAGATCATATCGATCGATTCTTCTGTTCGATATGACAACCCCATTGTCAATATACGTCTGTAAATAACGTTCATGTTGATGTCGTATGAAAGCGGTGCATCCTGCAGCATTTTGAATAACATTCCAGGCTCAAGCGTCACCTCTTCTGTTGCCCGTATAATGTATTTGCCGAATAACAGGTACGTTGACTTGCTCAACCTTACCGATACCGAATCATTGATCTGCATTTTATCTGGTATGAGAGAAGGGGCTGAGAATCCAATCTGCATTTTTGGGTTTCGAAAATAAACACCTGTGCCGGCATTGAATGATGTGAGTGCAATCGGTAATGCACTGATCTTTGGATCATGCTGATCGACTGAGGACAGCAAAGATGAATAGTCAGAACGCCGATTGCGGAAGCCAGCGGATATTCCAAATGAAATCGTGGAGACCGTCGAAACCGGAATGTGATAAGCATAGTTGCCCATCAAAGACAAATCTTTATGAACGCCGATCTTATCATTGACAACGGTGAGCCCGACGCCCGATTGTTTGTTCCGAAATAAAGAATGTGCGCTTAGCGTTTGCGTTGCGGGTGCATGATCCAGACCTGCCCATTGTCGCCGGTGAACAAACGTAAGGCTGAGCGCTTCATCAGCACCCGCATAAGCAGGGTTAATAACGAGCCCGTTGAACATATACTGGGTAAACTGGACGCGTTGCTGTCCGCTCACGTTCTTCATACCGAGCATGATCGCGGCTGAAACTAACACAATATGAAGCACACCTTTCGTCATCGTATAATTTCCAGAAACCCTTTTAGTTCGGTTCGCTCACGTGCTATCTCAACTGTAATCGTATAGAAATATGTACCCGACGGGACCACCACACCTTCCTTGTTTTCACCACGCCAAACGACTGATTCATTGTTATACGCCGTGGCAGAAAACACGAGTCCGCCCCACCTGTCGATAACAGTCACGGAATTGTTTTTGAATTTCTCGATACCACGGAGACGCCATGTGTCGTTAATTCCATCCCCATCCGGGGTGATAATTCGCGCGATATCGAATTCTATGTGTTGCGGCAAAATTTTGATCAGAAAATTACAAGTAGCACTTTTTCCGGACGCGTTCATGGCCGTGTACGTTACATTTGTTTCCCCGATTGAAAAGAATGTTGAAGGTGTGTGTGTGCTCGAAAGCTCGGCCGTACCACATCGTGCAAGTGCTGTAGGCGATTGCCATTCAATGATCTCACCATCATTCAAGGTTTTAATTTCGATGTCAGCAGGGCAACCTTCGATCACAGGCACAGTCTCATCCACCACATGAACTTCGAAGGAACAGTTACTCGTATTTCCATGAACATCTGTGGCTGTGTAAGTAACAACAGTCATTCCGACATCAAAAGATTCCCCCGGGTTATGGCTACTTTCCACGGAAGCGATTTCGCAGTTATCGGTTAGGCCAGGAGGCAACCAGTTCGCCGCAAGGGTGCATTCATTGTCAGCATATAAAATTATATCATCAGGGCAGTCATCAAATATGGGGCCTTGCTCATCTTTCACATGCACAAGAAAGCTACACGTACTTGTATTTCCGTGGACATCAAGGGCAGTGTAAACAACTTCAGTGGTGCCGATTTCAAACTTATCGCCAGAAGCGTAGTTGCTTTCAAGTGTTGTCTCACCACAGTTATCTTCGATACTTAAGTCTTGCCATACAACATTCGCCGCGCACCCACTCACAGCGTCCACCGTAATATCTGACGGGCAATTTGTAAACACAGGAGGAGCGTCATCGACGACTTTTACCTCGAAGCTGCAAGAAGACTTATTTCCTGAAACATCAATAGCTTCATATACAACTACTGTTGACCCAAACTGAAAATTATCACCGGGAGCATGTGTGCCTGTCAGCATAACATTGTTACAGTTATCGGTGGTATTTGGAGGTGTCCACGACACTGCAGTTTTGCAATTATCTGTTGCCGTTATGACAATATTAGCAGGACAATTTTCAAGAACGGGCGGAACATTATCTTTGATCGTTACCGTAAAAGCACATTCAGTGGTATTACTAGCTTCGTCTCTTGCGGTATAGCTAACGGTGGTTGTTCCCACTTCAAAAACATCCCCCGGATTTGCTGTGGATTCAATCGTGACATCGCTGCAATTATCCGTAAACACTGGAACATCCCAATCCACCGACGTTGAACAGCCATTACCGATCATGATGATGACATCCTCCGGACACTGATCCGCCACCGGCGGCGTGTTGTCTGCCACACTGATTTCAAACGTACATACCGATGTGTTTCCAGCGTTATCTGTTGCCGTGTAAATAACTTCAGTTATGCCGATCGGAAAGGAAGCGCCGGGCTGGTGGGATTGCAACACATCTACGCTGCTGCAATGATCCGTCACATTCGGATTCTGCCAGTTGACAATCGCCAAGCAATCATGATCAGCCGAAACTTCAATGTTAGTCGGACAGTTACTAAAAATCGGCACCGATTTGTCCTCTACGATAACCTTGAATTGACATTCAACTTCGTTACCGGATTGATCAGTAGCGGTATAGATAACAATGGTTTCGCCGAAATCAAATAGGTCACCTGGATTGTGTGTACTGACGATAGTAGCCTCCGAACAATTATCACCTGCTCCCGGTGGCGCCCATGTCGCGGTCGACTGACAATTTTCGTTGCCGACAACGTGTATGTCCTCCGTTGGACAGTCCGTAAAAACCGGTGGGATAGATTCGGTAACAATCACATCAAAAGAACAGGTAGCGATGTTATTATCGACATCGGTCGCTGTGTATTTAACAGTCGTTGTTCCCACAGGAAACAAATCATTGGGTGATGCCGTGCCCGCGAGTGTGAACGAGGAGCAATCCGTTACATTTGGTGGAGCCCACGAGACAGAAATTTCACAAGCATTCCCTGCATCAATTTCAATGTTACCCGCGCATGCTGTTAACACCGGTGCAGACTCGTCAACAACATTCACGAAAAACGTGCAGTATGCTCTATTCCCATCCGCGTCTTCGGCGGTGTAAACCACTTCTGTTTCTCCCAACGGAAATGAATCGCCCGGATTTACATCACTTGTGACACTCACAGCGGTGCACGCATCCGATGCAGTTGGGATTGCCCATGTCGCGACAGCAGTACAGTTGCCATCAGCGATAACCTCAATATCCGGGACGCAACCGGTAAATGTCGGAGGGGTTTCGTCGTCGACAAAAACCTTGAACTGGCACTGAGCTTCGTTACCGGATTCATCTATAGCGGTATAAGTAACAATAGTTTCTCCGAAGTCGAACAGATCGTCTGGATTATGTGTGCTGACGATAGTAACATCCGAACAATCATCACCCGCTCCCGGTGGCGTCCAGGTCGCGGTGGACTGACAATTTTCGTTAGCCACAACGTGTATCTCCTCCGTTGGACAATCTGTGAAGACCGGAGGAACAGATTCGGTAACGGTTACATCAAACGAACAGGTGGCGGCATTATCTTCGGCGTCGGTCGCTGTGTAGATAACAGTTGTTGTTCCCACAGGAAACATGTCATTGGAAGATGCAGTGCTCGTCAATGTAAATAATGAACAGTCCGTGACATTCGGCGCAGTCCATGGCACAGAAATTTCACAGGCATTCCCTGCATCAATCACAATGTCGGCAGGACAATTTGTTAACATGGGAGCTGAATCGTCAACAACATTTACGGTGAACGCGCAGTAAGCTTTATTCCCGTCGACGTCTTCAGCGGTATAAACGACTTCGGTCGCTCCAAGCGGAAATGTATCTCCTGTATTTGCATCACTTGTGACGATCACCGCCGTGCAATTGTCCGCTGCTGTGGGAATCGTCCAGGTTGCAACTGCATCACAGCCACCATCAGCGATAACCTCAATATCCGAAACGCAGCTTGTAAATATCGGGGCTGTTTCATCGTCGACAACAACCTTGAACTGACATTGAGCTTCGTTACCGGATTCATCTGTGGCAGTATAAGTAACAATCGTTTCACCGAAGTCGAACAGATCGTCCGGATTGTGTGTGCTGACGATAGTAACATCTGAACAATCGTCTGTTGCACCTGGTGGCGTCCATGTGGCGGTAGACTGGCAATTTTGGTTGGCGACCACGTGTATCTCACCCGTTGGGCAATCAGTGAAGATCGGAGGAACAGATTCGATAACGGTTACATCAAACGAACAGGTGGAGGTATTATCTTCGGCGTCGGTCGCTGTGTAGGTAACCGTTGTTGTTCCCACAGGAAACAAATCATTGGGAGATGCCGTACTCGTCATTATAAACGATGAGCAGTCGGTGACATTCGGCGCAGTCCATGGCACAGAAACTTCACAGGCATTTCCAGCGTCAATCTCGATATTTCCGGGGCAAGCCGTTAGCACTGGTGCGGCGTCATCGACAACAGTTACGACAAACGCGCAAAATGCCTGATTGCCATTCGCGTCTTCGGCAGTGTACATAACTTCTGTTTCTCCAAGCGGAAATGTATCACCCGGATCAGAATCACTCGTCATCGTCACACCTGTGCAATTATCTGATGCTGTCGGAATCGTCCAGGTAGCAGTGGCATCACAGCCACCATCCGCGACAACCTGAATATCAGAGACACAAGTATTAAATACTGGCACTGTGGTTTCAGCGATCGTTACGTTAAACGAACATGAGGCAGTATTGCCGTAGGTATCCGTTGCCGTGTATGTTACCTGTGTCGTTCCAACCGGGAACATTGAACCAGAAGAAAAATTGCTCGTTACATCGACATCGCAGTGATCGGAAACATTGGGCTCTGTCCAGGTTGCCTGAAGTGAACATTGCTCATCCGGAACTATTAATGATATGTCATCAGGACAATTGGAGAAGACTGGTGGGTCAGCATCTACATCACTCGCATCGCAACACAAAGTTCCGTTTTGTTTACTTGCCGCTGCGATAATAGTGAATGCGCCATACTGGTCGTTGATATACGGGACAGCACTGCATGACGTATTGATGGTGGCATTTGGAATTCCAGCAATACTCAGGATCACCCTGTCACCGCCAAATTTTTCGCTTGGATTAATACTGTTCACAGTAAACGCTCCTCCAGTTGCGATCAATGTTGGAAGCATGAGCACATTGGCCGATCCATCAACCGCACTTACAAGTCCCGGAAGAAATCCATCGTAGCGAAAAGTGAGGCTTACAAGTCCGCCGACACAGGGTAAGCATTCCGATGAAGGCGGGCAATCACATGATTGCGCACGAGTATCGCTACCTGCCAACATGAGAAAAATCAAAACAAAAAAATAAACTAAACGGACTACCCTGTTCATCTACTGGTTGAGATGGTGCTAAATCTTTTTGATTCTAACAGTTAACCAGTGGGTATAGCGGTGTGGGAACCGTCAAATATAGTGAAAAAGCGGCAGATAATTCGGGTGTTCTTTGATGTTTTCTAAGGTACGCACGTTACAGCAACGTGTCACTTACAGATGCAATTTTTACCATGGCTTTTTCCCAAAGTGGTTCATGGGTCTTAATATATTTCCTTGTGAGCGGACCACTTTTAATGGTCAATGTCGCGGTTCTGGTGTTCGAAATTGAGAATGCTTCCATGTATTTGCCCAGTTCTGCCGAACCTTTCTCGTCAACGTCATTATAGTACTGAATTTGTAGTGATTGATTTCGAACGGATTTGACCACAACACCGCGGGCACCTAAGCCGCCATCTTTGGTGTACCATTCAACTTGGCTTCCTTCACGAAAATCGGATTTAACATAAGTTCCCTCCGAAAATGCCTGTGCCCACTTATTGATAAGCTCGGGAGTAGTAAGGACTTGCCATAACAAATCCGGCGCGACGTTCAGCGAAGCTGAAAGTTCGATCATCCCCGTTTCAATAAAATCGGGCAGCATTACGCCAAGGATTTCAGTCCACCCTGCAACGAAATTCTTTTTAGCGAAGTCACTGCCCTGCGGAAATGTTTCCAGTCCCTCGTGCGTCAATTTTAATCGGGTCTTGTTTTCACCCTCATTAAATAGCTCCCAAATGACTTTGGACTCCCCTGGAAAACCCTGATAACGCCATGTATAAACAAGTCTTTTTAACGGAACAACTTCCAACACCTTGCACAGGTGTACATAAGTTCGGTCTTCGGCACCGCCCTCAAACTGAAATTCGAATCCAACAACGGGCTTAAAGTCGGATACATCGAAATACCATTCCTTCATTTTTTCCTTGCTCGTAAGGGCCTCCCACACTTCTTTGACGTTAGCAACGTAGACCTTTTCTACTACAACAGGTTGAGCATTCATTATCATTGTTTGGATTTTCCTCCGTTTGCTTTCTTCTTTTTCGTTTCGGTTACCAGAAAGTCGCCCAGGGCATCAAGCTTCTGGTTCCAGAATCGCTCATAGTATTTGAGCCAGTCACTTACTTTCTTTAATTTTTTTGGAAACGCCTGACAATAGCGCTCCCTCCCCTCCTGCGTCACATTGACCAAACCACATTCGATGAGTATTCTCATGTGCTTTGAGATCGCCGGTCGGCTGATATCGAACTTTTCTGAAATCGCATTCATATTCATGCGATTGCGTGCCAGCAAGTCGATAATCTCTCTGCGCGTGGGATCTGCAATGGCTTGGTACACATCTCTTCTCATATAGTAACCGTTCGGTTACAAATATAACAGGAAACCGTTCGGTTACAAATAAATCACGGCTTTTTCACTGCGCGGTCAAAGCGCAAACTAAAAAGCGCAGGACAAACAACCTGCGCTTCTGATACCTTGATGGAGGGAATATACTATTGCTCTTTCAGCGCATCCACAGGATTGCTTCTGGCTGCCTTCAGGGATTGAACACCAACGGTAATCAAAGAAAGGATAATAATAAACAAGGCAGCTTTCAAAAATATTATTGGTGTGATATCGATTCTGTAAGGAAACTTCTGCAGCCAATTCCACGCTGCATAATAGCTGAACGGTATGGCAATAACGAATGCGATGGCAATGAGCACAAGGTAAGACTTACCAAGTTCAAGCACGAGTGAAGTTTCCTCTGCGCCAAGCACCTTACGAATACTGATTTCTTTATATCGTTGCGTTGTACTGTAAACAACAAGACCAAAGAGTCCAAGACAGGCAACGAAAATGGTGAAGCCTGTAAAGAACGAAAATAATGTGGCGAGTTTCTGTTCAGTCTTATACAGCTTGTCAAAATTGTCATCGACAAAATGATACTCAAATGGCGATTCGCTATTGAATTTTTTCCAGGTCTCTTCGAGGTGGGCAATAGTTTCCGGGACATCGTCAGATTTTACCTTGAAACTAATCGAAGAATAGCCGAAAGGGAAAATGTGCATAATGACAGGCGTTATACTTTCTTTCAGACTGTTCAGGTGAAAGTCTTTCACTACACCGATGATCTTTCCATTCTTATCCTGACGATTATCCCAACGCTGCCATGCAACGCGGTGGCCGAGCGCTTCATTCGGATCGGTATAGCCAAGTAGTTTTGCTCCACTTTCAGAAACTATAAACGCTTCCGCTGTATCCGTTGCAAGCTCTTTTGAAAAATCACGGCCGGCTACAAACTTTAGCCCGAGTGTTTTCGGATAATCATGATCTACAACTAATAACGAGATCGGGCGTTGAACATTATTTTCAATGTCTTTTATGACATCACCGGCATAAGCCTGGCCAGGCATTCCATATTGCAACGAGGAACTGATAATGTTTGGGTGATTCGAAAATTCATGTTTCGTCGTCTCGAAGTTGGTTCGCAAATTCCCGCGCAACGGAACAATCACAATATTATCCTTCGAAAAGCCCATGTCTTTCGAACGCATGTACGTGTGCTGATCAGACACAACCAGCGAGGCAATAATGAGAAAGAACGAAAGGATGAACTGCAGGACAACAAGGCTCTGACGCAAAACGGTCTTACCTGATTTTCCACCGCGCTTTCCTGAAAGGATCTGTGCAGGTTTATAAGAAGAAATGTAGAACGCCGGGTAAGCACCAGCGAGCACACCAACGATCAATCCGAATAGTAGTAAGCTAATTACAACAGGGACATCAAGGAAAATTCCTGTTGGAATCTGTTTCTCGGTAAAACTATTAAGCGCAGGCAGCACTAGCTCAGCGACCAGCCCGCCGATCAGCAAAGCAATGAGCGAGATCAAAACTGATTCACTGATGAACTGGTAGATCAACTGCGCCCTGAACGCTCCTACTACTTTACGAACACCGACCTCCTTCACCCGGTTCACGGCGCGCGCAGTCGACAGGTTTACGAAATTAAGAATTGAAATAAGCAAAATGAAAATTGCTGTTGCTGAAAGAATGTAAACTGTTTGCGCGTTTCCTTTCACGGCCAGATCCCACATGTGCGCGCCAGCATGCAGGTGAACGCGTTTCATTTCCATCAGGTGTGGTACATAATACGACCCGAACTCTTTTGTTTTCGGCCAGCCATTCTTTTCCGCAATTTTCTGAATCTTCTTTTCAACCGACGTAATATCGGCACCTGGCTTAGCTTTCATGTATGTGTGAAATTGTTGCCATGTCCAGCTTTGCATTCGTTCTGGTATTTCTGAAACCAACCCCTGCATTGCCAGCAGGTAGTTTAGCTGAATATGTGAATTCACAGGAAAGTCTTCGTAAACGGCGCGTACAACGTACGGCCCATTCGAAATCTCAAGTGACTGGCCAAGAGCAGGCTGGTTACCGAAATATTTTTGAGCCGTTGATGCGGAAATCGCAACCGCGTTTGGCTCAATGAGTGCAGTCTTCAAATCGCCTTCCACTAATGGCAGGCTGAACATTTTGAAAACGGATGGGTCGGCATACGCCCCGTTACTTTCATTGATCTTTTTATCGCCTGCTTCAAATAAGATCTTGCTACTGATATACATAAACCGAGTAGTGTATTCTACCTCTGGTACCTCTGCGTCTATTGTGACGGCAAACATCGGCGGTACCATTGCCTGCTGTTTGACACCACCCTCATCGTTGTAGCTATCATTGTATACGCGATATTTTAGGTCGACTTCTTCGACATGCTTATCAAAGCTTAGCTCATCAGTAACAAACAGCGCAATGATGAGAAATGAAGCAATGCTGATCGCCATGCCGCTTATATTAATCGCCGAGAACAACTTATTCTTCAGCAGATTTCTTAAACCGATTTTGAAGTAATTCTGAAACATAGAACACGTAATTTTGCAGAGTACTGGCAAGCCGTACTCCAATCTTGTAACTATCTGGAAATCAAAAAAGTGCTATCCGAATAAAAAAGAAAATGTTCCATTACGAAACACTTTGCTGTTCTGAAAAGATACAGTTTACCTTATTTCTTATTCTTGTTCAAACGAGCCGTAACCGGCGTTCTTGAATTCATTTCCGGGTGATAAACGCTTTCTGCGTTCATGTAAACCTTATCGCGATCAAGCGTCATTTTTTTGGTACGCTGCTGCTGAAAAATATCCATCTGGTCATCGTAGTGACGGTTGCCTTTCACATTAGAAGCTCCATAAGCATTGATTGTCTCAATCTCCGGTCCATTTTTGGTGAACTTGATCAAACCAATATAGCATTCTCCCAATACGCCGTTCACACGGCCGTCTTCTGTTGGAACTGAGTACATCGCAGCAAGCACATCGGGAAGGCCAGGCAGTGGCAGAGACTTATCTCCTCTTGCAAGACGTTGATATTGTCCTAAGGTGACATTTGTCGTTCCGAAGTGGCGAAGCAGATGATCCTTGATGTGATGCAGGATCTTGATGCAAAGTTCTTCTGACACATATTTGAATGATTCGTCCTTTTGATAAATGTCGGCAACGTAGTAAAAGAAAATACCAAACATCGCTGCTCCCACACTTTCTATATTTCCTTTGCGATCCCATGCTTTCAGTGTCCTGATAACGTCAGCCACTTCCGGGTTAGCGCTTTCATCGATCATAAAAAGCGTGTCAATGTTCACTGGAAAATGAAGTGTTTCCGGAAGTTTTAAATCATATTTGATTGCTTTAAACTCTTCATAGCTGATCTTTTCGTTTCCAGCGAGCAATTCCTTTACGCGGACGCTTCGGTTATTTTGGTGAGACTCAAACCCCATTGTGAAATCGTAATCCTCCTGTCGGATATTATGTTTCTCTGATGTAGCATCGAACACCGAGTGATTGGTATTATAAACATATCCTGAAGGGGGATTCAACACCTGCGGGAGATCTTCCAAAGGATGAATGTCAGTCCATAGTGTGCGTGAAGTATTGCCGGGCAACGTACCTTTCCAATCGTAGTCTGGATTCCTTACCGGGATCCTTCCATTACTCAGATAATAAATTGTATCAAAGCGGTCAGCATAAACGATGTTGTACCCAGGGTGGCTTTCCATCTTCAGTGCTGAATGAAACTCTGAAAAGTTTGAAGATTTGTTCATTCGATACCATTGTTCGAGCGCGCGTATGTCCATAATAGCGGCAGTTCTGATGGAGAATACGCCACGGGCTGTAATCATCGTCGGGCCGTAGATACTCCAATGTATTTTCTTACGTGTATGAAAATTGAATCCGGGAACCTTCACCTTTAGTTTGACGGTAGACTCTTCAAGCGTATACCATTTGCCGTCGACTCTGTATTGTAATTCATTTTCCGGATGCATTTCCAGTTGATACACATCAAGCTTATCGGGATGATTCACAGTGTGCGTCCACGCGATGTTCTGATTGACGCCCGTAAAAATCACTGGCGCGCCCGGAAATAATGTTCCGATTATATTCCAGCCCTCACGACTGCTAAGATGTGCTTCATACCACGCCACCTGTCCCTCAAGGGGATGATGCGTGTTGATCGCCAGGTATACATTGCCGTCTTCAGTGATCTTTGAATTGAATGCGAAAGCGTTGGAACCTTCACCATCAAATTCAGCAAGCGGCGTCTTTCCATTGTAAATGCTTTTCAATGCAGCGTCCGCGCCACAACCGATCGCCAGTTGTATAATAGAGTAAGCGATCAGGTCCTCAGGAACAAGCGGAAACGACTTTTTAATAAGAACATCCTTTGGATGCGCGTATGCATAGGCGTTAAACCCATCGCAATAACCTTGCAGCACAGCTTTAAAATCGTCTGATATATCTGTGTCGTACTTTTCATTTACCAGTTCGCGAATGCGTAATAAGTGAACCGCATAGTCTACCAATGCTCCGTCGCGACCTGTGTACTGTCCAAGCATTGCCTTGCTTGCCAGGAAACATTTCTGGATTGTTTCAAAATCATCTTCAGCATGCGCCCACGCGAGCCCGTACGCAACCTCCGCATCTGTTTGAGCAAAGATGTGTGGAACGCCGTACCCATCGCGAACGATATTGATAGATGACGGATCAATTTGAAGAACAGAAGGATTTACTTCTGAATCGCTGAGCTGACGCGCGAAGGCTTTACGTTGCGCTTTGAAAGACTCGGGTTTATTGTCTCTGTTTTTTCTTGGTTTTGTTTGATCGTCATTCAGTGTTTCGGATCTTAGAATCATCGGCTGCATACCGTTCGAAAAATCGGGCAATAAACAACACAACAGCACCAGCGCAGCGCATACCTTTTTCATAACGACAACTCGTTAAAGATTTGGAAATAATTTCGGGAAGTGGACGCTATTAATCCGGGGTGATTATGAGGCGGGTCTGCCAGTCCAACTATCCATGTATACAGAAATAAAAAGGTATGCCGGCTTTATTGTATGGATAGCTATGCCGGTTTTCAGGGAATCTGTTTCTATAAATAACACGCTGAACAGTTAAGCTCAGGCATCGCGCCATGGCCCGACCTTTTCCAGCAAAGCGGTATGGCCGGTTACTTTTCGTTTCTCGTCAAAGTAAACATCGATACGACCAAGACGAATTCCACCGTGGCCCGTTTGCGCGATGAGTACCTGTTTTTCGCGACGATTCAGTTTTACGTCTGGTTGATCAAGAAAATGATGAGAATGACCTCCTAATATAATATCGACGTTTTCGGTGAGCGTTGCCAACCGGATATCATTCATGTAGTCAGGATTTCTGAATTGGTATCCAATATGTGACAGACAGATCACAAGATCGCAACGGTGATCATTGCGGAGTTTGCGCGCCATATCTAATGACGTTTCCACCGGATCCAGATATTTTGTTTCTGCGGAGAGTTTCGGTAACACCAGATCTTGCAATTTCACCCCGATCCCAAAAACACCGATTCTTAAGCCGTCGCGTTCAAAAACACGGAAAGGCTCGGTTCGGCCTTCAAGTATCGTGTTGGTAAAATCGTAGTTTGAGCAAAGGAATGGGAATCGTGCTTCGGGGAGGTTTGCAAGGAAACCCTCGAGGCCGAGATCGAAATCATGATTTCCCATAGTCGCGGCATCATAACCCATCTGCGACATAAGCTTGATTTCAAGAGATCCCTTGAAAACGTTAAAGTAAGGTGTGCCCTGGTAAATATCTCCGCTATCGAGAAGCAACACGTTCTTTTCCGCGGTCCTGATTTTATTGATCAATGCCGCGCGCCGGGCTACTCCCCCCTGTCCTGCATAGTTCGGATCGTTATCAGGGAACGGGTCAATTCTACTGTGTGTGTCATTGGTATGAAGAATCGTTAGTTTCTTTCCCTCAGTTTTTCCAAATAAAAACCCTGGCATTGTTGCCATCGCGCCGATCGCCCCGGCCTGAATCAGAAATTTCCTGCGATTACTTTTTGATCCGATGTTCATAATCCGGTTTTATAGTATCCCCATTATGTTGCATTTCAGTCAAAGCATTGATAAGCGCATCGCGGAACAATAGTTCAATCGGATGCGCCTCTTTCACTTCATTAAAAAATGGCATGTTATCTCCGCCGGTAGCGTGGTAGCTGCTGATGGCAACAAAATAACTTTGGAGTGAATCGTAAGATTTGCCAGCAATTAACACATCCGATGCTTTGCCATCTTTGATGCTCATCGAGATCCCGGCTACAGGATTACTATCGGAAGCGGCCAGGTAACGGAACAGATCCGCCATTACACCGTGATCAAGTTTCACAAGAACAAAGTAATTATCGAAGGGCATGAGTTCGTACACGTTCCCCAAGGTTACTGTTCCCTGCGGCAACGAGCCACGAACACTCCCACAGGTTGATAAAAAAAAATCCGGTTTGATTCTCGTTTCGCGCATAAACGCTTCCGTTGATTCTTTAAACCAAACATCAGCAATAAAATTAACCAACGCCGTTTGTTCAGCAGATGGTGCATTTCCACAAACCGGACGCACCAAACGCGACGAAGAATACGCAAGCGGTGCACTCATTGATTGGTCCAGACTATCGCGATACGGTGCGATCATACGTTCAAAGGCGGGTTCGCCTCCGCCCTGTTCCGCGCTAAGCGCATACTGTTGGGATCGGTAAGTTATTCCGGAGGGAGTGCATGTAATGAGAAATAATGCTGACCATGAAATCAATAACGCCAGGTATCTACGATCCATTGGACAAAGATATTGCTTCGGCCTGCGATTTCATAGCAAAAAAAACACCTGCTGGAGCATCCATTCGGAATTTCATTTGCTCTTGGGTAAGTACAACAATATGATATTAGTGATGCGTCTGGCGAAAGAGTTATAAAAATTCGTCGGGACCTCTATACCCCCGTGACTATCGTTTGTACAGCAGCGACTATCAATGTTACATTAACGTTAAATCCATTCGCTATTTACAACCAATTTTAAAATTATGCGTTTGAATAGTCAGTGCCCGTAACTCCACTTTTATGCATTTCGAACAGAGCCTTCCAACACCTTCTGCCCTCGCCGACCGTGTAAAGAAAAAAGCAGAAACCAGTGAACACACTCCCGTTGACGATGAAAATAAGTCATGGGATGATATCGTGTTCGAGGGACGCAACAAAGAATATGGCGCTTACGTCGTGCGTAAAGGTTACGCCGTCAACATGGCGACCGCATTGCTATCAACCTTGGTACTGGTCGCAATCTTACTCTCATATTCGACCATTGTTTCATTTTTTTCAGACAACCAGGAAGTTGCGCAACCTCCATTGCGAAAACTCGTTTATACAGAATTATCGACGCCCCCACCAATTGACAAGCCGAAGCCGCCACCACCGCAGATTCAATTACCGCGATTGCAAAAAGTCATCAAGTTCGTCCCACCAAAAATTGTGAAGGAACAGATCCAGGAAGAAGTACCAACCATTGAGGAGATCAAACAGAATGAGGTCGCCGCCACCGCCATTGAAGGACCGGTACAAGTAGCGTTTGACGAGCCAGTTGAAGAAGTGGTCATCGAAGATGAAAATGAGCTTTTTACAGTCGTTGAACAGAACCCTGAATTTGAAGGTGGTTACAACGCGATGATGGAGTTCGTAAAAGCGAACATGAAGTATCCTGCAAATGCGCGGCGATTACAAATCGAAGGAACAGTGTATGTTGGTTTTATTGTCGGTAAAGACGGAACGATCAGCGACGTGAGTGTGCTACGTGGTATCATGACTGAATGCGACAACGAAGCTGTGCGTGTTGTAAAGATGATGCCGAAATGGAAACCGGGTAGACAAAACGGCCGGAATGTAAATGTCCGTTTTACATTGCCGTTGAAGTTCAAGCTCGGATAAAATTCTTTCGCTCTTTTTGTCATACATCCGTTCAACGAATTTTGTATCTTCGGCATACCCGCTATGCCAAAATTATTTGTAGTACTCTCCGCTGCTCTTCTCTTCGTAACGGCGTATCCGTTTGATGCTATCGCCCAGGAATGCCAATCATCCATTTCTGTCAAGCTTGAAAATATTCGGGGTGGAGTTTATGCTGGAAAGGAAGTGATTCTCAAAAGCCGTGTGGATGGAACCACCTTCAGCACGAAAACCGGGTCCGATGGAATTGCCGAACTGACAGTTCCATGTAATGAGCTTTTCGATGTTTCCATTAGCAACTATACACGAAAGGTCGAGATCATTTCCCCGATGAGCGGTAAAATCACACAGACCTTGTCTTATGCACCCGACATGGTGGAGAAGCAGAAGTTGATGACGATGACTACGTCTGAGATCGAGACCGTCGATAATTTTTTCAAGTCTCTTCCCGATACCATTTTCCTGAAAACATCGGTGATGCCCCCGCCAGTAAAACAGGATCTTTACTCCTGGGTTGTTATTTCACTGAAGGATCTGACTGGGGCTCCGCTCAGAAATGAAACGATGACAATCACTGGAAGAGCGCGAAATAAATCAATCAAAGGTGCAACTGACAAATCCGGCAGACTTTTGTGTTATCTCCCGAAAGGAGACGCTTACGATATCGGTTTTAAACATCACCCGCGTTACTATTATACTGATTGCGCATACACGAAAGGCACTTCGGATATTAAGCTCAATTTTAGTTACATCGGAACAAAAGAAATGGAACGAAGGCTGAAGGAGGAACATGAAAGAATTGTAGCAGAAGAAACCAGATTGCGCCGTGAGAAAGAAGCTTTTGAGAAGCGATGCGAGGCGCTTGGACTTTCGAAGGAGGAATGCCACAAACGGGAGATCGAGCGTTACAAGACCGGCGAGATACCATTTGAAGATACAGTCATTCATGTAGTCATGAAACGGAACAATTGGCAGAAAAAACTCATCGTTTGCGATGTCACAGGATCAATGTCGCCGTACGTCGCGCAGTTGTCAGCCTGGTATCAGCTTAATCTCCTGCGTGAAAAGACTGCGACCTTCGTATTTTTTAATGATGGCGACAATATGCCCGACAACAAAAAGATCATCGGCAAAACGGGAGGCATTTATTACAGTCGCGCAACGACTGCTGATAGTCTCAACGTTCTGATGAGCAAAGCGCAGGCACGCGGTTCTGGTGGTGATGCACCGGAGAATAATATGGAAGCCTTGCTTTTCGCGATCGCGAAAGCAAAGGAGTTCGATCATGTGATCATGATTGCAGACAACCACGCACCCGTTAAAGATATCCGGTTGCTCACGCACTTAAACGTTCCCGTGCATATCATTCTTTGCGGCACTGGAGGAGCCGTGATAGAACCGGATTACCTGCAAATTGCCTGGAAGACGAAAGGAAGCGTGCACACCATAGAAGACGACATCTACACCCTTGCCCGATTGTCTGAAGGACAGGAAGTAAATGTCCAGGGTATCAAATACAAAATCATGGGCGGCGAGTTCATTGCCGTGAATTAAATGCTTTGAGTCAACGCCATCTGATCAATCGAGATCATCGTCTTCAACTGAATTTATTTCGACTGGGTTTCCCCGTCTGTCGAAACGATACCGGCGCGTCTTGTCATCGGTATTGATGTCGAGGTAATACTCGTTTGTCCTTGGGTCAAGGAACATATCTGAGGCTTCCCAACCACGGTACATTGGGTCTTGCAGCGCATCAATCATCGTATTAGGAATCTGATTCCGCTCCAATCTGATGAGATCCTCATTATAATCAACGCGGTCATCACTCACTGAAGGCGTGACCACATTTGACGGCGTTGGAGATGTTGATGGACGTGTAAGATGGTAATCGTTGTACGGCTCATCAACTGTTGGCTCCGTTCCAGTCGGCTGCGTTGTCTGGCTACCAAAAGGATTACTTGTTTTCAATTGCCCAGGCTCCTGCACCGGCGAGGTTTGCCCAGGCATTGGATTGGTTCGATGCACGCCTGTCGAATTATCTGGATTCGATAAACGTGTTCCTGTTGTGCTTCGTGGCGTCGTTGTTTGCTGCGCGTACACAACACCAGCAACAAGTAAACAGGCAGCAACTATACTTACTCTTTTCATACTCGTGGACTTTAGATAGAGTGTATCAATAAAGAAATTGTACCATCCGGCAGCACAATGAACTTTGCCCTGACTGTCGCTGTTTGAAAAACGACTACTTTGCTTTTATGGAACTTGGAGTATACACGTTCGCTGAAGTTGGTACAGACCCTGTTACAGGCTCGTTGCTGGATCCGCACAAGCGACTTAAAAATCTTATTGAAGAAGCCGAGGTAGCCGATCAGGCTGGACTCAACGTCTTTGCGGTTGGCGAACATCATCGACCAGATTATGCAGTATCGTCACCGGCAACTGTTTTAGCGGCAGCGGCAGTGAAAACGAAGAACATCAGGCTGTCGAGTGCTGTTACCGTTCTTAGCTCTGACGATCCCGTGCGCGTTTATCAACAATTCGCAACGGTCGATCTACTGTCAGATGGCCGGGCAGAAATTATGGCGGGTCGTGGTTCCTTTATTGAATCGTTTCCATTATTCGGATATGACCTTAATCTGTACGACGAATTATTCGCTGAAAAACTTTCGCTCCTCCTGAAAATAAATGAGGAAGAAAAAATACAATGGACGGGCAATCACCGTCCTTCAATCGACAAGCTTGGCGTTTATCCGCGCGCGCTCCAGAAAAAGTTACCAGTTTGGATCGCCATCGGAGGAACACCTGCATCAATAGTCCGGGCAGCAAATCTCGGCCTACCGCTGGCGCTTGCCATTATTGGTGGCTCACCTCAACAATTTCAGCCGCATATTAAATACTATCGCGATTTATGGACAGAAGCAGGAAATGATCCTGTGAAGTTACAAGTAGGGATAAACTCGCATACTTTCATTGGCGAGACATCTAAGCATGCACGCGATATCTTTTATCCTGGTTATGCTCAAGTGATGTCACGGATCGGAAAAGAAAGAGGATGGTCGCCCATGACAAAGGAGCATTATGAACAGATGTGCACCAAACATGGTGCATTGCTTGTTGGAAGCCCGGAAGAAGTGACCGATAAAATCTTATATGAGCATGAGCTTTTTGGCCACACGCGATTCCTCGCGCAGATGACCGTAGGGCCAATCGAACATAAGCACGTGCTTCGCTCGATTGAGCTTTTCGGGGAAAAGGTGGCACCGGCAGTGCGGAAAGCCATTGGTGTAAAATCGTGAGACGTCTGTAATTCTTTGTTTTGGGTAACGACCAACCTGGGAAATATCAGACAACCTATTATGGAACAAACTGATCTGCTGAAAGAGGAAATAACCATGACTGAGCGTGAAGCAAATATGAAAGCGCTTCTGCTTATATTCCCGATCATGACGCTTATTCTTACCCCTTATCTTGCGCTGCATTTGGACTCGTTCACTACAGAATCGACCAAAGCGTGGCTGGATACGTGGGGCGGATGGAAAGGGATTATCAGTATGCTGGCTATTCTCATTAGCGGAATAATTGCACACGAACTTATTCATGGAATTACTTTTGCGCTTTTTGCGCGTGAGGGATTTCGTTCTATACGCTTTGGTATCCTGATGAAATCAATGACGCCATATTGCCATTGCAAGGAGCCGCTTACTGCAACACAATATCGCATCAGCACTATCATGCCAGCTATTGTATTGGGAATTATCCCGGCATTAATAGGAATCTACAATGGCAGCGCAGGACTCTTATTGTTTGGGCTGTTCTTCACCATTGCGGCAGGCGGCGACTTTCTTATTCTCTATCTTTTGCGAAAACAGCCCACAAACGTTCTCATACAGGATCATCCGGAAAAAATCGGATGCTTTGTATTTAAGAATGTATAATCACTCCGTTTCATTCGAAGTATTGTTTTCGGCTCTGCTAAGTTAGAATTGCTATATTCGCGCCTGATTAGTGAAAATATGCAGTCGCCTATAAGAGGATACCGCATTTCAAGGTAGATGACGATCTATTTAGCGTGAATTTCGTTAAGGACAATACAGGAGTCCCGGTGACATGCAACTGAGTGGGGTCAGTGCGCGAAACCGGCGACTCTTTTATGTTTTTGTAGGATGCAGGAAAAACGATCCTGAGTAGGGAACGCGTGCTGGGAGCAGCGAACGAAGGATCTTCTCGTGCGTCAAGTTTCGATGCAAAGGAATTTGAGACTCCATGGCAATCATAATTATTTTCTAGCGATCAGAAATGACTCCCTTGGCATTCTGGAAGATCCTTCGCACGCTATTGTCCGACGGGCGAATCCAGGCTCAGAATTGAAGAACACATGACCGCTCCTTTACGAAAGGCCGACGCCGCAACCCTGGATTCATTTGGAGAAAATTAATTTGTTAGCCATTGCAATCTCATCCACGCTCACAGTATGCCCCATGCCCCGATAAATCTTCACGGTCACTACTGCGTTCATTGACCTTAGTATCGTGGTAGTTTCGTTGACACGTCCTACAGGAACATGTGGGTCGGGATCGCTTGTCCCAATGAACACAGGCGTATTTTGAAAATCTCCATGGTAATTTTGTTTATTGATCACGTCACCAATCAAACCTCCGGTGAAAGCAACAACGCCACCCCACCTTCTCGCGTTTCGCGTTACAAACTCAAGTGTGAGACAAGCACCCTGTGAAAATCCTACGAAATAAATACTTTCATCAGCGATGCCGGCTTTGTTAAGATCACGTGCAGTATCAAGAAGAAGGCCGAGCGCCGATGAAAGCCACGGTTCATTTTGTCCCTGCGGCATCAGGAATGAATAAGGATACCACGTGTCATTTGTAGCTTGCGGCGCAACCAATGCAAAGTCATCAACGGACAACTGACCTGCAAGCCCAAGGATATCTTCAGCGGAAGCGCCCCGGCCATGAACCATGATCAACGCATTTTTCGCTGATGATAAATCTTTTCCCGCGAAGTGAATTCTTTTCTGGTGCATTCGCATATTTGTTTATACCATCGCTGTCCGATCCACATGTCCTTCATAACTATTAATCGAGCACAGGCAGTGCCTCTTCTATTTTTTCGCGATAACTTTCATACTGAGGAGGGAGTTTTAGATTCGATCCAAGCTGGTCAACGGCTTCATCAACAGCAAATCCAGGACTATCTGTTGCAATTTCAAAAAGTACACCCCCAGGCTCACGGAAATAAAGAGAGAAGAAATAGTTGCGATCTATTTTTTCTGTGATCTGCAAGCCATGGGCCTGAACCTTCTTACGGTAAGCCATTAGCGTCTCTTCATCTTTTACGCGAAACGCAACGTGGTGAATTGTGCCACCAGCATTTATTGAATCCGGTGCTTCATGCGTCTCGATGATATCGACAATTGATGCAGTCGCCACGGCGTCGGTTTTATAACGCGTTGTACTTCCTTCTTCTTCAGAAAGGTAGTAACCCAACACATCCGTCAGCACTTTTGCAGTTGCAGTCTTGCTGCGCAATGTAAGCGTAGTGCTGTGGAAGCCTTTGATTGCCACCAGGTCGTTTACCTCGCCAGCGGACCAACCTTTTCTGTCGTCAGTTTTAGGAACGATCAGCGTAAGCGCAAGTCCGTCCGGATCAACGAATGAAATAAACGGGTCGCCGAAGCGTACACCCGTAGCAGTAATACCGACATTCTGCTGCTCGAAGCGATCCTTCCAAAACTCCAAACTCCCCGCTGGGACGCTAAAGGCAACATCTGTCGCCATTCCTGCCCCGGCCCTACCTTGTTTTACGCGATCCCACGGAAAGAATGTCAGAATGGTGCCAGGTGTTCCAACCTCATCTCCAAAATAAAAATGATACGTACCGGGGTCGTCGAAGTTTACGGTTTTCTTAACAAGTCGTAACCCAAGCACTTTGGTGTAAAAGTCAAAATTGCGCTTTGCATTTCCGGCAATTGCCGTAATGTGATGTATTCCAAGAATCCTGTTTTCCATACGTATTTAGTTCTGCTGTCATAACGTAAAACTAGGGTCGATGGATCACGAAAAATCTTGAACCAGGTTAAGAAGTGAGCGATCAATTACCTGAACTCATTCGATTCCTTCCCACCAGCTTCCAAAGGTTTGTGACTCATCCTTCAAATAAACAATCTGCCCAATAACAGGCGTAACCAGCGGGATGTTATAATCTTTGTTTAGTTCGGTTACACGACGAAGTGGTTCATCCCACGAATGATTCGCCATCACAAATTTTGATGAATGCACAGGGAAGAGTCGTTTTGCATTGAGATCTTTCGCCACCTGTAAGACTTCATGTGGGCGCGTATGAATATAAGGCCACGCGTCGTCATATTGCCCATTCTCGATAATAGCAAGATCAAGCGGACCGAATTTCTTTCCTATCTCGGCAAAGTGCTTATCATAACCGCTATCGCCGCCGATAAATATTTTCGATGATGGTGTTTGAAGCACAAATGAAACCCACAATGTGTTATTACGTGAGAATCCGCGACCAGAGAAATGGCGCGCGGGTGTTACGGTTACGTGAAACCCACTATCGAGATCCAAGCTGTCGTACCAGTCAGCTTCCACAACCCGCGACATGTCGTATCCCCAATATTCCAGGTGAGCACCTACACCAAGTCCGCAAAGCACTTTCGAAACTTTTCCTCTCAACGCAATGAGCGTCTCATGATCGACGTGATCATAATGATCATGCGAGAGGAAGAGATAATCGATGTCAGGGAAGTCTTCAACGGCGTAGTTATCGGTACCGATAAAGGACTTGTTCGTGCCCGGAACAGGCGATGCGTTTCCACTGAAAACAGGGTCTACTAAAATTCTTTTTCCGTCAAGTTGCATCAGGTAAGACGAATGACCGAACCAGATCAGCACATCCTGATCTTTCGGAAGATTCTTTAAGTCAGTTTTGATGAACGGGATGGTGTCAACGGGAGAACGTCGCGGAGCTTTCTTAAAGAACTGGGCATAGATAACGCCCGCTATATTATGGCCTTCTGCGAGCTCGGGGGTTACTGACAGATTCTGAAATTTTCCATCCCGGAAGTTAGGGGATTGCTGAATTCGCGTCAGTCGTTCACCATCCGGTGCTTTACCGAATTTGTCCTGGCGGATATAAAACAGAATAACAATTATCAGTAATGCGATTATTGTAAAGGTAACGATCATGACACGTTTAAGAATGCTGAAGAGTTTTCTCATTAGTACAAGCCAGCGATAACATTTATTGTCGGGGCTTCCCGTTAAGACGAATAACAATGAATTTTATCGCAGCTGACTTCCATTATTTCGAATTAATCACTTTCCGGCCATCCGACGCCGGATCTTCGATAAAAATTCGGGTGTCATACCCAGGTATGATGCAATGCTGTGCAGCGGCGCGCAGTCGAGAATAAATGGATATTTGGTCGTGAAATGCTGATAACGTTCTTCAGCTGTCAGGCTGAGATTATTAATGATACGCTGCTGATTCGCCACAAGTGCGTTCTGAACGAGGATTCGGAAAAAGCGCTCAAATTTTGGTACCTGCTGATACAGCGACTCTTGTTTATCATGCGGCAGCATAAGCATTTCCGAATCTGTAATCGCTTCAATTGTTAGCACACCGGGCTTTTGTGATAACAGGCTGTACATATCAGCGATCCACCAGTCTTGCAGCGCGAAATTGATAACATGCTCGCCGCCGTCCTTATCCACTGTATATCCCTTCAATGCGCCGTCGACAATAAAAGTGGTATGACGGCAAATGTCGCCGGCACGATGGTGTACCTGCTTTCGCTTAATTGATCTATGCTCCAGCATCGATGTAAATATCTTCTCCTCTGCATCCGTGAGTGAAATATGCTTGCTGACGTTTTTCAGAATCAGGTTAGTGTCCATAATGATAACCAGCTAAAAATAGGAAGTTTTTATAAAACACGTTACAGCAACGGGAATAAGTCTATTTCTTAACCTGGTTCAATGTGTAGGGCTGCCCGGCACCATAATTTTGCCTTAAACAAATAAAAACATGGAAACAGCAACAATAACAAAAACCAAATGGAACCTTGATCCGACTCATAGTGAAGTTGGATTTAAAGTAAAGCACATGATGATCACAAACGTTACCGGATCGTTCTCGAAATTCGATGTACAGGCGGAAACGCAAGGTGACGATTTCGGTACCGCGAAGATCTCATTCACAGCCGACTTGTCTTCAATCTCGACAGGCAATGCCGATCGTGATAATCATTTGAAGTCCGGCGATTTCTTTAATGCAGAAACGCATCCGCAGATCAGGTTTGTATCAACAAGACTTGAGAAGAAAGATGAAGATAGTTTTATGCTTACCGGTAACCTGACGATCAGAGACGTGACCAAGCCCGTAAAATTTGATGTTGAGTTTGGTGGCATTGGTAAAGATCCATGGGGAAATGAAAAAGCGGGGTTTACCTTATCCGGAAAGATCAACAGAACAGAGTTTGGTTTGAACTGGAATGCAGCGCTCGAGACAGGTGGTGTGCTGGTGAGTGAAGACGTGAGATTGTTCGCTGAGATTCAGTTAGTAAAGGGAAAAGAATAAGAGCAGTATAAGCGCAACAGCACTCATTAATAAATCCAACTTTGTTGCTTGTCCGTAGTAGTCAGCTGCAGGATTCTATAGTCGGGGTCTAATGATTTCCTGCATGCTGCTGCGACGGCAGCTTTGTGTGCGGTAGTGTCTACATATCCAAAAACCCCATCACGAAGTTATCCAGGCACTCACACTAATAACAGCTAAAGCAAGCTACCAGGCTCTGTCAGAAATTAATTCCTGCCGATAACTGCAAGCTGTTAATTTTTATTGCTTCACCGGAGAAACTTGAAAATGCAAGCTTTTGATTCAGGCTCTCGTATCTCAATTCAAAATAAACCGCCTTTCTAAACCGGAGATCTTTTGAAACGCCAACACTTGCAAGACTTCCAATAGCCTTCGGCTTAAGCCTGAACGGGAAATTTTCGGAACCGCCAACGTATTGTGCCGAAAACATTTCTTCAGACAATCTGTAATTGTAACTTAAACCACCCTGGAAATACAGATTCAAACGTGATTCAGGGTTCACTGGCACATTAATCTCAAGTATCAATGGAAGTTGGGCGTACGAGAAAGCATTAAAATCGCCTTCCTGGCCAACCTTCAGATAGTTAAGCTCCAATTGAAAAGACATCCGTTCTACCACTGAAAAATCCAGGAAAATACCAGCCGAATAACCTAAAGCGTTATCTGAGAAGCCAAAATATTCAACTGTATTATAATTCGGACCCGCTTTAAAACCTCCAGTAGCAATAACCGGGCGTCTTCGTTTTGCATAAACCACTTTTTCCGGGTTGACACATGCATTGTATCGGGAAACGAGGTCTTGTAAAAAGTACTGCTCATACGGACCCTTAGTATTTAATTTAGAACATCCTGTGAGAGTTTTTTTCAATTGACCTGACAAGTCAGCATGATGCAAAGTCGTTAGAACGCTATCGATCAGCAGGTGGAAGGTCGGGTAGCCTTTTGCGTCAATACCAGAAAACAAAACAGCCGGCCCACCATAAGACATTCTTCTCAGAAAGGATGGGTTTCCAGATGAATTCTTAATCGATTGAAAGTAGCCTGCATCGGAATAAAACAATGTGACCTCCGCGGGTGAGTAACTTTTTACTTCCTTAGATGCGACGTATTGTGTATAGCTTACTTTTTCACTGTTCGTATAGCGCGTTGACTTTAAAATAAAAACATTTAATGTGTCTCCGGATTTAGTAATGATAGTGCCGGGGAGACGATTTTGTGCAAACGAAGATGCGTGTGATAACACGAAAAGAAGAAAGAGGATCTTACGGGTTTGGGGCATACAGTGGGTTGTTTTTAAAGCGCGAAGTAAATCATTCTTTAATTAAAAGCCCAAAGAGAAATTATTGATGCGTTGCAAGCATACCCCGTATCCTAAAATTTATATCTTAGCGGCCATATTAAAAACGAAACTCTTTCTATATGGTGAAACGTAAGCTATGGCAGCTCATCTTCGTAGTGGGCGCCATGATGGCAGGCTGTGAACTGCAGGTCTCTGATCCATCTCCAAAAATCTCTTCTCTTTCTTTAAATGAAGAACTCCCAACGGGAACGGCTGGGACATTTGACACACAATCGCAATGCGATATTTACGGCCCCGCACAGCTGGGTGCGGGTTACACGGCGCGTTATGTAATGCATGCTGTTGAAATGCCGACACCTACTTATCAATGGATAGTCACATCCGGGAATGCTAGCTTTTCGTGTCCGACATGCAAAGACACGAATATCACGCTTGCATCAAACCAAACACAGGTAACGGTCATTTGCAATGTTGTTTCCGGTGACCTTCATTGTAACGATGCCTGGACAATTAGTCGCTCGGGCAACGGCCCAACGCCAGGCGATAATGATGGGGATGGCATTCCTGATGAAGTAGATCCCGACGATGACAACGATGGTACACCGGACAGCGCGGATCTCGATGACGATAACGATGGCGTGCCAGATAAGATTGATGACGATGAGGACAACGATGGCGTTTCTGACAAGGACGATGGTGACGATGATGATGATGAAATTCCCGACGACGCAGACGAGGACGACAACAACAACGGCGTTCTTGATGAACTCGAACAACCTGTAGGGCCATCGCCAACGCCATGTCTATGCCCAAACCCGAAAGTATCAATACATGATCCGTATCCTTCAGACCCAAATCGCAATTGCAGTTACACATCGTCAGGAATGTATAGCTTCACAGTTTCAGGAACACAAGCCGGCGATATTTTGCAATGGACAGGTACCAATGCGAACATCCAGAACGGCCAGGGAACAACGGCAGTTGCCGCGTGGATTCCCAACACAAGCAGCAGCTTTAGTGTAGCTTGTAAAGTAACTCGAAAGTGCGCGAATGGTACAACAACCTACATTCGTACTGCAACCTATTCAAGCAACATTTCGCAGCAATGCAGATACTTTGGACAATCAACTACAGGTGTTTGCGGTGGATACATTGATCCGGATTAGTCAATCTACATATCATTGATACAAGAGCGCAGACGAATTGTCTGTGCTCTTTTTTTTAAAGCGCCATCTGCGGATTGATCATACCCATAACAATAAAAACTACCAGCATGATGATTAACACCCAGTAGAGTTTCCCAACTTTCGCGTTTGGTTTACCACCTTCCGGATTCGCAATTCTTCCGGACTTTGTTTCTCGAAGACTTTCATCTCGCCAATGATTTGCATCTGGCAACACCGCGGCGAACAGCAACGCAAGCAGTATCCCGACAATAATTATTGGAAACCACGCTACACCCAGATAGATTGGGCCAAAGGATCGTACATATAAAGAAACTGCCCATAGCACCAGGAACAAAACGAGAAACATCGTCCACCCCGAGCCCCACGGCCCTCTTCTTCGAAAGAGTGAAACAGAAATGATCGTAATGAGCATTGCCACCAGCAGGGCTGCCAAAGCAGAGTAAGTGACCATAGCAGTACGTTAAATCCGAAACAAATAAAACAATAAGAGGCTGTCTTATTCAGCATAAAACAGCCTCTATGTTTATCTCTTTCCTTTTCGCTGGTATTGTCCAGATCAAGTTCAACGGATATGATCTCAGGCGTTGTTGAACGAATTCGAGATTCGATGGCGCCACT
>DASPJN010000027.1:0-15797 GCA_035628595.1 Chryseosolibacter sp.
CTGGTCTGATTATGAATTTACGTTCATGCTCGCGGTTGAAAATATACTTAAGAAAGAATTTGAAGCAGCCCGGAACCAGTTAACACTTTTATCTGACGCGGACTTTGACTGGCAGGTGAAGTTGCTTGAGATTGACTGCGCACGCGAGCTCGGGCAGGCCGTGGATGTATTGAAAGAGTATCAAATGGTCTATGACAGTGCGCAAAATCCGATTGTAAAGGAGTTAGCAAAAACCCGTTATCGTATTTATAAGTATGGAAAATAGATACGCGCACTACTGCATGTACATCGTGATTGGGATTGTGTCATTTTCCTGTCTTTCGTCGCGATCACTTAAGAAGCAGATGAGTAAAAAGCCGATTACATTAGGCTATCTGTCCCAGTCCGTTCCAAATGTAAACAGCCGACAGGTTGCTATTTCAGTTGATCGACCGCAGAATTCATCGGCCATGCCACCAGCGCCAGTTGCCGATGTTGTTGGCTCAGGAGTTACGCCTGCAATTATTTACACGGGCTGGAGAAATGATTTTTATTGTACGATGGGCAGAAGCCAGATAAAAGACGACCCTTCCGATTTTGTTTACAATGCCTTTCTGACCGAAGCGAAGCGCAGTGCGTCTTTCGGTATTGATTCCACGTCTGATCTTCGTCTACAAATGGATATTCAGGCCCTGGAAGTAAAGGGCCCATACCGGAATACTGGTTTCTTCTTCTATCTTTTTTTCTTCGCTGTTTGGGGTACAACTGATTTTATGGGCCCGTCTGCGGCGACTTGCTCAATAAAATATACGCTAATGAGTGGTGAACGCAAATTGACTGAAAAGGTAATTACCACACGATCTGCTCTCGATCCATTGCAATTGCATGAGCAAATGGATCCGACGCTTTTGCGCGGCACTTATTCGGTTGTTATGGGAGAACAACTATCGGATGCAGTGAGAATGAATATTGAGCAGGGTATTAATGCAACCGAGGGAGGCTTGCAAGCTCTCTGAATTATTGAAGATGTCGGTCGTTCGATAACTTTCTATTGCATCTTTAACCTTTTACTACTAATTCGCACTTTATCGTAATCACACATGGCTGAACTACACCTCGTCAACTGGAACGTAAATGGCATCAGGTCTATCATTAAAAAAGACTTCCTGAAGGATGTCAAAACGATGGCACCCGATATTCTCTGTCTCCAGGAAACGAAGGCGTCACATGAAGAAGTGAAGTCCGCGCTTGAGCTGTTGCCTGAATACAAGATCCATGTTAACTCATGCAAGACGAAAAAAGGCTACTCAGGCACGACCATCATGACGAAAGTGGAGCCGTTGAATATTACCTGCGACATGGGCGTTGAGGAGCATGATCAGGAAGGCCGCGTGATGACTGCCGAGTTCCCGGACTTTTTTCTAGTTACAGTCTACACGCCGAATGCGGGTGAAGGATTGAAGCGCCTCGACTATCGGCAAAAATGGGACGAAGAGTTCAGGACTTATGTAACCAATCTGCAATCGAAAAAGCCGGTGATCATTTGTGGTGATCTCAACGTTGCACATCAGCCGATTGATATTGCCCGTGCGAAAGAGAATTTTAATAAATCGGCAGGATATACCGAGCAGGAGATCGCTGGGTTCACAAAATTGCTGGCGAGTGGTTTTGTGGATACGTTCAGAAGATTTTACCCGGAAGAAATAAAGTACACGTACTGGAATTATCTCTTCAACGCACGCTCACGAAACGTGGGGTGGAGGATCGATTACTTCTTAGTTTCGGAATCGATCATCGGTAAAGTAAAAGATGCCATGATCTATAATGAATACCTGGGGTCTGATCACTGTCCGGTAGCCATACGGTTGGAGGTATAACATAGCGCGCAGAGATTGGTACTGGGGCGCCAAAGAAATCATGAAAACACAAATCTCTGGTGCTTTCCTTTTGTCACATTTTCCTACTTACCTACCATACAGTTGTTTCACAAAGTTGCACGCTTCCTGCCTTTAGGCCTTCGTGGCTGGCATTTATCATTTAAGTTATTTAGGTATTTCCGCCCATCGAAGTACATGGCGATTGTGCTGCAGTAGTTGTTATTCTTAGCCAACTGTAGGAACGCCCGCCGAACGGAAGCGGTTTTGCTTTTAGCGGAAAGCAGTTTCGCAGCAATGGAAGCTAACGAGCACCTCAACGTAAAGCAATTGTTTTTGAACGGAAAGGAAATCCACTGCAACGAAAATCAATTTCCCGCGAACGGAAGCGCAATCCTCGGTAACGGAAAGCACGTCCGGCCCAACGGGAGCGAGTTCCCCACTTACGGAAAATGATTTCATTCTCGCGGATGATATCTTCTCTATAGCCGTCAGCACATCTACGCGATCATTTTGCGTTTATTCAATGGCAGTATTGATCTTCTCGCACACCCTTTGGAGGTGCAATATTTCATTTATGGTAAACAAGTTAGTGCTTTCATGGACGCGAAAGCTGCGCGCCAAATTTATCGGTATCGGCAGCCCCGGCTTTTTCGAAAGCCTAGGAAAAATATTTACTAAAACGTTGTCGCAATCGTTTGTTTGGCACGTTACTTGTTTTAAACCAGTTATAACAAAAATTAATGTTTTATGAAAACACAAGCCAAACAGGTAGACACCTTCGGGCAGCTCGTAGGTTTCTGCAAAAGTCAGGGTTCCATGTTCAACCCCAGCCAGGATTCGATGAAAATCGAAGCGCTTGAGTCGTTACTTCAAACGGCGCGCGAAAAAACAGAAATCATGTACAACGATCACAAGGCAGTGACATGGGCCATCAATCAACGACGTGATGCATTGAAGCACATGCAGAAAATTGTCACGCGTGCTTACAACGCAGCCATCGCCACGAAGATGTCTCCGTCGTTACTTGAGGATCTGCGCAACGTGAAGGTAAAGCTCACCGGTAACATCCGCGGCAAAACTTCCTCACCGCAGGCAGATGATCCGTCGCAGGTCAAAACCGGAAGAGGACCCATCCCGCAGGCAGATGTTGTAAGCAAGATGCGAAACTTCACCTTGTTCATCAAGTTGCTTGAGTTACACGATGGCTACACGCCAAACGAAAGTGAGATCTCCATTGAAGGACTGAAATCCTTGCTTGAGATGATCGAAACGTCGCAGGTGCAATTGGTCACCAGTCAGATCAAGCTTAATCGTTCAAAGGAGGCTTGCCGCCTGGTGATACAGAAAGAGGAGGGGATCTACGGATTAAGTAAGTTGATCAAGGTTTATGTTAAATCAGCCTTTGGTGTCGAAAGCGATGCTTTCACATCCATCAGTAAACTTAAATTTGTAAGCAGATGATTGACATGATTGCAGAATGAAAACCTCCGGTTCAAAAAGATCGGAGGTTTTTTTATGCCTTAACAATGTCGCGGACAAATTCAACCATTCACCCCAAACCTTTAGGAAGAGCAGTCGCGTGACCACGGACTAACCTGAAACCTTAAACTTTAAACCAGAAACTATACTATTCTACCCTTTCAATATCTGCCCCAATCGCTTTCAACCGCTTGTCGATGTTCTGATAACCGCGGTCGATCTGATCAATGTTCGAAATCTCACTTTCGCCATTTGCCGAAAGAGCAGCAATCAACAATGCAACACCCGCGCGTATATCTGGTGACGACATTTTGATGCCGCGCAAAGAATTCTTTCTGTCTAGACCAATTACCGTAGCGCGATGTGGATCACATAGAATGATCTGCGCACCCATGTCGATCAGCTTGTCGACAAAGAACAAACGACTCTCAAACATCTTCTGATGGATCAGTACCGTTCCTTTCGCCTGGGTTGCAACAACGAGCACGATGCTCAGGAGATCGGGTGTAAATCCAGGCCACGGTGCATCGGCAATTGTAAGGATCGATCCATCGATAAACGTTTCGAGTTCATATCGCTCCTGTGAAGGCACGTAAATATCATCGCCGCGGAATTCCATTTTAATGCCGAGCCGGCGGAATATCTCTGGCATGATGCCGAGCATGTCGATCCTGCAGTTCTTGATCGTTACCTCCGATTGTGTCATCGCTGCAAGGCCAATGAAACTACCGATCTCAATCATATCAGGGAGGAGGGTATGTTCTGTTCCGCCAAGTTTGGTAACACCTTCAATGTAGATCAGGTTGGAGCCCACGCCCGTGATCTTTGCGCCCATGCGGTTAAGCATCAGGCAAAGCTGTTGGAGGTAGGGCTCGCACGCTGCGTTGTAAATGGTCGTCTTGCCCTTTGCCAGCACAGCAGCCATGATGATGTTTGCCGTTCCGGTAACGGAAGCCTCATCAAGAAGCATGTAGGCGCCTTTCAATTCAGATGCATCGATATGAAACAAATGTTCCGAAGCATCAAAGTTGAATTTTGCACCGAGTTTCTGAAAACCGATGAAGTGTGTATCCAATCGACGTCTTCCGATCTTGTCACCACCCGGTTTTGGAATGCTTGCTTTTCCATATCGCGCGAGAATTGGCCCCAGCAACATTACAGATCCTCTGAGAGCAGCTGCTTTTTTGCGGTAGTCGTCGGTTTGAAGAAAATTCGTGTTGATTTCTTTTGCGGTAAACCTGTACGACTCATCTCCTAATTTTTCAACCTTACAGCCGAGATCGCGAACCAGGTCGATCAGTTTGTTCACGTCCACGATGTTCGGGACGTTATGGATTGTCACAGGATCAGGCGTCAGCATCACTGCGCTGATGATCTGTAACGCTTCATTCTTCGCACCTTGCGGGACGATTTCGCCTTTAAGCTTTTTGCCTCCACGAATTTTGAAAACACTCATGCTAAATGTGTTAAGCTAAATTTATAGGGTGGGGTTGATTTGCCCGCGTTCGGGCTGTAATGCGTTGCCTGATCGGCAGAAATGATACGAAGCAGGCGGGCTGCTTCGTACCGGAATATTTATTGATCTCTTCTTCTTTTGAAGTTGTTTCCCTTGTGGCCGCCTTTGTTGAATGGGCGATGACCACCGCCCTGGTGACGATGTCTACCTCCTTCACTTGCGCCTTGTTGCGGCTTGCCCTTCTTCCGTTCCTTGTACAGTTTTTCGAACAGGTTGTCTTCGCGAACTTTCTCGATGGTCATGTTCAGCGCACCGCCCGACATAGCCTGTATATCTTTTAGGATAACGGAGTCGTCAATCGTCTCCTTGTTCCAGTTGCTATAAAACGTCTTCATCAGCTTACCGAGGTAGATGATGGCGTCCTGGCGCTCCTGCGGATCTTCTTTCTTCAAAGCTTCTTTTACAAGCTTCTCGATATTCTTTCCGTAATGCTTGAAGCGAACCTGACTTTGCGGGTATTCGACTTTCTGTGGTTTCTTAAACAGAATTTCCGGAAGCGGTACCGGGTAAGGACAATCGATATCCAGATTGAAGTTTGCGATGATGTAAAGATCGTCCCAAACGCGTTGTGGATTTTCAGGTTGCTCTTTGATCGTTGGTGTAAGTTGCTTGATCAGCTCGATCAGGGTGTAAGCAAGCTCTGTTCTTTTCTCTTTGCTTTCCACGCTTCTGATGTACTCAACAAGCTTTTGGACATTGCGACCATATTCCTTCAGGATGATGTTTGGTCTTTGGGTATTGTATTCTCCGATCATTTTGGTTGATTCTTTTTTCGGGACTATAAGCCGTTTTTCACGCTGTAATCAGTCCTTCGATTCCATTCTTACGATTAATAAAACGGTGGCTGTTTGTAACCAGTCTTATGCCGTGGCAGGTTCAGCAAAGCTAATGTTTTGTTTAAACACTCCAAACGCGTCAGTTAATAATTCTCAGCTTCGCGAAGCTCAGCAGAAGCGTTTTTTCGCCGATTTGATTGAAGTTGATCTTCGCTTTTTTGTCGGGCCCTGAAACGTCCATCAGCACCACTGTACCCATCCCGAATTTGGGATGCTCAACTTTCATACCCGCTGCCAGGCCGGAGGTATCGCTCGGAACAAAATCCGCCGGCACCTGGTATGCAACGGGTTTTTGCTTTGCAACTGGTGGCGACGATGATATTGTACGTTTGATGCCGTTTACAAGCGATTTCGCGTATTGCCCCGCAGGAGGGGCGGACTCTATGCCGGCGTATTTGGTGCTTACCTTAATGAATCGCTGGTCAACATCGTCAATAAACCGGCTAGGTTCGCAGTTTTTCAGTCTGCCGAAGCGGTACCGGGTGAGTGCATAAGAGAGAAAGAGCTTCTTTTCAGCCCTGGTAATGGCCACATAAAAAAGGCGACGTTCCTCCTCAAGATCCGCACGGCTGCTTAACATCATCTGGGAAGGAAAAAGATCCTCCTCCAGGCCAACGATGTAAACATATTTGAACTCAAGCCCCTTCGCCATGTGGATTGTCATCAACGTGACTTTATCCGGGTCTTTGTCCTTGTCTTCATCCTGTCCGGTCACAAGGGAAACTTCCTGCAGGAATGAACTCAGGGATTTATCTTCGCGTTCCGGATCCATTGTAAATTCCTTGATCGCGTTGAGCAATTCCTGAACGTTTTCATAACGACTCAGACCTTCGACGGTCTTGTCTTCGTAAAGCTCTTTCAGCAAGCCGGATCCTTTCGCCACTTCGAATGCAGCATCATAGGCGTCCTTTCGTTGAACCTCCAGGGCAAACCGTTTCATCATCGCTACGAAATCTTCGATTGGCCCGGCAGAGCGCCCGCCAACAAAAGGCGATGGGTTCTGAATAATCTCCCAGATGGACGTACCGTGATCATTTGCTGCGACCACGATCTTGTCAACAGTTGCATCGCCGATACCACGCTTCGGTAAATTGATAATTCTTCTGAATGAAGCTTCGTCCTGCGGATTTAACGCATATCGCAGGTATGCAAGAATGTCTTTGATCTCCTTACGTTGGTAGAACGACAAGCCACCGATCACTTTGTACTTGATGTTCATGCGGCGGAGGGCCTCTTCAATCGCTCTTGACTGACTGTTGGTGCGATAGAGAATACAGAAGTCGCTGAAGCGGAGCTGGTGCTGCATCTTTTCTTCGAAGATCGATGAGGCAACAAGTCTTCCTTCTTCGTTATCGGAAACGGCTTTGATTAATTCAATGAGATTTCCTTCCTCGTTCGAGGTCCAGACATTTTTCGGCAACTGTGCGCGATTGCGTTTAATGACGGAGTTCGCAGCGTTGACAATATTTTGCGTTGATCGATAATTCTGTTCAAGCTTGATGATTCTGAGATCGGGATAGTCACGCTCGAAATTGAGGATGTTTGTAATGTCGGCACCGCGGAAAGCGTAAATGCTCTGCGCATCATCGCCAACAACGCAGATATTTTGTTTTACCGACGCAAGTTTACGGATGATGAAATACTGGCAAAGGTTTGTGTCCTGAAACTCATCCACAAGCACGTAATGAATGCGATGCTGGTATTTGTTCAATACCTCAAGGTGTTCCTTGAAAAGTTTATCGGTATTGAATAGCAGATCGTCAAAGTCCATAGCCCCCGACTTAAAGCAGCGGAGTGAATAAGCCTTGTAGATCTTACCTAATTCCGGTCGCATGTTGGCTGCATCATCGGCGATAAGTTCGGCATTCATGAGATAGTCCTGCCAGCTGATCAGTCGGTTCTTTGCTGCTGAAATGCGATTGTAAACAACATTGGGTTTGTAGATGGTATCGTCAAGCCCCATTTCCTTCACAACAGACTTGATCAATGATTTTGCATCGTCTACGTCGTAGATCGTGAAATCGTTTGGATAGCCGAGATGATGCGCTTCGGCGCGTAAAATCCGTGCAAACACAGAGTGGAATGTTCCCATCCAGAGATTACGCGCGTCATGACCGACAACTTTCTCAATGCGTTCGCGCATTTCTTTGGCTGCTTTGTTTGTAAACGTAAGCGCCATGATGTTAAAAGGGTCTACACCTTTGCTCTGGATCAGGTGTGCAATGCGGTATGTAAGTACGCGCGTTTTACCTGAACCTGCACCGGCAATCAGCATGCAGGCACCGTCGGTATTTAACACACCTTCGCGCTGGGGTTCATTCAAACTGTCAATGTAATCCGTCATACAACCTGCAAGATACGTCAGTAATTCCGGCTGAAAGACATCGATCTTCTTTTTTTAGAACCGGCCGGAACCTTCACTTGAAACACCAAAACGTGAAACGCTGACCGTGAAAAAATTAGCCACAGCCTTCTGGTTTTTCTCTATGGGGGAACGTTTCAGTGGTCATAAAAGTTTGTTTACAACCGTGCTGCGTTTCGGGGTAAATCGATAATTGAGTAGCTTTGTAAATATGCTTAAAGTAGGAGAGGTTTTAGTATCCGACGATATCCGCGAAAAAGAGTTCGTCTGTAACCTGGAGAAATGTAAGGGTGCTTGCTGCGTAGAAGGCGATTTCGGGGCGCCGCTTGACGAATCGGAGCTTTCCGTTCTTGAAGAGATCTATCCCATCGTTAAACCTTATTTATCGCCGGAAGGAATTGCCGTCATCGAAAAAGAGGGAACGCATACAGTTGATGACGATGGTGACCTGTGTACACCAGTTATCGACGGACGGGAATGTGTTTATGCGATCTACGATAAAAAGGGTGTTCTGAAATGCGGTATCGAACAGGCATACCTGGATGGAAAGATCAGCTGGAAAAAGCCAATCTCGTGTCATCTTTATCCGATCCGTGTGACGTCGAAAAAGGATTTTGAAGCGCTGAATTATCACAAATGGCATATCTGCTCCCCGGCATGTTCACTTGGAAAAGACTTGCAGGTTCCGGTGTATAAGTTTTTGAAAGATCCGCTGATTCGCAAATACGGCGAGCCATGGTATAATGATCTGGTGAAGCTGATCGATGAAACACCAAAGAAAGTGAAAACAAAAAAGCCTGCGAAGTAGCAGGCCTTTGTCTTTGTTCAATGTTGTACTACTGCTTGGCGTAAGTGGTGGTGTATTTGCCATCATCGCCGTCATACTCCACTTTCATTGTTGATGATGACAGCTCAAGGATTTTAGCTGATCCACCCGCCGCCGTAACGGTTTGGCCGCTTACTTCGTATTCCGTTGAGATAGTAATTTCACTTCCATCACAAATGGTGGTGATTTGCAATTCATCGTTTGTGAATGTTAAGATCTCCTCTTCGCATGCTTCAGGATCAGGATCTGTTGTCGCTGTCATTTCCCAGGTTCCGAGAAGATCAGCTTTAGTATAGCTTGGTGATTCATCATCATCGCCACAGGCAAATGAAAACGAAATAATGGACAGGAATAAGATGCTTTTTTTGAACATTGGTTTGGGTGTTTATGTTGGTTAAAGCTATTATTTCAATGAAGAAAAATCAAATGAAGTCTCCAGGAACTTCGTTGTAAACTTCCCTGATCTGAAAGTAGGATTATCCATCAGCTTAATGTGAAAAGGAATTGTTGTCTTCACCCCTTCAATCACAAACTCCTGCAACGCACGTTTCATTCTTGTAATTACTTCTTCTCTCGACTGCCCGCTGACAATAAGCTTCGCGATCATTGAGTCGTAGTTCGGTGGGATAGTGTATCCCGCATATACGTGGCTGTCGATCCGCACACCGTGTCCACCTGGCATGTGCAGATTTGTAATCTTACCAGGAGATGGTCTGAATCCGTTTGCCGGATCTTCGGCATTGATACGACATTCCATCGAATACAGGTTCGGGAAGTAATTTTTTCCTGAGATCGGAACACCGGCAGCAACCTTGATCTGTTCTTTGATGAGGTCATAATCTGTTACCTCTTCCGTGATCGGGTGTTCTACCTGGATCCGCGTGTTCATTTCCATGAAATAGAAATTGCCATGCTTGTCGACAAGGAACTCGATGGTTCCAGCGCCTTCGTAGTTAATGGCTTTCGCACCTTTGATGGCAGCTTCGCCCATTTTTTCGCGCAGCTCCTGGCTGATGATCGGCGACGGCGTTTCTTCAACGAGCTTTTGATGCCTCCGCTGGATGGAACAGTCGCGCTCCGAAAGGTGACAAACTTTTCCATATTGATCACCCACAACCTGGATTTCGATATGCCTTGGTTCTTCTACGAATTTTTCAAGATAAAGTCCGTCGTTACCAAATGAAGCGCCGGCTTCACGTTTTGCGTCATCCCAGGCTTTTTTGAATTCAGCCTCTTCGGTAATGATGCGCATTCCCTTTCCACCACCGCCTGCAGTTGCCTTGACGATTACAGGGTAACCAATTTTTTTCGCGAGCTTCTGGCCTTCTTCGATTGACCCCAACAAACCGTCGGAACCGGGAATTGTCGGAACCCCTGCTTTTTTCATGGTGTCTTTCGCGGTTGACTTATCACCCATTGCCTGGATCATGGCAGGAGTGGGCCCGATAAACTTAATCCCGTACTCGTGACAGATCGCTGAAAATTCTGCGCGCTCCGACAAGAAGCCGTATCCTGGATGGATCGCATCCGCGTTTGTTATCTCAGCGGCAGAAATGATCCGTGGAATGTTAAGATAAGAATCTTTGCTTGGTGCATCACCGATACACACAGCCTCATCGGCAAAACGCACGTGAAGGCTTTCGCGGTCTGCCGTTGAATAAACAGCTACCGTTTTAATATCCATCTCGCGACAGGTGCGGATAATGCGCAAGGCGATTTCGCCGCGGTTAGCAATAAGTATCTTTTTAAACATGTTATGCTATGTTGAAAATTTCAGACTAACTGTCGTCTGAAAGCTGATATTATTTAGTCTGGTTCGACAACAAAAAGTACCTGGTCGTATTCAACAGGTGTTGCATTGTCGACCAACACTTTTACAACCGTACCGGAAAATTCCGATTCGATCTCGTTGAATAACTTCATCGCCTCGATGATACACACAGTTTGTCCTTTGTTGATCTTATCACCAACGTTAACGAACGCCGGCGTGTCAGGCGAAGAGGAGCGGTAAAACGTTCCGATCATTGGTGATTTAACCTCCACTGTTTTCTTACCTGCAGGTGCGCTGTCAGCAGACGTTGCTTTGCCAGAGGATGCAGGTGCGGAAACCGGTGCAGAAGCAACAGGCTGCGCGCTCATCATTGGCGCGGCTACCGGAGCGACAACTGGCGTCGACTTGAACACTTTTTGATCTGGGTCGCGCTTCACGTGAAGTTTCAGCTCACTTGTCTGAATGTTTACCTCATTGAGGCCTGACTTTGAGATGAAATCAATTAGATCTCTTATTTCGGATGTTTTCATTCCGGATTGGTTAGTTGTTCCTGATTCGTTGACAACCGCTGTGGGTTTGAAAAGTTTTTTTGACGGGTTGATTGCTTGCTTTTTGCTCATGCTGGTCAGGGTTATTCTTTTACGCGTTCCACGTAAGAACCTGTACGTGTATCGACTTTAATCTTATCGCCTGTGTTTACGAAAAGCGGTACGCGGATCTCAGTACCGTTCTCAAGTGTCGCAGGTTTTAGTGTTCGTGTTGCAGTATCGCCTGAAAGACCTGGCTCTGTGTATTGTATTTCCATCACAACATGTGATGGGGCTTCAGCTGTAATTGCATTTGTTCCGTTTTCGAAAGCGATCAATAATGTTACGCCTTCTTTAATGAAATTACCTGGTTCGCCAAGTAATGATTTGTCGATATAAACCTGATCGAACGTCTGGTTGTCCATGCAAACAAGGCTGTCACCGTCGGCATACAGGTACTGATATTCTTTGGTCTCGACGCGCAGTATTTCGATTTCATCGCCCGGACGGAAACGGTTTTCTGCTACTTTTCCATTGCGGAGGTTTCGCATCTTTATTTGGTAGAATGCGCGGAGGTTTCCAGGTGTGCGGTGAAGTAATTCTTCTACCTGCATCACTTCTCCGTTGTAGCGTACGTAATTTCCTTTACTCAGATCCGATACGGTTGCCATATTTAAAAAACGACTTTAAGTTACAAATCAAATTAATAAATCAAATTATCCCAGTCACAACCAATCCAGCGGTGACCGAACACAAAATGAAAGCTAGTTGCTGTTATATGCCCATTTGATATACATCGCACCCCAGGTGAATCCGCCGCCAAATGCAGCCAGGATCAGATTGTCACCTTTCTTCAATCTCTTCTCGTAATCCCAGAGTAGAAGCGGAAGGGTGCCTGCGGTTGTGTTTCCGTAGCGCTCGATGTTCATCATCACTTTGTCTTCGGTGATGCCAACGCGTTGTGCAGTAGCATCGATAATGCGTTTGTTGGCCTGATGTGGAACGAGCCACGAGATCTCTTTGGAGGAAAGATTGTTACGTTCAGCGATCTGTGCCGATACCTCTGCCATATTCGTAACTGCAAACTTGAATACTGAAGAGCCTTCCTGGAAAACAAAATGCTCGCGCGCCTGCACTGTTTCGGGTGATGTCGGCCTTCGGCTTCCGCCAGCCTTCATGTGAAGATATTGTTCGCCACTTCCATCACTACGAAGAACTGAATCCATGATACCGACATCGTCGGCAGTTGGCTCGAGCAATACACAACCCGCGCCATCTCCGAAAATAATACACGTTGTGCGATCAGTATAGTCAAGAATGGCAGACATCTTGTCTCCGCCAATGATCACGACTTTTTTGTAACGTCCCGATTCGATGAAGGCCGCTCCTGTCTGTAGCCCGTAGAGAAAGCCGGAACATGCCGCACCCATGTCATAGCTAAATGCATTTGTTGCGCCCACAGCAGTTGCGACGATGTTTGCCGTTGCCGGAAATGTCATATCGGCTGTGATTGTTGCAAAAATAAGCAAATCGATTTCTTTCGGGTCGATCTTCGTTTTCGCGATGAGATCCTTTACCGCCTCAATACCGAGAACAGAAACGCCCCTTGCTTCTCCTTTCAGAATTCGTCGTTCTTTGATACCTGTTCGCGAGGTGATCCATTCGTCGCTTGTATCGACCATGGTTTCGAGTTCCTTGTTAGTGAGGATGTAGTCGGGAACATATCCTCCTACGCCTGTGATTGCGGCCCGGATTTTACTCATATCGTGTTAATGTATAGCAAGGTTTAAGGTAGCTTATAAAATGAAAAAGCCCGATGTTCTACACCGAGCAATCCCTTATCTGTATCCGCTACTGAATACAAATTGTTTCTGTTACTGCTTTAACATCTGTTGTGCAGCGTTTATCCATGTGCGAATGGAAGTGAGCCACAGTTAAGCAAGAACTTCTTTTTCCATCACGACTTTACCTTTGAAGTAAAGCTTGCCTTCATGCCAGTATGCACGGTGCGGAAGATGGTGCTCACCCGTTGTCGGATCGATTGCAAATTGTTTAGCAGTTGCTTTATAATGAGTTCTTCTCTTATCTCTGCGGGTTCTCGAGAGTTTTCGTTTCGGATTTGGCATAGTCTACTACAGTTTATTTTAATTTCTTCAGTTTTTCCCATCTCGGGTCGATATCATCTCCGCTATCCGAATCGAAATTCGTGTCGCCGGAAGAATATATCACTTTACCCGTAGCTTCATCCGGTAAATCAGCTTCATGCTGATATCGTGGATGAAGTTTCTTTATTGGCACCTCAAGCCCTATGAACTCGTAAATGTACTGCCCGAGTTCAAGGCTGTCGCTGTCGCGGTGAATCATGATGATCTCATCACTTAACTCCTGGTCCTGATCACCATACTTGAACATGATCTTTTTTTGCGTTTTGATCGGATATTCAAATGGATCCAGACTGCGATCACACACCAGCATCGCTGTACCTTCTATCTTAAAAGTGGCTTCAATAAAGGTTTCGTGTTTATCAAGCAGTACATCCGCCACGAATTTGCCTTCGGAGATGACTTCAGTGCCGTAGCTGGCAAAGAACTCGTTTCCGAATTCGTAGTGGAAATCATGCGCCTTATTGCTAAGGCCGATGATATTTACTTTAAACATCCGCAACCCCATGATCTACCCCTTTTTTGAATAAGTCGGCAAATTTATGATTTTTTACCCGAATGCCAAAAAAGGCTTTAAAAACGACTGATAAACAACTTTCGGGCTGATTTAAAGTGCTCCCAGGCGATTAAAGGTATTCTTTTAATGCAGCGGTTTTGAACTCGTCACGGTTCTTTCGGCCATAATTGTCGATGATGAAGTCGATCACGTTTTTGCGGAAACCGAGCTTAATAGCGATGTTTTTACAGAAAATGACCTCACTTTCGAAGACATTCTGGTCGATGTGGATCAGTTCAATGGCCGACATGAGATACTCGAACTTTTGTTCGATAGACAGGGCACCGAGTGAGTCAATTGGCTCCGGATTCCGGATAAGGGCGTTTACGGTTTCTTCAGGGAAATTCCGGTCGCGGGCAATTTTAAAGATCATTTCCCTTTCAATCTTGGCAAAATGCTTATCGGCTTCAGCCAGCTGAATCAGGATGTTGATCTGTTTTTTGGTAACAATGTCCATTTCAAGATTCGTAGGATTCTAAAAGTAGTTTAAATCCGCAGAATAAATTGAATTTAGCAGTTAAACGGTCGTTTTAAAATACTTAACCGTGGTTATTTTTCCACCAACTGCTCCTGGCGCTGTTTAAATAAGGCGGCAGCGCGGTAAATCGCCTCCCTCAAAGACGACTCATTTGCCTGATTTTTACCGGCGAGGTTATAGGCGGTGCCATGATCCGGCGATGTTCTGACGAACGGTAGCCCGGCCGTGAAATTAACACCATCTTCGAACGCAATGGTTTTGAAGGGAATCAAGCCCTGATCGTGATACATTGCCAGAATGCCATCGTAGCGTTTGTATTGCGCACTTCCGAAAAACCCATCCGAGGGCAGCGGACCAAATACAAGCTTGCCGCGATTACGGTGATCAGCAATCACGCCCTTGATCACGTCTTCTTCCTCCATTCCAAGCAAACCGCCGTCGCCTGCATGTGGATTTAATCCTAATACGGCGATTTTAGGTTTCGTAATTCCAAAGTCAGTCCGAAGGGAATGTTCCATCAGCTTAAGCTTCGACTCCAGGCGCTCTTTGGTGATCAGCGGAGAAATGTCTTTAACTGGCACGTGTCCGGTTGCAAGACCCACACGGATATTGTCAGCAACCATGAACATAAGGCTGTCTTTTACACCGAAAAATTCAGCGAGGTATTCGGTATGGCCTTTGAACGGAAACTCGGCGCTGTGAATTGTTTGTTTATCAACCGGGCCAGTGACAAGCGCGTCAAGGAATCCATCTTTCAAGTCTTCACACGCGGTTTTAATGGCGGTAAAGGCAGCTTTGCCGGATTCGCGTGAAGGTTTCCCAGGTGTGATCTCAAAATTGTCTTCCCAACAGTTTACGACATTGATGCTTCGGGGCGCCAATTGCCCCCGCGATCTTAATTGTGTATAGTTGAATTCTTCGATCGCGAGTTGCTTCTTATAAAAGGCGATCACTTTTGCAGAACCATAAATGACCGGGGTGATCATACTCAGGATCCGATTATCCGAGAGTGCTTTGATGATTACTTCAGGGCCGATGCCATTCAGGTCGCCGATGGTAATACCAATTCTTGCTTTGTCGTGTGGTTTATTTCCGTGACTCATTGTAATTCGATTCCCCACAAATATAGATTACTAATCGTCAGATGAAAGACGAAAAGTGGTTGTCGTGTAAAAAGTAAAGGTGTGCTACAAGGTTCCATCGTGCACATTGGTGTACCTTTGATCTTTCGATATGCAAAGAAGAACCCGTACTAATTATAATCCGGACAAGGTCCGACCCAAGAAAAGTTTAGGCCAGCATTTTCTTCACGATCAGGGTGTCGCACAGAAAATCGTTGATAGTTTTCTTTTACGTGAAGGAAAAAACCGCGTACTCGAAGTAGGTCCCGGAATGGGCGTCCTGACACAATACCTCCTCCGAAAGGAA
>DASPJN010000028.1:0-44932 GCA_035628595.1 Chryseosolibacter sp.
GGCGTGTTGGTTTCCTTCGCAAATTTCATGAGCTCTGCCGCACACTGGCGAACCTGTCCGATGCTTCCGGATGCAGAGTCAAGTTGGTTTGAATACAAAGTTTGAATCGAATCGATGATAACAACGTCAGGTTCAACTGTATCGACCGCATGAAAAATGTTCTTTGTATTCGTTTCAGTGAGGACAAAAAAATTCTCGGATCCATCTTCTAGTCTGTCGGCACGCATGCGGATTTGCTGTTCGCTTTCTTCTCCTGAAATATAAAGCACCTTGTAATTTTTCAGTTTCAATCCGACCTGCAACATTAGGGTCGACTTTCCGATACCGGGCTCCCCACCTATGAGAATGAGTGACCCCGGTACAATTCCTCCGCCGAGAACACGGTTCAGTTCATTGTCAGCCGCGTCAAGACGAAAATCAGTTGCTGGCTTAATCTCCTGCAGCGTACGCGGCGAACTTACCTTCACTTTTGTAGAATCCTGTCGCCAGTCGCTTTTGTTGTTGTCAGCTTTTGATACAAGCTCCTCTGCGAATGAATTCCACGCATTACATGAAGGACATTTGCCAAGCCACTTAGGTGACTCATAGCCGCAGCTCTGACAGAAAAATGTTGTTTTTGTTTTAGCCATTAGGGTACTGGATGTGAGAGGTAAAGTATGAAAATAAAGTATTAATTTTGGGGCTTACTTTTTACCTAACCTTAAAAAAAACCCAATGAAGGCGCTACTCGCTATTCTATTTACTTTACTTCCCCAATTTATTTTCGCTCAAAAAGATCCATTCAAATTTGGAGATGTTTCATTCGACGAGGTAAAAATGAAAGTCTATGACAGAGATTCTTCTGCCTCAGCCGTTGTTCTGTTTGATTTCGGGACGTCACAGATTTCGTATAATCAAACTACAGGCTTTTCGTTGCTTTTTGAACGCAAAATTCGCGTAAAAATCCTGACCAAAGATGGACTTGATCAGGCAAACTTTGAAATCCCGGTGTACAGCAGCGGAGGATCTGAAGAGAAAATTTATAACATTAAAGGTATCACTTTCAATCTGGAGAATGGAAAGATCACGGAGAGTAAACTGAAAAATGATGGCATCTTCAAAGAACCCTTCGACGACAATTACGAGATCCACAAAGTTACAATGCCTAATGTGAAGGAGGGCAGTGTAATTGATCTAAGCTATGACCTTCGCTCAGATTTCCTGTTCAACTTTCAAGACTGGGAGTTTCAAAAGACTATTCCGGTAGTATGGAGCGAGTACAGGGCTCGCATCCCAGAATTTTTCAATTACGAGAAGTACATGCAAGGTTACGTAGCCCTGGCTATAAATGAACATGAAACAACACATAACAGGTTAACCATTACAGAGAAGACAAGATCAACTGGCAAAACCGCCAGTACTACATTCAATACGGAAAATATTGATTACAAGGAGAACGCGTTCAGGTGGGCTGCGCAACACGTTCCCGCCTTTAAAGAAGAGCCGTTTCTAACTACATATCGCGACTACATCTCAAAAATAAACTTTGAGCTCGGTTATATTAAATACCCTGATCAGCCAATACAGCCTGTAATGGGTTCGTGGGAAGAAATGAATAAAAAGTTTACAGATGCTGAGACGTGTGGAAGAGAGATTACCGGTAATGGATTCTTAAAGAACATCGTTGAAGACGTTACTGCTGGCGCAACAACACAAGAGGAGAAAATATCGAGGATTCTTAGCTACGTGAAAAATCATGTGGCGTGGGACGGCCGTTATCGCAAATACACAGGCGGATCACTGAAGAGAGTGCTTGATGAACAAACAGGAAGCTCCGCAGACATCAACTTGCTTGCTGCCTCGATGATAGAAAAAACAGGAATTCCTGTTAAAGGCGTTTTGATCAGCACGCGAAATCACGGGTTTGTCCGCACAACCTTGCCAATATCAAGTCAATTTAACTACGTAGCCTGTATAGCAACCCTTGATGGAAAAGATATTGTATTAGATGCAACAGAAAAAATGCTGCCTCATAATGTACTGCCGCAACGGTGTTTAAATGGATCTGGATTTGCTTTTTCGTCAGAAGGGTATCAGTGGGTAAACCTGGAGACAAAATTTAAAAGTAAGACAACAGCCGCCGCCGAATTAAGTCTTTCCCCGTCCGCCACGCTCGTCGGGAAAATCAAAATTGATCACGCTGGCTACTCAGCAATGAATCAACGCAAGGAGTATTTAAGGTCGGGCCATGACGAATACATGAAAGGTGTGACTAAGAACCGCGCGTGGGAACTCGAAAAAAGTGAAATACAAAACGCTGAGAATATCGAAAATAATTTCGTTGAGCTGCATGATTTGACTATTAACCAAAATGTAACCGAAGCCGGAAACCTCATTTACATTGATCCGTTTGTGGCACATGGAATTAAGGCAAATCCGTTTAAATCAGAAAGGCGTGAATACCCGGTTGACTATGGCAATTTGAGCGAGCAAGTTTTCCTGCTTAAACTTCAGGTTCCGGAAAATTACACAATTGACGAACTGCCGGCTACGAAAATCTTCATGTTGCCTGGTAACGCTGCGAAGTACGTTTACAGCGTCACGCAGGCAAATAATATAGTCAGCATAACAAGTATTCTTTCGATAAACCGAAGTCTGTTCACGCAGGAAGAATATCCAAATCTTCGTGAATTTTATAACCAGGTTGTCGCTAAGCAAGCAGAGCAAATCGTTCTGAAAAAGAACTAAAATGAAACAGTTCATCATTCTCACCTGTCAGCTTTTAATTGCTTTCTATACCCTTGCTGGCGAGCCAAAATTTCCTGTTAGTGCCATACCTGAAGATCTTAAGTCAAATGCTGATGTCGTGATACGCGAAAAGATCAGGGTCGTTACAATTCTTTCAGATCGAAAAATGAAGGTGCACTCGCGCATTGTTTTGACAATTCTTAATTCTCGAGGCGCATCAGAAGCAAGGTTTGCAATTTGGTATGATAAATTTAAAAAGGTGTCGAATATCAAAGGGGCGGCTTTTTCAAGTTCTGGAGAGCAGGTAAGAAAATTTAAATCTTCTGAAGTGATTGACAAAAGCTATTCAGGTGGTTCGTTGTTTACAGATAACCGGATTAAAGTCATAGACCTGAGGGAAACGAAAACAAGCTATCCGTATACAGTCGAGTTCGAATATGATGAAGACTTTAATTACTTGTACAGTATGTCTTCGTTTGCTCCGATTGAGGGGGAAAAAACGTCTTGCGAGTTTGCACGATACGAAATAATTTTTCCAGATGAAAATGCCCCGCGTTACAAAACAGTCAATGTAAACGTTCCGCCTGTGGAAAGCCCAGCGGAAGGCGGCATGACATCATTAAAATGGGAGTTCTCAGGCTTAAAGCCTGTTAAAGAGGAGCAGTTTGCTCCCGAAGATTTTTTCTATCCGATAATTTTGGCGGCTCCGGCAAGTTTTGAGTACGCGGGCTACCGCGGAAATATGAGCACATGGAGAGACTATGGAAGCTGGGGCCTTTCGCTTAACGAAGGGCGCGACAATTTACCTGCGGAAACAATCGAAAAAATAAAAACGCTCACTAGAAATCTTCCCTCAGTCGAAGAGAAAGCGAAGGTATTGTACGAGTTTATGCAAAACAAAACGCGATACGTTTACATCGAAAAAGGGATCGGAGGCCTTCAGCCCTTTGATGCAAAAGTTGTCGATGAGAATGGCTACGGAGATTGTAAGGCACTCTCGAACTACATGGTTACCTTGTTGAAATATGCGGGAATTCGAGGATTTTATACAGACGTCCAGGCTGGCGATTACGATACAGAACTGTATGAGGATTTCCCGAGTCACCAATCAAACCACGTTATTGTGGCTGTACCAAATGGACAAGACACACTTTGGCTGGAATGCACAAGTCAGACCACACCCTTTGCTTACCAGGGTGGATTTACCGCTGACCGCAAAGCTTTAATGCTTACCGAAACCGGAGGTGTTCTCGTCAATACAACGCGATACTCTGAGCGGACAAACAAACAGCAAAGAATTGCGGATGTTAAATTAGACGCTAATGGAAATGCTTTTGCCTCTGTAGAAACTACTTACTCAGGACTGCAATATGAAAATGGCGGACTCGATTTTGTCGTAAACCAAAAATTTGACGACCAAAAGAAATGGCTCGAAAAAAACATCAAAATTCCAACGTTTGACATCAAATCATTTTCTTTCCTTTCTGATAATGCAAGGTTCCCGAAAGCAACTGTAAGCATCGATCTGGTTTTAAATCGACTCGCGACTGTCAACGGGAAGAGAATATTTCTGCTCGCAAACCTGATGAATCGAATGTCTTTCATTCCTGAAAAAATAGAGAAGCGTCAGTCGCCAGTGGTTATTAAACAGGCCTTTACCAATATTGATACAGTTCGCTATGAATTACCTGACGAAATATATACCGAGTCGTTACCTGAAACGATTTCACACAAAAGCATATTTGGAGAATATGAAGCTCAGTTTATCATTGATCAAAATTCGCTGATTTACGTTCGCAAGTTTTTTATTAGGAAGGGCACCTTTCCCGCCGAATCATACAACGAAATGATTGAATTCTATCGTGCCGTAACGCGTGCGGATAACACGAAAGTAGTATTTCTAAATAAAACTTAAGGATCACTTGCTAATCGGCGCGTTCGCTTCCTTCGCCATTACGTTATAGACCATCTTGTCGGCGAAGGACGGCAGCCATTTGTTTAGAAACACGGCGAGTTTACCCTGCGCGGTCAACACAAGTGTACGCTTGCGCGTAACCGTTGCGTTGTAAATATGCAAAGCGCATTCTTCAGCGGTCATCATCTTTTCTTCCGCTCGCGGCGACTCTCCCTGCGAGGTTCCATCTTTTGTCAGGGAACGTTTACGAATATTGGATGCCGTAAAACCAGGACACGCAGTTAACACGTGTACGCCGGTTTTTAATAATTCGGTGCGTAACACTTCCAGGAAACCATTGAGTGCGAACTTCGAAGCAGAATATCCGGTTCGTCCGGGCAGCCCTCTGAAGCCTGCAATCGATGAAATCCCAACGATAGACCCCTTATTCTTCTTGATTTCAGGAAGGCAATATTTGGTTGCGTACAATACGCCGTAAAAGTTAATGTCCATTACCTTCTTAACAACATCCAGGTCCACATCTTCAAACAGTGCACGCATTGAAATCCCGGCATTATTGATCAACACGTCAATCCTTCCATAAGCATTGATGGCCGCTTCTGCCATTCGTTTGTTGTCATCTTCCTTGCTGACATCCGCCTGAAAAGCTTCGGTTTGAATGCCGGCGACAGTCAGTTCAGCAACCGTTTTATTTAACTCCTCAGCATTGCGGCCGGTTATCAATAACTTAGAGCCACGCGACCCAAAGGCGAAGGCCATCGCTTTGCCAATACCCGATGAACCACCTGTAATGATGACGACTTTGTCTTTCATGCGCCAAAAATAACAATACTTGATTAACTTGCGGATTCAAACACAATCATGTTTTTTCTAAGACTTCTGTCGCGGCTACCGTTAAGCGTACTCTACCTACTATCCGATTTTTTCTTTTTTGTTTCTTTCTACGTTGTGCGCTACAGGCGTAAACTCGTAATCAAGAATCTTAAAAACTCGTTTCCCGAAAAATCTGTCCACGAAATCGCGGCTATTGAAAAACAATTCTACATCAACCTCTGTGACTATGGGGTTGAGATGATCAAGCTGTTGACGATGGATAAGGCTGATCTGAAAAATAGAATGCGGTTTGAGGGGTTAGATCGACTACAGGATTTTGCAGACAAAAAGCAATCGATATTGTTTCTCGCCTCGCATCAGTTTAATTGGGAATGGCTCCTGGTTTCGGCCTCCGTTACGTTTCCATTCGAAATCGATTTTGTTTACCAGCCCGTTGGAAGCAATCTTTTTGAAGAATTTTCGCTTCAGTCACGCACGCGCTTCGGTGCGTACGCAATTAAACGACAGGACGTAGCCCGCGAATTCGTAAAGAGAAAACACATTGTTCGCGGTGTAGCCACTGTTGCGGACCAATATCCCGGATATAAACACGATAAGAAATACCAGAGTGATTTTCTTAACCAGGAGACAGTGTTTTTTCTTGGCACTAATAACATGGCGCTGATGTCGCAATATCCGGCGCTGTATTATTCTGTTAAGAAAATTAAGCGCGGGCACTATGTAGGAATACCGCACATTGCAGGCATGCCGCCCTATGATAAAAATGGCTATACCGTAATTGAAAATTATGTGCGTCAGACGGAAGAGGCCATCAGGCAGGATCCGGCATTATGGCTGTGGTCGCACAATCGTTGGAAAAAGCGTCACCTCGAGCGTGGCGAAGTTGTGATAAATGCAAAAGACCAAGTTGGAACTAAGTAAGCATCTGGGCGATGTCTTCCTTGGTAAGCTGCTTCATGAAGCTCTCTTCGGTAGTGATAAGCTCGTTCGTAAGCTTTAACTTCCTCTGTTGCAACGTCAGGATTTTCTCCTCCACGCTGTTACGCGTGATGAACTTATACGTGAATACTTTTTTCTTCTGACCAATACGATGAGCACGGTCAACTGCCTGCGCCTCGACAGCCGGATTCCACCATGGATCGAGAATGAATACATAATCAGCTTCAGTCAGATTCAATCCCAATCCACCTGCCTTAATTGATATAAGGAATATTTTCAGATTTGTATCACGATTGAAACGCTCAACCTGTTCTTTTCTGTCGACACTTGAGCCGTCGAGATATGCAAAGTCGACTTTGTTTGCCTTTAAATGTTGCTTTATCAGATCAAGATGTTTAACGAACTGGCTGAAGACAAGAATCTTGTGGCCGTCGCCCATAGCATTCTGCAACATGTGAATGATATTTTCAAGCTTGCCTGAATCGCCCGTGTAGCCCTGATCGATCATCTTAGGGTGATTAGCCAGCTGGCGAAGCTTCGTCAGTCCTTCCAGTATCATGAAACGACTATTGCCGAGACCTTCCTGCTCGATAAGCTTCAATATCCGTTCACGATATTGCGTCTTCACTTCCTCATAACGCTTTTCCTGTTCAGCGCTCATCTCGCAATACTGAACGTTTTCACTTTTCTCTGGCAACTCTGTCGCTACTTGTGATTTATGTCTTCGGAGAATAAACGGTTTAATGACTGCGCCCAGCTTTTTCGAACGCGATTCGTCCGCCTTCTTTTCAATAGGATTTTGAAACTCATTTCTAAAATAGCTCTGCGTTCCAAGAATACCAGGATTGATAAACGACATCTGCGACCACAGATCAAGTGTGGTGTTTTCTATTGGTGTACCGGTTAGCACAAGCTTATGCCGTGACTTCAGTTCGCGGACTGCTTTCGCTATGTTCGACGTCGGGTTTTTGATTACCTGCGATTCATCGAGAATGATATAGTTAAAATAAAAGCGCTGAAGCAGTTCGACATCCAGACGCGTTATACCGTAGGAAGTCAGGACAAGATCGTATTTCTCAAATCGTGAAATGTCTTTATTACGAAGCGTTCCGGTATAATTCAGAATCTTGAGTTCCGGCGTGAACTTGTTGGCTTCCATCTCCCAGTTATAAATCAAAGACGTCGGCATGATTAACAGCGTCGTACCGCCACCGGCTTCCTTCTCTGCTTGAAGGAGTGTCAGTGTCTGAACTGTTTTTCCGAGGCCCATATCGTCGGCGAGACAGCCACCCAACCTGTATTCATTGAGAAAGCGCAACCAGTTGTAACCCGCGCGCTGATATTGTCTCAGTTCACCTTTGAAACCCTCAGGAACCGGATAATTTTTAAATCCGGAAAACGCTGTCAGTGACCGCAGCTTTTCACTCAAATGAACTTTAGCCAGATTTCCCTCTTCAAGTTCTTTAACAAGATTGAGATGGTGCTTGCGAAGTACAGGACGTTCGTTGGCTCCATCTGTTTCACTGAGCGCAAAAAGGTCCGCGTATTTTGTAAGCCACACTTCAGGGATGATGGCGATTTCGCCATTTGGCAATTTGAACTCAACTTTCTTTTTAAGAATAAGCTTCCGCAGATCTTTAAACGGAATGTCAAATTCGCCGAACCGGATTTTCGCGTGAATATCAAACCAGTCAATGTTTTCCTTTACTTCAACTTCAATGACCGCCTTGCCGACAAAATATTTTTTATCACGGCTTTCGGGCTGACTCACCTCGAATCCGAAATTCAAAAGGTTTACGCGGTTTTCATTAAGCCACGAGAACGCCTCCGATTTTGGAATCGCCACCCTAAATCCCTTCATTGGCAAACCAAGTTTCTGCAACGCGTTAAGAAAATTCTTTTCTGCATCACTTTTCCGCGTCACGCGATGGAAAATATAGTGCTCACCCTGCTTTTCAACTGTGACGCTTACCGGACCAATATTGTCTCCGCGAAAGCGATGTTTTCCGTATTTGAATGACAGGTCGAAAACGATCTTTCCACTCTCATCGCTGTGGTCTTCCGGAGGTGCGCCACCATCAAACAACGAAGGAGCTGTCGCTGCCTGAACTGTGTGCAACTCCGACAAGGTTAATACCGGATGCGGATCGTATGTACTCTTATTGATTTCGAATCCGTTTGCTTCAACTTCATCAAATGAAGCGATCAATGGCGCGACAAATTTGTTATAATAAGTCTCTTCGACGTTTTTTGGAATGACAACAAACGGTTTGCTGAGAAACGGAATCAGCTTCTTTCCATCTACAAATTTCTCAAATCCATATAATTTGCCATCGAACACCATCCATGCAGGCTGTTTACACACCAGGTATGCAGAAGGATTTGGCAACGCGAGTTTTTTATCCTGATAATAAATTGTCGGGTAGTAATTTGTATGATCGTTAGTACGTTTGAAGTGAAAATGTATCGTTGCTTTCTTTTCAAGCACCTCTATACGTCGCCAGGTTGGCTCGCCGTCATTGCCCATTTCGAAAAGCATTTTTCCCTTCAACTTCTCCAGGATCTTCGCCCGACGCTTCTCCATGTAATCTTCGACCTGCTCCTGGATTAGCTCATTGCCTTTCGTCTTGTCGTACGTTTTAGAAAAGAACTCTTCGGGCTTAACAATTTTTGGAGAGAATTTTTTAACGATCGCATCCTGCTGCATTGAATCCATAATCTCAATGAGCTCATAATCACGATCATCAAGTCCGCGGGAAAATTCCCGCGCGTTCTTGGCGGAGATATTCTGATGCTGGAAGGTCAGCTTACCCTTCTCATCTAAATGCACAATGTAGGACTCAAAAATGTAGCCTAGGTACTCATGCTGGTACAATGAATAAATGATCTGAAATGGTTGCGAGGCGGAGACCTTCATCCTTTTCTGCGCTTTTTAAAGAAACAGAACCTCCAAGTTAAGAATTATAAGTATTAAAACCGTTGTTTTTTGGGCTGTTTTCGTACATAAAACTTACAGCCGGTTGCGGAAAAGCCCGTTTTTGAATGAAAATTATTGTTTTGCAAAATTAACCGCTGTTCTCGCCTACCGAGAAGTCATGCAATGTTTGAGATCAGAAGTACATTTTATGATTCATAACGAAGAGGCAAATAGCTGCTTGAAAGTCCTGGAAAGAATTTGAAGCCGATAGATTCTACGATTGCGCGCCCTCCGCCATTACGAGCAAAAGGAAGTTGGTGCGTGAGATTATTGATGATCCGTTTTTGATTGAAAGAGTTTCCTCTCTACAACATTAAATCCGAGCCACATTACAACAGCTACAACTAAAAATCCTTTGTATGGTGATAAAAAGTGTAACGCTGAAAAATTCACCTCAACCGCCGCATAAGCAAATGCGATGATCGCAAAAATTATGAGCATCAAGCAACCCAATGCGAGCCACCAGAAATCGCGCAACGACTCGCGCTTTTGCTCTACAGCCAGCGCTTTTTGAATTACCTTTTCAGCAAAATTCGATTGAAGTCTCATGTCGGGCGCCTTATTCAACGCGTCGAACACCCGATAATATGTGTGTGCATCTTTATCCTCGGGCGATGCATTCCCACGCTCGACATCTTGTTGAAGATTTTCTTCGTAACTCATAACAATTCCTCCTTTCCCAAATGTCTCTTTACCTTTTCTTTTAACAAATTCCTCGCACGGAATAGATAGCTCTTTACTGTTCCATCTGGCATGTTCATTACCTCGCAAATTTCCGGGTATGACATTCCCTCCAGATGATACAACGTTAACACTGTTTTATATTGCACCGGAAGCTGTTCTACGAGCTTCATCACGTACTCATCAGTATCAATCTCTTCCAGCACATTTTCTGGCGTCTCCTGATTCACGAAAGCGGTGATGACGTTTTCCTCGTCCGGAATTTCAGAAAATGCCATTTTATGCTTTCGCAGATAATTGATCGCATGTCTGTATGCAATCGTTGCAATCCACGTCGAAAGTTTCGCCTGGAAAGTAAAGTCTTTCAGCTTTTCGAAAACTCTCAAAAATACATCCTGACAAAGTTCCTCCCGTTCCTGATTGTCCTTAACAAGGCGTCCGATCATGTGAAGTACGAGTCGTTCATGCTGCTTCATCAGCAGTCGGAAAGCATACATATCCCCACTGATGACTCGGGAAACGAGTTCGCGCTCTTCAATCATTTTGGGGTTAGACAAGCATTATCGCCCAGATGTTGCAATGAATTTAAAAAAAGAATCGAAGACGACAGCACATGGGCTTTTGAAAACTTTTTTTACAAACGCTGCAACATTCAAACAGTGGTTTGTGTCAAACGCCCTATAACGCAAATCACATGAGTACAAATTTCTTAATGCCCATTTCAATCATCGGAAGCTTCGGAATGTCGCTATACTATTTTACAAAAGTACTGACAGACTATATGTTGAAGAAAAAAATGATCGACAAAGGTTTTGTTACTGAAGATACGCAAGCGGTGTTCAAATCCTACCACCGCACAGATGGAAGGTATCCGTCATTAAAGTGGGGACTTCTCTTTCTGACAGGCGGCATCGCGTTAATCCTCATGGATGTATTAAACGTCTCACCCGACACACCGATGCCTTATGGCATATTCGCCGTTTCATTGTCGGTAGGATTCTTGGTTTATTACATTATCATCAAGCGAGATCTACTTAAGTAAAAAATCCTTACAACCCTTAACAACCGTTTTATGATCAGAAATTACTTTCTGGTTGCAATCCGCAACCTTACCAGGAATAAATTTTTCTCTGCTATTAACATTTTCGGCTTGGCTGTGTCTATGGCAATTTGCATGGCAATCATTATGCTCGTCGCCGACCAGATGTTATATGACAGGTATAACACAAATCGTGACAGTATTTTCAGAATCACATCTTATGCCGTGGATAATAACGGACAGTCACGTAATAGCATCGTAAACTCGACATCACCGATGCCGCTAAAGCAGGAGCTGCTTGAAAAGTATACAGGTACTGAACAAGCTGTGAGATTGAAACGCGGCTTTGGCAATAGCTGGTTAGAAGTAGAAAATCAGAATGTCAATATCCCCGTAAAAGGATTTTGGGCCGATCCGGAAGTTTTTGATTTTTTCCAATACGAAATGGAGTATGGCGATCCAAAAAATGCGCTTGAAAAACCCTACTCCGTTGTACTCTCAAAAGCTGCAGCCAGGAAGCTCTTCAAAGACGAAAATCCGGTTGGAATGACGTTAACAGTCGGCGACCGCGGAACGTACACCGTCACCGGCGTGTTGCGCGAAACAAAAAACAAATCACACATTGTATTCGAAGCGCTGGCCAGTATGTCGACCATAAATAGCCTGAAGGCAATTGGTAAGGATGACAGCGAAATGGACAACTGGCTCGACTTCTGGGACGGCTGGACATACGTGAAACTTAAAGAGGGTATCTCAAAAGAAGATTTTCAGGCGCACCTCGATAACATCTATAACGCGCACATCGGCTCAGTTGACAATCCGGATGCATATAAGGCAAAGTTCGAACTTCAAAGCCTGAACGATATCACGCCTGGCCCGTTCATCAACAACCCTATCGGGCCATCGCTGCCGTGGGCATTTGTATATTTCCTTGGCGGTCTTGCAGGCATTATCATGTTAACTTCATGCTTCAACTTTACCAATCTTTCAATTGCCCGATCACTGAAAAGAGCAAAAGAGATCGGCGTGAGAAAAGCAACAGGTGCAGCACGTTGGCAAATTTTCACGCAATTTTTATCTGAGTCGCTGGTAATCGCGCTGTGTGCGCTCGTAGCTGCACTGGCAGTACTTATCGTTCTTAAACCACTAGTATTGCAACTGACATTTGCCCGGATTTTCATGTGGGATCTTGCCAGCAACGTAGGTGTATATGCAGTATTTCTTGTGTTCGCGGTTGTCGTTGGCTGCCTCGCCGGAATGTTTCCTGCTATCGTGCTTTCTGGATTTCAGCCGGTGAAAGTATTAAAGAGCATGAATAATATGAAAGTGTTTTCGCGTATGGGCTTGCGCAAAACCTTGCTCGTTTCTCAATTCACCATTTCGCTTATTTTCATTCTCACGGTGATCGTGATGTATAACCAGATGGAGCTATTCCTCAACAAGGATTACGGCTTTAACATGAAAGAAAATTATGTTGTCAGATTGAACAACACATCTGCCACGGCGCTCAAAGAAGAGTTGTTGAAATACACTAATATCAAAAATGTATCGGCTGTTTCTCATCCACCCGCTGCAAGCGTCAATTATGGCGATGGGTTCAAAAAGGATCTGTCTGAACAGGAGTGGATGGGTTCAAATTACTTCGTGGTTGATAACGATTACCTCGACAACATAGAAGTGTCGCTCGTTGCGGGAAAGTTTTTTGAACCGGAAAACGGTGACGGAAATAAAAACTTCATTGTCATTAATGAAATGGCGCTAGAAACATTTCAATATAAATCCGTCAGTGACGCGCTCGGCCAGGAATTGATATTTCAGTCCGACTCTTCAAAAAAACAGATCATCGGCGTGGTAAAAGACTACAACCATATTGCCCTTATGAGCAAGCTTGAGCCGATGGTTTTAATGTGGAATCCAGAGCAAATCGGCCTTTTGCAAGTTCGGTTTACAGGTTCCAACGAGAATGCAAAAGCCACGATCGAAAAAGCATGGGCTTCGGTCAACCCTGGGTTAAAAGCGGATTACAAGTTGCTCGAAGATGAAATCAAATTTGTATACAATACCGTCTTCGGTGATGTTGTTGACATTCTTGGGTTCATCGCTGCCATGGCGATTATGATCTCATGTCTCGGGTTACTCGGAATGGCGACCTACACGATCGAAACCCGAATGAAAGAGATTTCCATCCGCAAGGTGCTTGGCTCGACAGACAGCGGCCTGGTAGTATTGCTCTCACGCAGCTTTTTGAAACTACTTTTCATTGCAATTTTGGTTGGCGTGCCTGCAGCTTGGTTTATCAATAACTTCTGGCTGGAGCTCATGGCCTATCACGTGAACATTGGCGTCGGTATGATCGCTTTGAGCATTACCATTCTCATAGGACTTGGCGCGTTGACAATCGGATCTCAAACGCTTCGCGCTGCGTTCACCAACCCAGTTGATAATCTGAAGAACGAATAAGAAGCAATAATACAATCAAAGCGAATCTCTTCATTCTGAACTGGATGAGGAGATTTTTTTTGCCACTGATTCCGCAACGATGAACCCTGTTGTCCAGGCAGCTTGAAAATTAAACCCGCCGGTCTCACCATCGACATTCAAAACTTCGCCCGCAAAGTATAGCCCTTGAATTTTTTTACTTTGCATGGAGTCGGGATCGATTTCGTTGAGATTTACACCTCCACAGGTTACAAATTCTTCCTTAAATGTCGTCTTACCTTTGATTTTAAAAGGGCACCGGATGAGAAGCTCAATTAGGCGGTTTTGGTTTTTCATCGGCAGCTCAGCCCAAATCTTTATTTCACTGATCTCCGCCAGCTCACACAATCGTAACCATAATCTAGAGGGCAATGAACATAATGGGTGATTGGTAATTTTTTGTTTCCGATTTTTTGATTTGTATTCCTCGACCATGTTTCGTGCATCATCTTCGTTTACATCACCAATCCAGCTGACAAGCACTGTGAATTCATAATGCTTTTCAAATAGATCTTCAGCAGCCCACGCAGAAAGTCTGATCACCGCCGGACCACTCAACCCCCAATGGGTAATAAGTAACGGGCCCACTGACTTATGCTTCGTTCCTGCTATTCGCACGAACGCCTCCTGAACGGATACACCCATTAATTCTTTGAAACGATTTTCGGAATCGTTAAATGTAAACAACGAAGGCTTTGGAGAAATGACGTCAATGCCGTGCTTACGAATCCAATCGTAAGACTGCATTTGCGGGTGGCCCCCCGTTGCAATCAACACATTGTGTGCTCTGAAAACTTCACCGGATGCAACCATGACGTGAAAAACATTATCGATGACCTCAACCCGCTGGACAGATTTCGACAGCTCGATCTTGACTCCGGCCTGCATGACGCTTGAGACCAGGCACTCGATGATCGTTTCCGAGTCATCAGTAATCGGAAACATCCGTCCATCCTCCTCAGTCTTCAACATAACCCCGCGCGATTCAAACCACGCAACAACATCTTCCGCCTGATGTTTTCTGAATAGTTCTTTTAACATCTTTTCTCCCCGAGGATAGTGCCGTGAAAGCGGAATTCTATCGAAACAATGATGCGTTACGTTACAGCGACCGCCGCCTGATATTCTGACCTTGCTTAATACCCTGGGACTTTTTTCTACAATAACAATTTTACCTGCCGGCGACATTGATGTAAGCTGAGCCGCAGCATAAAATCCGGCTGCACCACCACCGACAATAACAAGATCATAGACCATATTGCCACAAATCTAAATGATCCCAATCGATTGCATCGCGGGTACGCTTTTTAATAATTCACAGTGGCGAAAAAGTTGGCGATGGATGATTCGGGGATTTATTGGATTTGGGCATTAGGTTTTCTTTCACAGGGGTTATTTGCAGCGAGACTCATTATCCAGTGGATGCTTTCAGAAAAAGAAGGACGAGTAGTTTCTCCGCTTATTTACTGGCAGTTGAGCGTTGTTGCTTCATATCTGTTTATCATCTATGGCGTTCTTCAAAATGATTTTGTCATCATCCTCGGACAGGCCCTGTCATACATAATTGCAATCCGAAACCTCCAACTGGATGGATACTGGAACCGTATGTCATCGTTGTTCCGTATTTCAGCCATAGTTGCACCTATTGCCACCCTTGGATTGATGTTCCATCCCATTGCAGGAGTTGAAACTACTTTTAGGCTTTCAGATTTCCTTCACCCTATTTTTCTCACCGGTGGTTTGGGACAAATGTTATTGAACATCCGTTTTTTGTATCAGTGGTACTACGCCGAAAAAACAAAGACTTCCGACCTGCCCCTGGGTTTCTGGACCATGACCGCCGCTGGTTCAGTTATGGTTGTCATATATGCTGTTGATCGTTTCGATCCTGTATTGCTCGCAGCCCAGGGTTTGGGCCTCGTAGCATCATTAAGAAATATCCAACTTCATTATAAAACCAAAGAAGCGAACTAAATTAGCCCAAACTTTTGGCGCTTGTATCGTTCGTTGTTATCAGAGCACAAGGAATTCATAGAATCACATCAGCATGACGACGTGAACGCACTTGTACTGAAATATCAGTCGCATGCGCTGCCTATCGAATGGATTGCTGCTCAAATAAAAGGCCGGCAAAAGGCCAGGTATAAGTTGCCGTTGTTTTACGCGAACAAATCAATCGTGTTTCCACCGTCATTAAATCTTGAGCAAAGTTCCTCAGAGGCAACTGCACAGTTTAAAGCTGTATGGGTGAAAGAGATAGTTGGCGAAACTAATGCTGGAATAGATCTGACGGGTGGTTTTGGAATTGACTCGTTTTTCCTTAGCAGGAATTTCAAGGCATGGCATTACATCGAACCAAAAACCGAGCTGCTTGAAATTGTAAGACATAATTTTGAAACATTAGGCATCGACAATGTGAGTTTTCACAATGAAACCGCAGAGGCATTTCTTGGCTCACAAACCGAAGCTTCATTTGTTTACATCGATCCCTCGCGGAGAGTTGATACCCGAAAAGTTTTTACACTCGCGGATTGCGACCCTGATATCACCACGATTCAAGAAGAGATTCTTCAGCATACGCGGCACCTGCTTGTGAAGACTTCGCCCCTGCACGATTTACAGGAAGGCATTCGATTATTAAAAAATGTGAGACAAGTAATTGTGCTCTCAGTAAATAATGAGTGTAAAGAGGTTTTATTCCACCTGGAGAAAGATTATCTGGGTAAACCCGAAATACTCGCGATAGAGCTGCCCTCCAATGAGCAGTTTCAATTCACCTTTGAGGAGGAACGCCAGTCAATCGCGGCGTTCGCTGAGGTAAAAGCTTTCCTTTACGAACCGAACGCCGCAATTCTCAAGGCGGGCTCATTCAAAAGCATCGGAAACAAATTTGGATTATATAAGCTTCATACCAACACACATCTCTATACTGCAGATGTAGAGAACACCAAATTCCCGGGAAGAATATGGCATATCATTAACGTTGTGAAGCCTGAGAAAAAATCCGTCGCTGCATTGCTTTCCGATGGAAAAGCAAATGTGCTCACACGCAATTACCCCTTGTCGCCTGATCAGTTGAAAAAACAGCTTGGAGTTAAAGATGGCGGCAATATGTATTTGATTGGATTTACCGATCAGAAGAAAAGGCTCGTAATAGCGGAGCGTCTGAAATAGCGACTAGAGGTATTTAATCATCACCTCTACATCCACCAGCCCATCGAAACTTTCAACCATACTCCCGTCTTTCTTGTAGATGTACGTTGACGGCGTTGATATTGGCCCAAACTGATCAAATACCTTTTCGCCTGTAGCATTACCGAAATAAACATTCTTCAGGTTTTCCAGTTCAAGCTGCTTTGAAAACTGCCGAGTGATCTCGATGCTCTCAGATGAGACGAAATAAATATTGTAATCTTTAAAAGCGTCAATCCGATTCTTAATCTGCTTCGCCTGATCGTGACAATGATCGCAAGTAGGATTGAACAAAACGAGCATAAAATCTTCCTCCAGTATTCGAAGGTCAATGTTCCGTCCATCAAGCAACATTACAGATAATTCGGGCCGTTCGTTTGGAACGCGTACAGGCGTTGACGGTTCGTCGTTTTTAATATTCGTGTCTCCATCGGGCGTCCGCGTCTTATTGCATGAAACTGCGACCATTAGCAACGCACACATTAGTAAATTTCCAGGCTTCATTCCACAAAATGCAAAATCCTGTATAAACTATAACAAACGATAAAAATCGAACCGTACAGCCGGATCACTTTTTTTCTGTTTTGAACATCTTCCCACCACAACATCATCCATGGCTTAAACAAACCAAAAACCAACAAGGCTAGTGAGATAATGCCAATGTATAACAACAATTGTCGCGCAAAATGCATGGGGTAAATTTATAACAAATGCGTACGCCGTAAGAGATTGGCCCTTATATTTGCGCCTCTTACACAGGGGGAACCACGAATTAGTGAAGGCCGCTGATTTTTTGAACATTTATCGCGCAGACGGTTTCATAAAAACCATAGCTGCAGGGATAAATGCGTCTGGCCAGAACAACATCCGCATAAAGGGCTTGTCCGGTAGCCTGGATTCTATCCTGATTGCAGCTACTTTCAAGCTCCATCCTCATGATTATGTAGTCGTGCTGCAGGATCGTGAAGAAGCCGGTTACGTTCAAAATGATCTTCAGAATTTATTAGATCGCGAAATCCTTTTGTTTCCGATGTCATACAAGCGTCCATACGAATTTGATGACATTGAAAACGCCAATATCCTCATGCGCGCCGAAGTCCTGAACAGGCTGGCGAACAAAACTAACTCGGAAATCGTACTGACCTATCCGGAGGCGTTGTGCGAGAAGGTTATCAATAAGCGTTCACTTGCATCAAATACGTTTACGATCACAAAAGGAGAAAAACTTGAAGTCTCATTTCTTGAAGAATTTCTCCACAACTATGATTTCGAAAAAACCGACTTCGTATTCGAAGCAGGGCAGTTTGCTGTGCGCGGAGGGATCATCGACGTTTTTTCATTCGCGAACGAGCTGCCATACAGGATCGAATTGTTTGGCGACGAGGTTGACCAGATCAGGTCTTTCGAGCCAGGCTCACAACTTTCAGTCGATTCACTTGAAACGGTAAGCGTCATTCCGAACGTGCAGACGAAACTGATACAGGAACAACGACAATCCTTTCTTGATTTCATTTCACCGGATACGCGACTGTGGTTTAAGGATTATCAGTTCACTGGCGACCTCATAGAAAAGAGCTTTCATAAAGCGGAGGCTTCATTCGACAAAGTGCTGAAAGAAAGCGGGAACACACAGGTTGTCGCGAATCCTCAGGAATTGTTCGACGACGGTTACGCGTTTACAAGCAAGGCCGACAATTTCTCACGAATAGAGTTCGGAAGCAGAGGCGCGTTGACTAACGCGAAGACTTATGAATTTCAATCTTCCGGACAACCATCGTTCAACAAGAATTTCGAATTACTTGTCAACAACCTTTACGAGCAGCAAATGCAGGGCTTCAGCAATTTCATCGCTGCCGACATGCCGAAGCAACTCGATCGCCTCAAGGGAATCCTTGATGAGATCAACGGGCAGGTAAAATTTCAGCCAATTGAATTCTCTTTACGTCAGGGGTTCGTTGACGCTTCACTCAAGATCACGTGCTATACGGATCATCAGATCTTTGAAAGATTTCACCGCTATCGTGCGAAGGAAAAATTCTCAAAAGCAAAGGGAATTACACTCCGCGAATTACAAACACTTCAGCCTGGTGATTTTGTAACACATATTGATTATGGGATCGCGAAGTTCGCCGGCCTTGAAAAGAAAGAAGTAAATGGTCATGAACAGGAGGCCATCCGACTCGTATTTCGCGACGACGACTTGCTATACGTAAGTATCCATGCGCTTCATAAGATCTCGAAGTACACTGGAAAAGAAGGTGCGCCACCTGTAATTTCAAAACTCGGATCCCAGGAATGGGAGAACAAAAAAAACAAGGCTAAGAAACGCGTTAAGGATATCGCAAAGGAGCTTATCGAACTTTACGCGAAAAGAAAAACTTCTCCTGGTTATGCTTTCAGCCCTGATGGATTCCTGCAGGCCGAGCTTGAATCATCCTTCATCTACGAAGACACACCCGACCAGGCGCGTGCAACTGACGATGTAAAAAAGGACATGGAGAATCCTCACCCGATGGATCGCCTTGTCTGCGGTGATGTAGGTTTCGGAAAAACAGAAGTTGCTGTACGCGCTGCGTTCAAAGCAGCAGCAGATGGAAAGCAAGTAGCTGTGCTCGTGCCAACTACCATTCTTGCAATGCAGCACTATCGCACATTTAGCGAGAGATTAAAAGATCTCCCTGTAAAAGTGGATTATGTTTCGCGTTTCAAATCCGACAAAGACATCAAGGAAATAATCAATAAGGTTAAAGAAGGAAAGATTGATATTCTGATCGGCACGCATCGCATCGTAAGCAAAGATGTTACGTTCAAGAATCTTGGTCTGCTTGTGATTGACGAGGAACAAAAATTCGGCGTGAAAGTGAAAGACAGGCTGAAAGAGTTGAAGTATAATGTCGATGTTCTTACGCTCACCGCGACGCCAATTCCACGTACACTTCACTTTTCATTGATGGGCGCACGCGACCTGAGTATCATTTCAACACCTCCGCCAAACCGCCAGCCAGTAACAACGGAGTTGCACACATGGAACGAAGTTGTGATTCGCGATGCAATCAGCTTTGAATTACGCAGAGGCGGACAGGTGTTCTTTGTTCATAATAGGTTAAGTGATATCGAGCACATCGCGAATGTTATTTACAAGCTTGTTCCTGATGCGCGCATCGGTATCGCGCATGGACAAATGGAAGGAGACCGTCTTGAAAAGGTGATGATGAAATTCATCGACGGTGAGTATGAAGTATTGATATCAACCAACATCATCGAATCCGGACTTGATATTCCGAATGCCAACACGATCATGATCAACCAGGCGCACATGTTCGGATTGTCTGACCTTCACCAGATGCGCGGTCGTGTTGGACGTTCGAATAAAAAAGCCTTTTGCTATTTACTCACACCACCTGCGTCTTTGCTTACAGCCGACTCTCGCAAACGCCTCGCCGCGCTGGAAGAGTTTTCAGAATTAGGCGACGGTTTTAAAGTTGCCATGCGAGACCTTGATATTCGCGGCGCCGGTAATTTGTTGGGGGGCGAACAAAGCGGCTTTATCACCGATCTTGGCTTTGATACCTACCATAAAATTCTCGATGATGCTATCCAGGAATTAAAAGAAACAGATTTCAAAGATCTGTTTGCTGTTGAACTGGCGGAGAAAGCCAGGTTAATTGTTCAGGATTGTGTGATTGAAACAGACCTCGAGATTCTGATCCCGGAAACCTATGTCAATAGTACCAGCGAAAGACTTCAGCTTTATTCACGCCTCGACAACATCAAGAATGAAGAACAGCTCGAGAAATTTACTGACGAAATTCGTGATCGGTTCGGACCGTTTCCTGCTTCGGTTAACGAGCTTATCAACTCTGTAAGATTGAGATGGCTGGGAGAAGAGCTTGGTTTTGAAAAGCTCAGCTTAAAGAACGATAAGCTGCGCGCGTACTTCGTGACGAACAGAGACGACTATTTTAGTTCGGACATGTTTGGCAAAATTCTGAATTTCGTAAAGGCTAACCCCAAGCAATGCAAAATAAGGGATACTGCTGGTAAAGCCATGCTCGTTATCGAAAACATCACAACTGTTGACTCGGCAATCGATTTGCTTTCGCGAATGGCTCCCGATCAAGCTTCAAGGTCGGTCAGCGAAATTTTATCAAGATAAGGGTCAAGACCAATCGGCTTGTCGAAGGCATTGATCATTAAAACTTTCTGATGCTTGGGAGAATAAAAGACTTCGATGTAAAAGTCTTCCGTGTGATACAAAAACACTTTGCAATCGCCCAACATTCTTTGCGTTAAGTAGCTTCCACGGAAAGTGATCAGATCACATTTTTTCTCGAATGGCATTACTCTGAAATCCTGCAAGGTATACATAGGCCAGGGTGTTTCCCCAACCCATCGAAATAATATGCCATTCTGAAAAACCCTTTAAATCGCCTCAAAAACACGATTCTGTTATGTTTATCAACCCTTATGAGTCCCAATAATGGAAATTGTGGTCTCATGATAAAAATGACATGTAGCACAATAGAGAAATCTTACATGTCGTTTTCAATAGGCGCAATTATCATGAATCAAAGATTGATGAATTACAATTCCTCTGCTTGGAAAACATATAATTATCTATCTATATTAGCATTTGTTTTAAAACTTAAGGTGAAAATGAAGTATTCTTTCAGAGCTCTGTTGTCTGTTGTTGGCGCCTCGGTTGCGATATCTGGCTGCTCTTTATTGGGCGGAGGTGGAAAGCCAACCGCTTCAAACCCCGGCCAAATGAGTACGGCTACGGGCCTGGCTTTCAATGACGAAGATGGAGGCGGATTCATGGTTACGCCTTTCGAAGGTCAGCCAGAAGCTCCAAACATGGTGTTCATCGAAGGAGGCCGCGCAGTTATGGGTTCTTTCGAGGAAGATGTGATGTCGTATAGGGACAACGTTGAAAGAACTATTTCGGTTGCTTCATTCTACATGGATGAGACAGAAATTGCCAACATTCACTGGCTTGAGTACCTTCACCATTTAGCTGATTCTGCACAAGAAACTTACAACGCAGCGTTACCTGACACAAACGTTTGGGTAGGCAAGCTTGCGTTTAATGACCCGTACGTTGACCATTATTTCCGTTATCCGGGATTCCGTTATTTCCCGGTTGTTGGTATTTCCTGGAATCAGGCTTCTAAATATGCGTCGTGGCGCACACTTGCGGTAAACCGAAAGCTTGCGGAAGAATCTGGCGAAGATTATGCTGAGAGTGATGGCCGTATTCCGTTGGAGTCAGGTATCGTCGTTCCAGCATATCGTCTTCCAACGGAAGCTGAATGGGAATACGCAGCGCAAGCGCTCATTGGTACCCAGTGGCTTGAAGAAATGCAAACACATCAACGTCTTTATCCTTGGGACGGACATGCAGTTCGTAACCCTTACGGAAAAGAAATGGGTTATATGCTTGCCAACTTTAAGCGTGGTCGTGGTGACTATGCAGGTATCGCTGGTCGATTAAATGACGGTGCGTTGATCACATCTTACATTTATGAATTCCCTCCTAACGATTACGGCTTGTATAACATGGCCGGTAACGTAAGCGAATGGGTTCAGGACGTTTACCGCTCTAACTCCTATCAGGATTTCGATGACCTGAATCCGGTTCGCCGTGATGGATTTTTAGATGATGCCAAGAATTACAATAACGCAACCAATAACCCGCAGAGCTTCACGTCTCTTGTCACAGACCGTGCGCGGGTTTACAAGGGTGGTTCATGGAAAGATGTTGCATACTGGATGTCTCCAGGTACGCGAAGATATCTGGATCAGGATTCAGCAACAGCAACCATCGGCTTCCGTTGCTCAATGATCAGAGCAGGATCGAATTACTAGCCAAAACAAGAAATTCCATATTCAGGCTGCCCTATAAAGGCGGCCTTTTTTATGCGTGTGGTGCACTAACGAGTGCTTACGTGGCTTAAGAGCCTCTGACGGGGATACGGTTACTGCACACCGAATAAGACAAAATAAAAAAACTACTGTTTACCCAGAAGCTTGTTGTTGTGCGAAAGACCAGATGCCAGGTATGCGGGTCTGAGTGATATCAACATCGTAATAATAGTTACAACCAACAGCGTCAGGACAAAATCAAGCGGGCGCATCTTAATTGGATATCCCTCGGTGATCGAGTTTTCCATACCCATCGAAATGATGCCATAGTTCATCTGCAACCAACAAAACGCTGCCCCGGCAGCAAGACCGAGCACCACTCCAAAACCAGCGATCAAGGTGCCTTCTGCCATAAATATATTACTGATCAGACGTTTGCTCGCGCCCATAGATGACAGGATTGTGATGTCCTTCTTCTTGTCTAGTGCAAGCATCATCAGTGTGAAGAAAATGTTGATCGATCCAATTATCAAAAGCAACGTTAATGCAAGGAACGCGAAAAACTTTTCCATCTTCAAAAGCTTGTAGAGATCCTTGTGTTGCTCCTCGTGATTCAGGACAACAAAGTCATCTTTCAGAAGATTTTGCAGTTCGCTTTCAATCCTACTCACATTCCTCCCACTTGTCTTAATCTCAAGCGACGTACGCTTATTTCCGTAATTGAGCAGCTCCTGGGTGAATGAAAGAGGAACAATAATGTAGTTTTCGTCGAACGATTGAACAATTGAAAATACACCACCCGGCATAATAATCTGATTCGAATAAAGATTTGAAGGATTTAAGGATCTCGCCTTGACGTTTTTGATATAGTAAACCTGCAGGGGGAACATACCTTCCGTCACTGCAACGGATAGCGTGTATTGAACACCCCTTCCAATGATAGCATAGTTAACTCCATTTTCACGAAGCTTTAATTCTCCTTCAACAATATTCTCTTTTGGAATTCTTTGCTGATCAATAAAGTTATCAGAAACGCCTTTAACGGTAACAACCTGGTTCGCATCGCGATACCTCACGTATGCATAGTCTTCGATCACTTCGGTCACAATAGAAACGCCATCGACTGCTTTGATCTTTGCAAGCATTTCAGGAGTCAACTCGAACGATTTCCCCTTTGCTGCCTGTATGCGGATCTCTGGATCGAACGAATTGTTAAGCGATCGAAGCAGATCTTCCAGGCCGTTAAATACCGAGAGAACAATGATCAGTGCCGCCGTAGTAAAAGCGACACCAGCCATTGATAAAATGGAAATGATGTTAATGAAATTCTTCTTCCGTTTTGAGAACAGGTATCGTCTGGCAATGAAGTAGGGAAGATTCAATCCTGATAAGTTGAAATTATAGCAAGATCATTTATTCTCCGGTGGAATGTTCAGGTTTTTGATGATCTCCTCGATGCGGCTTGCGTTCTCCTCCACCTCGTCAATGAAAAACACTATTTCCGGAACGATGCGCACTTGCTTACCAATTCGATCGCCAAGCGCTTTTCTGATTTCTTTTTTGCCGCTGTTAATCTTATCCAGCACTCTCTCCTTGTCTTTGGCAAGCGTCATGCTCAGGTAAATACGTGCCACACTCAGATCCGGGCTCATCTTCACATCCGCAATTGTAATAAAGGCATTGTCAAGAATTCCGCGCTTATCGCGTTGAAAGATGTCGCTTAACTCTTTTTGAATCAAGCGGCTGAATTTTTGCTGACGCGTCGTTCCTGCCATATTCGAAGTCTTCTACGAATGAAGTATTAACAGCATTAAAAAACAATAGATTCCGTTTTAAACTTTAGATTTGCAACGCTATTTCCGGAACGAAACGTTTTCCAGTTGCTTCGTTATTTTCGAATAAATGACCCTTACAGATTACTAGGATTGCTATTGATCCTTGTCATCATCTATCTCCCCCTGTTCATAGATCCCGCCGGCCTCACAAAGCCCGAGATCAAAAACATTTTAGTTGGAGAGAAGTTGCAGGATGGAAATCAGATGTACCTGGAAGTCGCTGACCGCACAGCCCCGCTCGCTGCATGGTTTCATTCCGCGATCGATTTTGTTTTTGGCAGATCGTTACTGGCGCGTCACATCATTGCATTTTTTCTCACCTTTCTGTTCAGCGCATCTTTTGGCATCTTACTCATTACAAAAAAAGTCTTCAGCGAAAACACATTTATACCTTCACTGATCTTTTCGATTCTGTTTACGTTTTCCTTCGATACACTATCGCTTAGCGATGAGTTGCTTGGCTTTGGCTTTCTCCTGTTGGCCTGGAATAATCTTTTCAAAGAAATTGAATTCCGGATGCCGCGTGATGAAACCACCTTCAATTTGGGAATTTTCATCAGCTTCGCATCGCTCTTTTTCTTTGCCTACGTTACCTTCCTCTTCGCGGTCCTCGTCATCCTATTCCTGTTCTCACGGTCAACGATCCGTAAAGTTCTCCTGTTGATCTTCGGTTTTCTGCTTCCTCACCTAGTGGTGCTGACAATCAGTTTTTTCAATGGCGGGCTCGAAAAGATCTGGCAATACTATTATTTGTCGAACCTTGGTTATAACAAGGAGTTTCTTGTCTCGATCAAGGGCATGCTGATCCTTGGCATTGTCCCGTTGGTTTATTTGCTGATTTCAATTTTTATGCTGAATCGCCTTGCACGATTTAGCAAATATCAGTCGGAGCTTCTGCAAAGTGTTTTCCTTTGGGGTGGGTTTTGTTTCATCTACTTTCTCTTCGCGCCAGACCTCAGACCACAATCGATGATTGTCCTGGTTCCTGTATTGGCATTTTTGTTCACGCACTTTTTGTTGCTAATCCGTCGAAGGAAATTTGCTGAAATGAATATTTGGATTTTACTCGCCGGTACAGTGCTGACGAGTTACCTCGCCCGCTACGACATATTGAGCGACGTGAGCTATGAAAATCTTCGCATCACATCCACCTCGGACTCAATTAAAGGTAAGAGAATATTGGTTCTCGGTCCTGACCTTCACTATTTCGAAGACAACGCCGCCGCTACGCATTTCCTTAACTGGAAACTAGCTGCGCCGACATTCAATGAACCTGAATATTATCAATCCGTCGTTGCGGTTTACGAGGCGTTCAAAAATGATGAACCTGATTTGATCGTCGATCCGGAGGATAAAATGAAACCGTTTTTTTTCAGAATTCCTTCTCTGAAAAAACAATACGAACGAAGCGGGGATTTATATATCCGCAGAGCTAACAACTAATCTTACCGACGCGGCGTTCATGCCTTCCTCCTTCGAATTCTGTATGAAGGAACCGGTCGGTAGCCTTCTCGGCTAAATCATAGCTCATGAAACGGGCTGGGATACAAATTACATTCGCATTGTTGTGTTGGCGGGCAAGTGATGCAAGTTCTTCATTCCAGCAAATTGCAGCGCGTACACCCTGATGCTTGTTAGCGGTAATAGCCACACCGTTGGCGCTTCCGCAGATTAATACCCCAAGGCCCGCCTGTTGACTTTCCACCGCTGATGCTACAGGATGCGCAAAGTCCGGGTAGTCTGCCGATTCTGTATCGTACGTGCCGAAATCTTTCACTTCATATCCGTTTTTCTCCAGCCAGTTTTTCAGCGACTCCTTGTACTCAAAGCCGGCATGATCAGCGCCAATAGCGATTTTCGGCATCATATTATTGTTGATTTAGTTTTTCAAGCGCCTGCTCACGAAGCTGGCGTTTCTTTACCCGGATTGAAATCAAGATACTTATTTCGTAAAGAAGATACAATGGAATTGCGATGAGACTCTGTGTAAATGGATCAGCAGACGGCGTTACAATCGCACCAAGAATTAGAATGATGACAATTGCATGCTTACGATATTTGCGGAGAAATACAGGTGAAACGATCCCCATTTTGGTGAGAAAATACATTACAACAGGAAGCTGAAAAAGTAACCCACAGCCAAACACCACGGCAACAACAGTTGAAACGTACGAGGTAATATCAAACTCATTAACGATCATGTCGCTGATTTGATAGTTTGCGAGAAACGAGATCATGACAGGTGCGAGCACATAGTAGCCGAAGAAAACGCCCGCGAAAAACAAAAGCGAAATCGAAAACACCGCTCCGCGGGAATATTTCTTTTCTTTTGAATATAGACCCGGCCTGATGAAGCGCCAAAACTCCCAAACTACGTAAGGAAATGCAGTGATCAGGCCAATCACAAATGCCGACATGATATGCATCGAAAACTGCCCCGTCATGTACCTGCTTTGTACTTTAAAGGGAATTTCCTTTACACACAACGTTTCCTCCGAATTGAATAAATGACCAAGCTTACAAAGCCACTGGAATGTCGGAAAGTCGATGCGTGCCGGCGCGAAGATTACATTTTGGAAGATCCACGGAGCCATGATAAATGCGGCGATCGTAAAAACGAGCACGGCACCAAGTGCACGTACCACATGCCACCTTAGTTCCTCGAGGTGATCGAGAAAACTCATTTCCTTTTCATCATCCAACTCCTGGTCCAGTGGCATCGTCGATCGTCCCTGTTAATACAATGGAAACTTTTCCATTATCCTGTTTACTTTCTTCTTAACTGATTTGAGATGCTTTGTATCGGCTGGTTTTTGAAGGGCTTCGTCTATGAGTTCTACAACTTTAACAACGTCTTTTTCCATCATTCCGCGTGATGTTATCGCTGGCGTTCCGATCCGCATCCCTGAAGTAACCATTGGCGATTGCGTATCAAATGGAACCATGTTTTTGTTGATGGTGATATCGGCAACGATAAGTGACTCTTCTGCTTGTTTACCTGTAAGGTTTTTCGAGCGAAGGTCAATCAACATAAGATGATTGTCAGTACCGCCTGAGATGATCTTATATCCCTTTGCAACAAAAGCATCGGCCATCGCTTTGGCATTCTTCGCTACCTGCACGATATAATCAAAGTATTCATCAGAAAGAGCTTCCTGAAACGCGATGGCTTTTGCAGCAATGACGTGTTCAAGCGGACCGCCCTGCGTTCCCGGAAACACACCAGAGTCGAGTACAGAACCGATCTTGCGCAATTCTCCTTTCGGTGTTTTCAGGCCAAACGGGTTGTCAATATTTTTTCCAACCATGATCATTCCGCCCCGCGGCCCACGCAGGGTTTTATGTGTTGTTGTTGTAACAATATGACAGTGTTCCATCGGATCGTTTAACAAGCCTCGCGCAATGAGCCCAGCCGGATGAGAAATATCAGCCAGCAACACTGCACCAACACGATCAGCGGCCTCGCGAAGTTTCTTGTAATCCCAATCGCGGCTATAAGCGGAAGCGCCACAGATTATCATCTTCGGTTTTTCCTTCTCAGCGAGGGCAATTACTTTATCGAAATCAATGACGCCTGAAGCTTGTTCAACACCGTAGAACGTAGGCTGGTAAAGTTTGCCCGAGAAATTTACTGGAGAACCGTGCGTCAGGTGACCGCCATGTGAAAGATCGAAGCCGAGTATCTTATCTCCAGGTTTCAAACATGCCAGCATCACAGCTGCATTAGCCTGAGCGCCGGAATGAGGTTGCACGTTTACCCATTCTGCACCGAACAATTCTTTGGCCCTGTCAATCGCCAGTTGTTCGATTTCATCAACCACCTCACATCCGCCATAATATCGCTTGCCCGGAAGTCCTTCAGCATACTTGTTCGTAAGAACCGTGCCCATAGACTTCATGACTTGCTGAGAAGTAAAGTTCTCTGACGCAATTAGCTCGATACCGTTTTGCTGGCGTTGTTTTTCTTTCTCGATCAGATCGAAAATAACTTTATCTCTTTTCATGATGGGTGGTTAAAGGAAAGGCCCAAAAATAGGAGAGATAAATTCTAAATCATAAAACGGTTTACAAAAAAGGATTTTTATGTTCGGTTGACCTGTGCTACCACGAGCCACTGCTTCCCCCTCCGCCAAACCCGCCGCCTCCTCCGGAGAAACCACCGCCCCCACTAAATCCACCACCTCCCGAAAATCCACCACCATACCAGCCTGCACCTGAAGACCAACCACTTCCACGACCTCCACCTCCGCGCATCTTTGAAATCAAAATGACTACGATGAGGATAATAATAATCGGTAAGAAACCACCACGCCTGCCTGATTTGGTCGGTTTATTGTCGGCTTGATACTCACCGGCGATTGCTTTTTGAATTGCGATGGTTGCCGCCATGATTCCACTTTCATAGTCTCCTTGCCTGAAGTGTGGCGCCATCTCATTTCTGATAATTTGATTTGCCAGCGCATCAGGAAGCGCGCCCTCGACGCCGTATCCGGTTTCAATACGTACCTTCCGATCTTTCACAGCAACAAACAGCAGCACGCCATTGTCCTTTCCTGCCTGTCCGAGTTTCCATTTCTCAGCAACCTCAAGTGTGTATTGTTCGATCGGATAATCATCGAGTGTTTCGATGATTAAAACAGCAACTTGATTGGAAGTCGAATCTTCGTCGCGTTTTAGATGGGATTCGAGCTGATTGACAAACCCTGGCGAAAGTATATTGGCCTCGTCATGAACACGCGTTCCCCACAATTCAGGAATAGCGGGTTGTGAAAAACAAAAAACCGGTAAGAAGAAAGTAAATATGAAAAGTCTTTTCATGTAACCCCTATCGTTAACTAATGCGCAACTCATCCCCTAATTCATTTATGTCGTCCGCGGCCTTATGAAATCCTTTTTCCAATAAGATTGCACCGCACCTTTTGATACCTGCTTCCAGACCCTCGACAACTTTGTCCTGACGGATAAACGATATGAGATTGGCGACCATCGCGTCCCATTCTTTTTGCTCAACAACTTTGCTGATACCTTTATCCGCAATGATGATAACTTCATGTTCAAAGAAGGAAATGAAGATCATAATACCTGTTCTTTGTTTCGTATTAAACACCTCCTCTTCCAGAAAACAAGCTTCTGCTTTCTGCCGCGTACATTCATCCATTACCGCCTGGCTGAGAAAAAATCTTTTTAGAGGTGTCGAAAAGTCCGGGAGAAAATAGCCGAGCAATGAAAAGATGGTGACCACAAAAAAGATGAACATCGGGTCATAGTATAAAGTGTGACTCGGATCGATTACATATCTGTCGAGCAGTATCATAACAACAAAGGAAACGGCACCGAACACGAGACTGCTTTTGTAGCGTGCCTGATCGTAGTCTCCGCTTCGCTCAACAATTACGGGAACGATTTCACCGGAAATTGCGTCCTCTGCTTCTTTTACAGCCGCACGAATCCGGTTGAGGTCCTCATCTTTGAATTTGTTTCTAAGTTTCATTTTTAGTGTGCTTTTTACAAAAGCTGCTTTTTGTAGAGTTGTATTGTATTCTCGAGCCCAAGATAAAGCGCGTCGCTGATCAATGCATGGCCGATGGATACTTCGTCAAGGTATGATAAGGATTTTTTTAGAAATGCAAGATTTTCAAGGTCCAGATCATGCCCGGCATTCACGCCGAGCCCAAGCTCGTGTGCAAGTTTCGAACATGCCGAATATGCCTTGACTGCTACATCTTTGTTTGCACGGTAACCTGCCGCGTACGGTTCGGTGTAGAGCTCTACACGGTCTGCCTTTATCTTTGCGGCGCCTTCAATCATCTTTAAATTTGGATCAACGAACACGGATACTCTTACGCCTAGCTTCCTGATCTCACTAATAATTTCGGAAAGAAATTGCACGTGCTTTTCGGTATTCCATCCTGCGTTTGATGTAATTGCATCAGGTGCATCAGGAACAAGCGTTGCCTGGTGTGGCCTTACCTCACTGATCAGGCGAAGATAGCGTTCGTCGGGGTAGCCTTCGATATTAAACTCCGTTGTCACAACCTCCTTCAGAGCGATGACATCATCGTAACGGATATGTCGCTCATCCGGTCTTGGATGAACCGTTATTCCCTCGGCACCAAAACTCTCACAATCGATCGCAGCCTTTATAACATCCGGATTATTTCCACCCCGTGCATTCCTGAGTGTGGCAATTTTATTAATATTGACGCTGAGTTTTGTCACAGCCAACTGAGTTTCGGTTGTTTAAAATCTGGCGAAAATTAACATTAACTGGAATATTTATGAGCCTTAAGCAACAAATTGATGGTGATATTAAAAACGCAATGCTTTCAAAGAACAAGGAAGAGCTTGAGGCGTTGCGCAGTATCAAATCAATGATCTTACTGGCTGAAACAGAGAAGGGCGGCTCCGGTGACGTGAGCGCAGATACCGAGAATAAGATTTTGATGAAGGCCGCAAAACAACGGAAGGAATCTGCAGACATTTTCCAGCAACAAAACCGACAAGACCTGGCTGATAGGGAGCTTTTTCAACTTGCGATCATCAACCGATATTTACCTAAGCAGCTATCTGAAGCTGAGATTATTAGCGCCTTACAAAGCATCATTGCCGAGACTGGCGCAAAAGATCCGCAGGATATGGGTAAAGTGATGGGCATGGCGACAAAAAAGCTGGCCGGCCAGGCAGACGGGAAAGTTATTTCCGAACAAGTAAAAAAACTCTTGAACGGGTGAGTTGGGTTGACATTGCCATCCTTGCAATCGTTGCTTTTGGCGCCTATAAAGGTTATCGTGATGGCTTTCTTATGGAACTGTGCACATTGCTGGGTATCATTCTCGGAATCATCGGCGGATTTAAATTAATGGGCGTGGCGCTGATCTATTTGCACGATAAATTCGATGTCGATGATAAATACCTGCCTTACATTGCGTTCGGAATCGTATTTCTAACCATTCTTCTGTTGGTTACATTACTGGGCAAAGCCCTTCGCGCGTCCATAGATAAAACTTTTTTAGGTCGGATAGATGAAGCTGCCGGAGCGGGACTTGGATTGATAAAAACCATTTTTGTACTCAGCGTCCTGATATGGATTGTCAGTTCTATCAATGGCGCGTGGATTCAGCCCTGGATCGAAAATTCACCTTTGCTTCCACACATCGCTGCTTTTGCGCCTTTTGTTACCGATTGGATCGGAGAGTTTATCCCCGCCTTTGGCGATGTCTTTCGACTGTAAGATTAAGACCGTTTATTCTTTCTTTACCCTAAAATTTTAACTAATTATCATTCATATTTGTAGATATGGCTATTACTGTCAAAGAGGACAATTCTTTCAAGTTTGTAGACGAAGGATCCGGAGAAGTGTTGTTACTCCTGCACGGGTTGTTTGGCGCCCTCAGTAACTGGGAGGGAGTTGTAAACCGCTTTTCAAAAAAATTTCGTGTTGTCATTCCAATGCTGCCGATCTATGAAATGCCGATCAAGGAAGCGGGGCTGGAAGGATTAAGAAAGTTTGTCGAAGATTTCGTTGCGTTCAAAAACCTTGATAACATGACCATCATGGGAAACAGCCTTGGTGGTCACGTTGCATTGTTGTATACATTGAAGAATAGCAGCAAAGTACGAAAACTGATCCTGACCGGAAGCTCTGGGCTCTTTGAAGATTCGATGGGGGGTTCATATCCGAAACGCGGAAACTATGACTACATCAAAGAACGTGTTGCATACACATTCTACGATCCCAATGTAGCGACGAAAGAACTCGTTGACGAAGTCTTTGAAACGACCAAGAGCATTCCGAAGTGTATGCGTATCGTGGCTATCGCAAAATCTGCGCAACGTCATAACATGGCAGAAGAGATACCGAATATAACCGCGCCGACGTTATTGGTTTGGGGTCTGAATGATACAATCACACCCCCTATTGTCGCACATGAATTTAACCGGCTGATTCCGAATTCCAAGCTGCGTTTTATCGATAAGTGTTGCCATGCGCCAATGATGGAGCATCCCGAAAAATTCAACGAGCTGGTCGAAGAATTTTTAGTGAGCTGAGATTTGTACGTGGAACGTTTTTTAATGAAAACATTCAATAAATAAATTGCTATGATAGCCGAGGATCTCATCAACCATATGATCCCTCCTCTGAAGGGAAGTGACGACGCGCACAAGGCAATTGTATGGATGGAAGAGTTCCGATGTAATTATCTGCCGGTTGTTGATAACTCACACCTCCTCGGATTCATTTCCGAAGAGATCATCCTCGAGACAAATGACATTGAAAAACATGTCGGCGATTTTAACCTTGTAGGACTCAGCTGTTACGTCCACCTCGACACACATTTTTATGACATCCTGAAAGTAGCCACAGACAACAAATTGCAGATGGTCGCCGTGTTAAACGAAGATCAGCACTATTCTGGGGTAATTACAGTACAGGATACCCTTACATCTTTTGCGCAAACAGCGGCCGTGCAGATGCCCGGATCAATCCTTGTGCTCTCAATGAAATATCATGATTATTCTTTGGCAGAGATCAGCAGACTCATCGAAGAAAATCACGCAAAGATCCTTAGCTGCATTATCAAAGAAGATCCGCTTGATCCGGGGAAGATTCGTCTTACTATTAAGATCAATCAGACAGAAATGTCAAGGATTGTGGCTACCCTGGAGCGCTTCAATTACAAGGTCATCGGCCGGTACCAGGAAACAAAACCAATCGAAAACGAACGCGAGCGAATCGATATGCTTCTCCGATACCTTGACATCTGAGGCATCGTGGTGATCAGACCTACTAGGTATCTTTCAAAACCGGTGAATCACAATCCTGATGAAAATAGCCATCCACGGAAAAGAATTCAAGAAAGAGACGGCGCCTGTTGTTCTACAGATCTTTGAGATCCTGCATGCTGCCAACTGCCAATTGTATGTTTCCAAAAAGTTCGAGGCCTGGTTGAAACATCCAGGGTTCCGCAACTACCGATGGAATACCTATGTTCCCGATGCATCCGTGCTCGATGGAATGAATTTCATGATCAGTCTCGGTGGAGACGGCACTTTGTTGGAAAGCGTCACCCATATTGGAGAAAAAGAGATTCCTGTTCTGGGGATCAACACGGGCAGACTTGGCTTTCTTGCTACCATCAGTAAAGACGATGTTCAACAGGCTTTGCATAAAGTGCTGGCAGGCGCATATTCTCTCGACCAGCGCGCTGTTCTGAAGATGGAAAGTGATCAACCGATTTTTGGCAAAATGAACTTCGCGCTTAATGACTTTTCCGTTGTTAAGAAGGACAGCTCGTCGATGATCACGATCCATACTTTTATCGACGGCGAATTGCTAAACACTTATTGGGCCGACGGAATCATCATTGCCACGCCCACTGGTTCCACAGGTTACTCACTGAGCTGCGGTGGTCCGTTAATTTTTCCCCGCTCCCGAAATTTTGTAATCACGCCTGTCAGTCCTCATAACCTTACCGTTAGGCCTATCGTTGTTTCTGATAATTCGGAAATATCCTTTCAGGTAGAGGGCAGAAGCCGTAAGTTTCTGGTCTCTCTTGATTCGCGTATTGCGACCGTTGATCATACCGTTAAGCTTTGCGTTCGAAAGGGTGATTTTTCCGTTCAGCTAATTCAGTTGGAAGGTCAGCATTATTTCAAAACTTTGAGGCAAAAGTTGAATTGGGGGTTGGACATCCGCAATTGATTTTGTTACATTTGTAGTTCCCTCATTGTGAAATACTTAAAAACTGAACCTCGCTGGATGAGAAGAATTCTTTGCCTGCTGATCGTTTGTCTCGTCAGCTCAATGGGTTTTGAGGCTTATGGACAACTAAACAGGAAAGCAATCAAGAAAAACAACAGGCGTATTGGCAGCTTTCGCGGAAAGAAATCTCATTTTGGAAAGGATAAGATTTATAACGCTGTAGGTATTTCTTTAAACGCACTCAACTACTTTGGCGACCTCGCCCCTACCCCTAGCCGTTTTAGCACCGATATCGGTTTTACTCGTCCCGCGATCGGACTCTCATTCTCACACAGATTCGGCCCGCGCTATACATTAACAGCGGCTTTTACCTATGGAACGCTGCGTGGCGATGATGCAGATTCAGCTGATCCATCGGACGAAGAAAACGCAATTTTTCGTTACGACAGAAATCTTTCATTTAGAAACCGGGTAAAGGAACTCTCGATCGTCGCCAATTTCGATCTGTTCGAAAATATGGCAACCTACATCTCGAGGGTAAAATGGACTCCATACGCCTATCTTGGAATTGCCGTCTTTCATCATAATCCGCAGGCCCAGGCCCCGGCAACAGATGTGAACGGAAATCCTTTGCCCGAAGCCGGAGAATGGGTGGACCTTCAGCCATTGGGCACCGAAGGTCAATTCTCTGATCTTGACCCATCAGCGGTAAATCATGGCATAAAACCTTATAAATTAATTCAGCCCGCTATACCAATGGGTTTGGGTGTTCGTTTCAGAATCAACGAACTCATGGATTTTTCTGCAGAGCTTGGATTCCGATATCTTTTTACTGATTACGTCGATGACGTGAGTGGCAACTATGTAAATCTGGATGAGCTTAATAGTGAACTTGCCAGAGCAATGTCTTACAGAACCGGGGAAGTAGATGGCCACGCAACGCTTGCGGAAGGTGGAGTAATGTCCGGTGGATATGTCGTCTGGCCCGGTTATGGTCATGAACACCGGGATAATTTTCGGGGTAACAAAGATGATCGCGATATTTACATGGTTACAACTTTCAAGCTAACTTCGATTATTGGAAAGACGTTTCATCGCGCTAAATTCAGATAATGCGAATATCGCTTGTTCCGGTTGTTATCGTTTTTGCCTCGCTTGGCACCTGCTTCGCCCAGCGATCAGAAGTTGGTTTTGGCATTGGCACTTTCAACTATACGGGCGATCTCAGTCGTAACTATAATATCCTGAACAGCAAACCGGCCGGAACGTTACTTTACCGTTCTAACCTGAGCCGCGTGGTTAGCTTCAGAGGTGCCGCTACCGCTGGCAAGCTGGGTGCTTTTGATAAGCGCCAGAAGAATGACCCTTTTGCCAACAATCGTAGCGCTTCGTTTAACATCTTTTTGCTGGAGTTTTCCGGGGTGATGGAATATCATTTTCTGAATTGGCGTGAGGACCGTCGAATACTGCGGTTTACACCGTATATGTTTGCTGGTCTGGGTGTTTTTGGAATGTCTGGCAGCCGCAGCAAACCCGAGGCTTACAGCGACATTCAAGGAACTATCCCATTCGGTATAGGTGCCAAGTATGTCATTAACCCTTACTGGTATGTCGCACTTGAGTTCGGCGCACGGAAAACATTTTTTGACTATCTCGATAACATCTCATACGGCGACCAGCGTTTCAAGAATTATCAATATGGAAATCCTGAGGATAACGACGCCTATTACTTTTTCGGTATCACGCTCACGCGCACTTTTTATGTGATTCCTTGTCCGACTAATCCATACAAATAGATGCTTTAATAACTTGTGAATTAAAAATTTACGTTTCACTTTTTTGGGCTAATTTTGCACCCTTGTGGCGTCTTATAAAGAACATATAGACTTCAATAACCTTCCCAAGCACATTGCCATCATCATGGATGGGAATGGGCGTTGGGCTAAAAAGAAAGGTGCAATGCGCATATTTGGCCATCGAAATGCGGTACAGGCCGTGCGCGATGCCACTGAAGGCTGTGCCGAGCTTGGAATCAAATACCTGACGCTGTACGCTTTTTCAACTGAAAATTGGAACAGGCCGAAAGACGAAGTTGACGGCCTGATGGAATTATTGGTCTACACGTTGAAACAGGAGATCAAGACGTTGCAGGAAAACCAGGTGAAACTGAAGATCATCGGCGACAAATCACACCTGCCCATTGATTGCCAGAAGAATTTGGACTGGGCGATCGACCAGACCAAACAAAACAGCGGGCTAACCCTGATGTTAGCCCTTAGCTACAGCGGCCGCTGGGAAATGATTGAAGCTGTAAAAAAAATTGCTAATGATATTGCCGCAGGTAAGCTGCAGCCTGCGGATATTAACGAAAAGACTTTCGAAAACTTTTTGGAAACTTCTGGCATCCCAGATCCTGAGCTGCTTGTCCGTACCAGCGGTGAAATGCGGATCAGTAACTTCCTTCTTTGGCAAATAGCCTATACTGAATTGTTTATCACGCCAACTTTATGGCCTGACTTCAGAAAGGAAAACTTATACGAAGCGATCTGGTCCTACCAACAGCGGGAGCGAAGATTTGGAAAAACGAGTGAACAATTGAATCCTGTCAGTTAATGAGAAGACTCTTAATTATTTCCCTTTTAATATCAGTAACAATCAGCGGGTGGGCACAGTTCAGAAAACGGGACCGCGGAAATAATGCTTCCCAGGAAACGGAAAACCAGCTTAACTATGCCAATCCCAGGGAATATGTAATAGCAGGTATTGATGTGACGGGTATTACCATCCTGGACAAGAATGCCATGATCTCCATTTCGGGTCTTAAAGTTGGCGACAAGATTAAGATTCCCGGCGATGCAATTTCAAATGCAATCAAGAAAATCTGGAAATACGGACTGGTGGGCGATGTCACGATTGAAGTTTCAAAAGTAGAGGGCGATAATGTTTACCTGATTATTGAACTCACCGAACGCGCGCGTCTCACGTCTTTTTACTTTACGGGTATCAATAAGTCCCAGGAATCCGGATTAAAGGAGGACCTAAACCTGATTCGTGGGAAGATTGTAAATGATGCGATGATTCGTAATACGGAGCTCGCAGTAAAAAAATATTTTGTTAAGAAAGGGTTCCTTAAAGCAGATGTAAAAGTATTTCAGGAGAAAGATACAGCCCGGTCAAACACTGATGGCATCAGGCTTCGCATTGCTGTAAGTCCAAATGCCAAAGTTAAAATTCACCGAATCTCTTTTTATGGCAATGAGCATGTTGATGGCGGCACGCTCAAACGCCGAATGAAAAAAACAAAAGAGTACCCACGCATAACGTTGCACCGCGCAATTCTCAGTGAGCTTTTCAACCGCGACACCTATACAGGGGAGTCCTATCCGGTAACATGGAAGGAAACAAAGCAGTTTTTTACCGACAATATCAAGCTTAACATCTTTGCAGCTTCAAAGCTCATTCAGGCAGAATACGAAACTGACAAGCAGAACATAATCGACTATTACAACTCTAAGGGTTACCGCGATGCCGAAATTATTTCGGATACCATTTTCGACCATAACAAGCGCAGCGTAAACATTGACATTGCGATCAATGAAGGACCAAAATATTATTTCCGCAACATTATCTGGACTGGCAACTACATTTACAACGACAAGCAGCTGAATGCTGTGCTCGCTATTAACAAAGGCGACGTTTACAACAAGGATCTCATCGACAAAAAGATTCACTTCAACCCGAAGGGTATCGATATCAGCGGACTCTATATGGATGACGGATATCTCTTCTTCCGCGTCACGCCTGTAGAGGTGGCTGTGTCCGGAGACTCCATTGACATCGAGATGCGGATTTTTGAAGGAGAACAGGCAACCATCAATGAAGTGACAATCGTTGGCAATGATCGGACAAATGACCACGTGATCCGTCGTGAACTAAGCACGATTCCGGGTCAAAAGTTCCGTCGCAGTGATCTGATCAGAACCCAGCAGGCACTTGCACAGCTTGGGTACTTTGTCCCCGATAAGGTGACCCAAAACATGATGCCTAATCAGGATAAAGGAACTGTTGATATTGAATGGCAGGTGGAAGAGCAATCTAACGACCAGGTAGAGTTATCTGGTGGGTGGGGTGGATTTTACGGTTTCGTTGGAACACTGGGTCTTACGTTCAATAACTTTTCAATCAGGAACGTTCCACATTTCAAGAACTGGCGCCCGTTGCCTGTTGGGGACGGACAACGCTTATCACTACGCGTACAAGCCAATGGACGACAGTTCCAGAGCTACAGTTTTTCATTTACGGAGCCATGGCTCGGAGGACGCAAGCCGCATTCTTTCTCAGTTAGTTTAAACAGTTCCGTTCAGCGCGGTTACGGATACTACTCACGCGTCAGTTCAGAAGATGAGCCTTTGCTAAAGATCAATTCCGTCACGGTTGGGTTGGGTCGTCGCCTTGAATGGCCTGACAATTATTTCACGCTGACGAATTCGCTTTCATATCAGCAGTATTCGCTTCGCAATTACACGAACGGTGGCCTGGGCTTCAGCGATGGAAATGCTAATAGCATTACGTTTAACACCACGCTTGCGAGAAGAAGCGTTAACGAAATCATGTATCCATCGAGCGGTTCTGATGTTTCGTTGAGTCTCACACTTACACCTCCATTTTCAATGTGGAGAGATCTTGACTATGTGAATGCTCCGGCAGCTGAACGATACAAATGGTTTGAATATCATAAGTGGATGTTCGACGCAAAGTATTACCTGCCGCTTGATTCTAAAAAGAAACTTGTACTCGAGGCCAAAGCGCATTTCGGTTTCATTGGATCCTTTACCAGCAAAGCCGGTATCGGACCATTCGAGAGATTTTACCTTGGTGGCGACGGCCTGGCGGGCGGTTTTGGAGCGTTCCTGCTTGGGCAGGATATCATTGGCTTGAGAGGCTACGAAAACAACCACGTCACACCACCGCTTTACGACCGTTATGGATCTGGCACGAGGGAAATTCAGGGTGGGATTGTGTACGACAAGTTCGGACTCGAGCTTCGCTATCCGGTAACAACAGGTAATGCTGCAACTATCTACGGACTAATATTCACCGAGGCCGGTAACAACTGGAACAATTATGAGGACTTTAATCCGTTCACGCTGTATAAGTCTGCCGGATTTGGTGCGCGCATATTTATGCCGGCATTTGGTTTGATTGGCTTGAACTGGGGCTATGGTTTCGATGCCTTGCCGCACAGTGGCGGAAAGGTGAGCGGGCCGCAGTTCCACTTCACTATCGGGCAGCAAATCAGATAGTTATGAGAGCCGGTTTATTAACGTTTTTTTTGCTCATTTTCGGCCTGAATTTTGTCCATGCCCAGCGGTTCGGATACATTGATACTGATTTCATTCTAAACAAAATGCCTGATTACAAGAAGGCGCAGGATGAAATAAACCAACTATCGGAAGCGTGGGAGAAGGAGATTCAGGAGATGGCAAAAAAGATTGAAGCCATGTATAGTGGACTCCAGGCTGAACAGGTGTTGTTGACAGAAGAAATGAAGAAAGAACGCACCGCTGCCATTCAGAAGAAAGAAAGCGAATTGAAAGAGTATCAAAAGAAGGTGTTCGGATTCGGGGGATTGTTCTTCCTTAAAAAGCAGGAACTGATCAAACCGATCCAGGACAAGGTGTGGGACGCGGTTGATAAAGTTGCCAAGCAAAACAACCTTGCGATTGTCTTCGACAAAGCAGGCGAGCTTGTGATGATCTATACCGATCCGCGATACGATTATACAGATTTTGTATTAGACGAATTGGGTCTTGGTGACCCTAACGATAAGATTAAAAATTAAATTGAAACAAACTCCGATGAAAAAGATTGCCTTATTCTTTGCCCTGATGATCACTGCGTTTGTAAGCCAGGCGCAAACTGCTCAAACGAAAATTGGATATGCAGACGTTGACTATATCTTCAGCCAGATGCCTGATGCGAAAAGAATTGATACAGAATTGAAGTCATTACAGACACAGCTGAAGAATCAAATCGAGACAAAGTCACAGGAGTTCAGCAAGAAGCTACAGGATTACAATGCAAATGCTGCTACGATGCTTGACGCTGTTCGCGTGAACACTGAACGTGAGTTGCAGATGCTTCAGCAAAATCTTGAGAAGCTCCAACAGGATGCGCAGACTTCGCTCCAGTCAAAACAACAGCAACTCATGGAGCCAGTTTATAAGAGCGTTGGCCAGGCTATTGAAGACGTTGCGAAAGAAAATGGATTCACATTCATCCTTAATCAACAGATTGGCGGACTCGACGTCATCCTTTACGGTGATGAGAAGATGGATGTTTCTGATCTGGTACTGAAAAAGCTTGGCGTAACGAAGCCTGCAACAGGCGACGCTGCCACAACGCCAAAACAGTAATCGTTGGAAAAACTTTATATTAAGGCCCCGTTCAGGGGCTTTTTTATTTGTCATGATCAGACCGCGAAATCTATTGCCGGGAGACACGATTTGTGTCGTGGGGCCGTCACGAAAAATAGCTGCCGGGCAAACCGAAGTCGCTAAAGCAGTCTTTGAGCAATGGGGATTAAACGTAGTCTTTGGTGCTCACACATTTGCAGATGAACACTCGTACCTCGCATCAACTGATGCACACCGGGTTGCAGATTTGAATGACGCCATTCGAGATAATCGCGTCAATGCAATTATTGCAGCGCGCGGCGGTTACGGCATCACACGAATTGTTGACAAAATAGACTTTTCCGCACTCAAAGACCAACCAAAGTGGATGATCGGCTTCAGCGACATTACCGCATTGCACCTGGCGATGTTTAGCCGCGACCTGATCAGCGTACATGGCATGATGCCACTGTTGTTTGGTGAGCCTGATGCAGAAGTCTCAATCGAGAGCCTAAAGCAATTGCTCTTTGCCGGTCATCATCAATACCATCTTAATTCAAATCCCTCCAACCGCCCCGGAGTAACTGAAGGTAGATTGATTGGTGGAAACCTGTCATTGATCGTCGAATCACTCGGGACGAAAACAGAAATTGAAACGGATAATTGTATTCTGGTTATCGAAGAGATTGATGAGTACAAATACAAAGTCGATCGCATGCTTCATCAATTGAAGCGAGCAGGCAAGCTATCCAACCTAGCAGGTTTAATCGTTGGTCACATGACGCAAATCAATGATTCATCCCTTGCGTTTGGCGACTCCGTCGAAGAAATAATTTGCAATGCAACTGATGAATACAGATATCCCGTTGCGTTCGATTTCCCTTGCGGTCACGCACAACCAAATCTTGCTTTTATGCACGGCGCGCTGTACTCCTTGTCTGTGGAATCGTCCGGAAGCACCGTCACCAGTAGATCAATAGTCTTATAAAAGGAAGTCGATCAATCCGTAAACACCCAGTGCGATAAGGGTGAATCCGGGAACACGTTTTACAACGCGGTCGTTCGAAAAGTAAAGTACCATTCGTTGCGCGAAATACGCAGTGGCGCACAGCAATGAAAAAGCGCCTAGAAATACGCCAAGCAAGTAAGCGTGAACTTCAACTGACGACTTTAACGTAACAAAGCCTAAGCTTTTGAGGTATGCCGTAACGCCAATCCAGAAGGGAAGCGCGAGTGGATTCAAAATTCCCATGATGACACCTCGTCTGAGTCCGGAGCCCGATAAAGACGACGGCTTCGGAGAGTTTACAGATCGGAGATTAAGAATACCGAAAAGTAGCATAGCGAAAGCAGCAACCAACTGCAGCCACCTTTCTGTCTCGCCGGACGATGTTATTACCTTTTCAAATGTGACAGCAATCCACGCGTAGGGGTATTCAATTAACGAAGCAGCAAATGCGAATCGCACAGCTAGCTTCGTTCTCTTTTCGAGTCCCAGTTGAAGGGCAGTGAGATTCAATGTGCCTGGCGGAATTGATCCAAGGAACGAAAGTGAAAACGCCGTCAGGAAAGTTGACAGGACAATCATGCTGTTGTAGCTTCTTTAAACTTTCGGTAATAAGCGCGCGCTTCCTGTAAAGAGAGAAAGCGATGACCTTTTTGTTTGTTTTGCTTCGCGATCACATAAATGTTTTGCCAATGTCTCAGTAGGACGGACACCGCGCCAAAGAAGGAAAACCCGGGTTGATAGATGTGAGCAGGTTCGGCACCGCAACCATTTAGCTCCAGAATTTTGACGTGGCCCTGGTAAAGATCTTCCAACGATGCACACCGCAAATCGAATCGCCCGAAATAAAAGCCGTCGATCTGCAGGCTGATTTGATCAAAAGTTTCAGACAATTCCCGGTTGATCAGATGATTCATGTTCAGAAATTTGGTGCCCAGGCAATGATTACCAATTGACACCAGTTCGATGTTTTGTCCCGCAGGAATTATCTCATTTAATCGCTCTTTGAATTTTACTTTCAGCGCCTGCCATTGCAACCGCGCCCGATCCTTCGACATTATTAACTCAGAAAGTGTGGCCACGCCATTCCCGGTAACTGAAAGCATTTCTTTCCCTACAACAGAGGTGACAACGCCACGCGGCTCATCCGGAAATCTCGTATAAAACACGCCGAATTCCAGCGGAAGATCAACTAATTCCTGCACGACGAAATCGGTTCTTACCTCGGATAGATATACATCTATATCTTGGGTATCGAATACTCGTCTTACCATGAATCCGCGCTCGCCAATGTCGGGCTTAAAGACCAGCGGCACGTGAAAACCATGTTCATGGAGAATTTTTTGAACGGTCTCAGTCGTCGTTGGTAAAGATATGCGAACAGTTTTCGGCACATATCGCGACGGAATTTTTTTTAAGACATCGTATTTCGATTCTCCAAACATACCACCCATCGTGATGCCAGGATTCGACGCGGTGAAGAAAACCAATGAACGACTTTTCAGAGAAAGCCAAAGCCAATAGAGCATGACTGGAAATTGAAGGATCCCGAAAGGCCAGTACTCCCAGTTGCAAAGCTTGACAAAAAAAGCAGCGGTTTGAATCTTGCGAAAAAGTGACATACGGCTATGATGCCGCGCCGACGGCTGCGCTGTAACGAATGGTTGACGTTGCAACGCCGAACCCTTGGGGCACTTCAACATACGGGGCAACGTCACGCAAACCGATCTTGATTATTGCCATGTGATGCACCGCATGTTCAATGTTGTATACAATCTCGCGCATGGCGTTCGTATTGATCGTAACAACTGAATCATCGCCCGTTTGATATCCAGCTTCAAGCATAAGCATTTTATCCTGATCCAGTCCTCCGACAAAAGCTTCGATCTGCGAAAGTACCGCGGCAGCGGTCGCCTTGTCAGATTCTATCCGCTTATCATGGGCGCGTTTGTCATAGTTTACAATCCCGCTGTTATACCCTTCGCGAAAGCAGATAAAAAATTCCAATGTATGTCTTACGTGCTGGCCGATAGTACTTCCACCTAATACGTTGGATGGCCGGGTGAAATCTTGCTGCGTTATTCCATTGATAATTGCAGACAATTGACCAAGAATTTGCAAACAAGCGTGTGTGAGATGCATGATAGTGGTTGCGAGACAAATATAGGGTAAAAGAACAAACAAAAGGAATACCACACAGCGCGTCAGACGTACTGCTGCTGCCGCATTGGTTATCCAGGGCTTTTCGGTTAAGCGACAGTTTTTACAATAATGGAAGTGAAATTGGTAACAAAAATGGCACAGACCTTGTTGATTAAAAGACGAACATACCGAGGTTGATTATGAAAAAGATAGTTGTTGTGCTGATGTTGTCCATCATCTCCTCACAGGCATTTGCTAACATCTCAGGCATCGCCATCCAAAGTGAAAAAGATATCACCATGCAGGTTTACGTAAACGGAAAGTTGTACAACAAACAACCAGGAACGTTTGTTCGCATTAAAAGTCTGCCGGGATTATTTCATGTTGAAGTCCGAGTTCAAAATCCGTATGATGGAAAATGGTATCTGGTGAAAAAGGATATTACAGTCAAGAGGGGATATGAATTCTATTACAGAATGCATTTTGAAAAAGGCAAACGTCCTGCCATTGTAGAAGTGCGAAAATATCCTGTTTACAGCAAGTACTTTCTGAACCCAGGATTGTATAATCGAAATCCCGTTTCGTGATCATTTTCGATTCTTATTTCTGGAGAGCACAATAACCAGAACCACCAGCACGAAGATTGTAAAGGCATTTCCTTCGAGGATACCATCACTCCAGAAGCAACCAGTGATCAGGTCAAACAACCATCCGATCACACTGAAGACCGCGCCAAAAACGCTTCCGATAACTGCAAAGATCACACTGAACAAGCCACCAATAATTGCTGCAAGTATTCCAAATGCACCTCCGATTATACCGAAGCCTACCGGTATCAAAATGATGCATAAAACGACAATGAGAATAACATTAAGCGAATTCGTAGTCATAACTGAATGTTTGTCGCTGACGCAACGCAAATGCTATTCCATTGTTGCCGAGGCAAGAAATTCCCCCTGGAGCAAAGAAAAGCCCTGCCATAAAACAGGGGCTTGTTCGATTTTGTACAATGCAGTGTTCAATTAATGATCACACAGGCGACGGTGTTAGAAAGGGTATTCACCTTTTGCAATGACATGGTCGGCAACTTTTCTGCGCGCATTTTTCAAATTGTATGGCTCGGTTTTCGTAAACCGTTTCAGACCGAGCAACATTAATCGAAGTTCATCACCGTCCGCAAAAGCATAGATTGCTTCCTTGCCCA
>DASPJN010000029.1:0-7151 GCA_035628595.1 Chryseosolibacter sp.
TAGCAACGTGGATGCGTTGATGGCACCGTCGGCGGAGTAATTATAAATGGCTACGGTCGTACTCCCCACCGTTGTTTCTGCTACTGTTAGGTCGCCGAAAAGAAAGGGAGAGTCAACGAGATGTTCGAAATCGTTGGCCTCGTAATAGCCGTCATTGTCTTTGCTTAAAGCTGTTCCGGTTTTCCAATGGCCGGGCATTGAAAACGAAATTCGCATGGCTTCATCCTCCAGTGTGATTGGGTATCCGATCACACAATAGGCATTAAACAAGGCGTGATTATCCTCGAGGGACGTTCCGGTCATTCGTGAAATAGGATCAACTGTTAATAAAGTGTCCCAGGTGTCACGCGCAGTATATTCAATCCATCGCAAGTCTTCTGCATTAGAAATATCCCATTGATTCGTATTAATTTTTTCTACCGGAATTGCTACACCATCTTTGTCGTAAGCCCTGAATGCACGGATAAACCTGCCAATGTCTGCAGTTGCGTATGTGCCTGGTGCCGTTGCTGCAAACTGAAAAATGGTGTCACTCGAAGAAAGTTGAGGAACGACCACTTTCACTTTAAACCGATCATTTGAACGATCGTTTAGATTTACCTGGTATGTGAGAATGTCAACTTCTCCGGGAGGAGGAGTAATGCTTTCATCCTCATCGCATCCGTTGAAAAGCGTTATAACTAATAATGCCGGAAGGAGATAACATTTTTTCATAAAGTAAACTACGCGAAAACTTCTGTCCGATCCAGCCTAAGATGTCGTCAGGTATATATATTTTATGGAAGGTGAATATGAAGCAGAGGCAGGTACAGGATGAGAATAACCTGATATGGGATTGTGTTGAAGCGCTTTCAGGGCTATCACCCGAAATGGTTGATAAGACAAAAAGAATGGAAAGCACCGATGCCTCCGTTACCGTTGTGTGTACGCCTTCCGGCGGGGCACAAACAGTGCGACTTGCAGTTTCACCAGACTGGCTTGAAAAACTTCCCGATGAAAAGTTTCTGGAAAAAATTAAACGCGAGCGAAATTAACGCGTAACAACCTGATACGCTTTCTCGCCATCGCGTTCTGTCTGTCTCAGCACTTTGGTTTGCTGCAGTTCGTTCAATAAGTTGGTGAGCATTACCTCATCTGCCTTCATGTGCGATAAAATTTCAGCGTGGGTCTTGACCGCATTTGGCGATTTCCGGAAATCCGTGATGAAGTTTAGAATGTCGATTTTTTTCATGTCTGGGTTAATTATGCGATTAAACGAATGATTCGTTTTGGGGTTGCGACATGATAAAAAAATGCAAAAAAAGAGGATAAGCTTACGGGCCTATCCTCTTTTTAAGTTGGCAAACATTGCCAGGAATGCTTAATAATAAAGTCGTGCCAATCAGATAAAACGTTTCAATGCGTCACATATTCCGCTGAAGTTATTGGGCTTTACAATAAAGTCGACGGCACCCAACTGCTTAAATTCACGGATGTCATCCATGTTATTCGATGTGGAATACATGATTACCGGTGTTGTTGTAAGTCCGGTATTTTTTTTGATGAGATGTAAAAATTCTTTCCCGCTCATTTCCGGCATGTTAATGTCAAGGAATATGTAATCGGGAGGCGAGGTGATTTTGTTCAGCAGAATGAATCCCTCTTTACCATCGCGGGCAAAGTAACAGGTAGTGTGAGGCGCGACAATGTTAACCGCGTCTCTAAATACTTCCTGATCCTCCGGATCGTCATCGATGTAAAGAATTGTCATCTCGCAGGTGTAGGTTTAGGCAGATAACAAATTAGCCAATCCTGGCAGAATAATTAACATCTTTTAGCGTGAAAATCTGTCTGGTTTTCAAGACAGAACCTTCGCAACACGTTAGAATGCTATAAGCTTCTAATTCTGATGTTTCTGAAACGATGGGTGCCATAGGGACGCCACGCCCCAGGCATATTGAAACCTCCTGGATGATCCTGGAAAAGCGCAGTCCAGTGAGATTGGAGCCCGATCATTCCGGTTGTTGCACCGGCTGTAAAGTCGTTTTCGGGTTGTGTTACGCGCCACATAAAAACGCCGTTTATCCATAGCGTGATTGTAGGAGTCGCTCCGGTCATCATAATCCGAAATTCGTTCCAGCCGTCAGTTTTCCATACCTCATTGATATTATCGACGTGGACCGGGTTGCTAATTTTCATCGCCTCGCCGAAAAGCGATCCGGTCGGGCCCGGTATCGCCAACTCAATCTGGTAAGCCTGGCCGCTTTCGGTGGAACGAAGAAATATTCCGCCATTACAAAACGAGTCAATTTTCACCTCGAGTGTTAGTTCGAAGTCTGCATACTTCCTATCCGTCAATAAAACACCGCCCTGTCCATACGGATTTTGCCGGAGCGTCAGCTCTCCATTTTCCACTGTGACCTCCGGTGTGGTACCCTGATGTGAAGTGCGACTTACATGCCAGCCCTTCAGATTTTTTCCATTAAAAATGCTGATTGGCTTTTGTGCATTCAGCGGCACCATGTAAAGCGTCACGATAATAAAAGGCAGTAGTTTCATGCTTGCAGTTATCGGTCTTCGATTATTTCAGCTACAACACGAAACCCGACATCCCAGCCATTGCCCGGGCCCGCCGCGTGAGTCATGTATGTCGCATTTTTAACGTCGCCCGTGAATGATGCTCCTTTCAATACATGGCACTTCCCGGTTTTTGGAGGGATTGGATCGGCGAAAATTTTTTCATTATAAAAATCATTTACCCATTCCCAAACATTCCCAAGCATGTCGTAAAGACCGTAAGCGTTAGCCATCTTCTGCCCGACAGGGCGTGTTGTCTTTCCTCCGAGTTGAGCCGATTCATTGATCTCTGCCCATGTGATGTCATTTGTTTTTCCACCGCGCGCAGCGTATTCCCATTCGAATTCGTAAGGCAAACGATAACGTTTTGTTTTTTCCATCTGGTTTAATGCTTTGAGAAAACGTTGTACGTCCTGCCAGCTTACATTTTCGACGGGATGACTGCCAGCATTTGCCAGAGTATCATGTGAAAACGTTGAAGGATTGCTGCCCATTAATTTTTTCCATTGATCCTGTGTCACTTCAAACTTCCCGATATAAAAAGCGTTTTCAATTTTCACCTCAAAACCGTCCGACCCATCCGCAATAGCCATTTGTTTTGCATTCTCAAATTCAGCCGCGTTGTATGGACGCGCCATATCATTACCCATCCACATGATGCGATTCGGCTTTAGTGCTGAAGACGTCAGCGTGTCGTCAGCAATCGGATAGGGCGGCTTGAATTCCCCAACACGAAAATTTCCAGGTTGGATCAACACGAATTCCATCCCGATCGAATTCGAGAAATGCATTTCCTGCGCAATCGAAACAACTATCGTGCATAGATACAGGAACCATAAAAACATCAAGCTCCTCATTTCTGCGGTGTTGATTGTAAAACAAACTCAGCCAGCGGAAAGAGTGATTCTTCCCTTGACGCATCGTCATTGCGAAAAATAAAATACAAGTTATGCCTACCCGAAATCTTTTGCAGCGTGACAAGAGACGGGATCGTGAACATGTTCTTATTTGCACCCGGGGCAAAAAACTTGCTTTGATCAAGAAACGGAAGGTTCATGCTTTCCGCCAGTTTTCGTTTTTCCGGATCATCCAGTCCACCGAATGCTCTTCTGTACCGCATGTTGAATTGCTCCGGCTTCATTGTCGCAGATCCAATCAACGGGCCGTCTACACGATCGACACGCACTTCGATTTGCCCCCCACGGTAGATATCATATAAATGCCAGTTTGGGCGAACAAGGATACTTGAGATATCAGTAAGATGGAGATTATTAAAAACCACATAGCTGTTTGGTCTTCCTGTAAGGAACGTGTATTCATCCAGATGATCTCGGATTGCGCCATTGATCGTGTCGCCTTCGACCGGTAAAAGCACAGGACTTTTTAGAATGATAACATCTTCTGACGCCAGGGACGGAAGATCACCGTTCCCATTATCGCGATATGCAGCGCGAAAAATAAAAGTTCCTCTTCCATTATCCGAATTCGGGACGAACGTTGAAAATGCGCCTTTAACAGGTTTTGTTTCTTTGCTGGTGATATTCAGAATATAATTGGCGATGGTGCTCGCATCCGCTTCTGTCAAGGTTGGGTGCGCAGGCATGCTGACTTCTTTGCCCCAAATCCCCGAACTACCGTTCTTTATTTTTCCACCGAGATATTCCGCAGCTCTCGGATTCCCCTTATAACGCTCGCTGATCTCAACGAAAGACGGACCGATTCCCTTCACGTCTACGTGATGACACGTTTTACAATCAGTTTTGCTGATCATTGTTTCCGCCACAGCAAAGCGCGTTAATGCATCGACGCTCGAATGTCCGAGTGTGATATCGACGTAATCGAATCCATAGGAAGCATAATCAATACTTACGGAAACAGAAGCCGGACTGATGGATCCTAATTCCAGTGAGCCGTCTTCGGCATCTGTTATATTTACCCGATATTGAACAGTATTGTTATCAAAAAAGAAATCCTGGTTGCCTGTTAGTCGAAGATCGACCTCAGGTGGCGCGTTTCCAGCGACGATTTTGATCTCCTTCGAATTCGTCTCGCCGTGTGGGTCTGTCACCATTAAGACGACCGTGAATACGCCAGCTTCGGTGAATGTGTATTCGAAATTGGGCTCGTCAGATTGAGCCACCCTTGCATTTGTGCTGTCAGTGACAACCCAATCGAACGATAACTTATCCCCATCATAGTCAATGGTTTTGTCGCCATTGAAATGCGCTGTAAATGGAATCGCGCCACTTCGGTTCTCTGCATTAAGCACAACGAAAGGCTTTCTGTTTCCGGCATTGTATTCAATTCTTACAAGTCGCGATTCGACGGCAGAATTAACCGTATTGCTCCCGTATTCCAGCACATAGAGATCACCTGTTGGTGCAAACTTAATATCGATCGGTTGCGCAGGATGATAGCTGGGCACGAACCGTTCCATCCCGATGTAATCACCTTCGTCATTCATTGATATAGCCATAATCCAAAAACGGGATAGATCGGCCGCGAGCCATTTTCCTTCATAATATTTCGGAAAAGGACGTACGGGATTATCGAAGTCCCGGCGCCGGAAAACAGGTCCGCCGATAGCGCAGCGCGAGCTGGATCCAACCAGTGGAAATTTTTCGGAACTGCGATAGGGATATGAAATGAACGCTGGCTGCGCCGGCGGAAGTTCTTTTATTCCGGTGTTGTTCACAGAATTGTTCACAGGGTGCTTCGGATCTTGTTTTTCACCCGGAATGTTGGTGGCATAATCATACATTGGATAGGCATGATTCTCGCCGATAAAATAAGGCCATCCGAAAAATCCCGGTTTACGTGCCTGGTTTAGTTCATCGTAACCCATTGGCCCGCGCTCCGAATCACTATCAGCATCAGGGCCAATTTCTCCCCAATAAACAAAACCTGTTTTGCTATCAACATGAATCCGCCAGGGATTGCGGTTCCCCATCGCAAAAATTTCCGGTCGTGTCCCAGGTGTCCCGGGTTTAAAAAGATTTCCTTCCGGAATTGAATAGGTGCCATCAGGCTCCGGATGGATTCTGAGTATTTTCCCCCGCAGATCGTTGGTGTTTGCTGCGCCGCGCTGATCATCATAGTGCGCATGGCCTGGCTGTTGATCCGTCTGGGAATACAACGAGTTACCCGTATTGTTTCCGATCGTGATATATAGATTCCCACTTTCATCCCACGCCATTCCTCCACCCGTATGGCTTGTGTGCACACGGTCACACGGAATCTCGAATAGCATTTTTTCTGATGAAGTGATCAATGAATCTCTTAGCTCCCATCGTGTAAATAGGAATTTACTTTCGGTGGGATGTGCGTAGTAGATGTACACAAACCGGTTCGATTTGAAATCCGGATCAAGCGTAAAGCCGACAAGACCTTGTTCGTTTTCGGTAAACACCGCAATCTCTCCGACTTGCGAAATCGATCTGGCAGGAATATCAACCTTCTTAATCGCGCCATGTCTTTCAATGATGTATGCAACCTTGTCGTTAACAACCTCAAAGACCATAGGTTCGTTCAATGCTCCTTCCGGTGTGACAACAACGGGAGTAAACCGGTTGTCATCCGGTCTTGATCCATCATCTGGCTGAGTAGATTCTTCACCTTCGGGCCTTGAACATCCGAGAACAAAACAGACGGCAATAAACGAAAAACGTAAGGTCAGCATGAATAAGAACTCTAAGTGATAACAATATAACAAATCGCAATATGAAAGTCGGGGCGATTAAAGTGACTTCAAAGTGGATTCGATCAGATGCTAAGTTCAAGAACTTCAGCAAGCTGCTCCTTCGAAAGTTTCACAGGGTTGAATTTATTGTCGGTGGCGGCAACAATTTTTACGTAGTTGACTGACGAAACCCCGTAATCCGAAAGCTTTGGGATCTGCATTTCATGCGTGAATTCATTAATGATCGCAAGTAAATGATCAACGTAATACAACGTATTTTTCCCGCTGTTCTTCCCAAACATTCTCCCTATCGTTGCAAATTTTTTCAATACGAAAGAATTGTCAGCTCTCTTAAGCTCACGGATCGTAACATCATTGCATGCTGACATCATTCGGCTACAGATTACGCCATGAGGTATTTTGTGGTAGCCACCGATAGACGAGGCAAACCCGTGCACCAGCCCAAGCCCCGCATTGGCTAATGTGAGCCCGGAAATATAAGATGCCAACGCCATGGCTGCACGTGCTTCAATATCATCGCCGTTGCGATAACATGTCAGCAAATTACCGGCGCACAATTCGAGTCCTTTAACAGCAAGCGCATCAGTCAAAGGATTTGCGTTGGTAGAAACGAACGACTCCAGCAGTTGTGTAAACGCATCCATACCGCTGGCAGCAGTTTGAGACGGTGGACAGCTTACCGCGAGTTCAGGATCCAGCAGCGCCGTGTCCGGAATAAAATTATTGTGACGAAGTGACTTTTTGTAACCATTCTCGCCGACTTCTGAAATCACTGCATTTTTCGTTGCTTCGCTTCCGGTACCGCTTGTCGTAGGAACTGCAATAAATGGGATCTTCGTTCCAGGGTGCGTTTTAGTTCCGACGCCTTCAAGATAATTTTTAACCCCATCATTGA
>DASPJN010000030.1:0-3766 GCA_035628595.1 Chryseosolibacter sp.
ATATCCGGGTAGCCGTCGACATTAAAATCAGAAATGGCAAGCCCAAGACCGTATCCCGTTATGCCACCAAAGATGTTTGCTTGTTCGCTTACGTCTGTAAACCTTTCGCCATCGTTGCGTAAGAGCTTATCGCCGGTTTCATAGGTTCTCACATTCCTAAGATTCGCATGACCGAATGAACCTTGTGTATGGACTGCATGATTGAGCAAATACATATCCAGGTCACCGTCCTTGTCGTAGTCAAGAAAGGCAGCGTTCGAGCTGTACGAATCGAAATCCAGACCATAGTCCGCTGCACGTTCGGTGAATGTGTTGTCGCCATTGTTGATGTACAACTCATTGTGACCGCGAAGATTTTTTAACCCTACAACTGCACAGACATAAATATCCAGCAACCCGTCGCCATTCACATCAGCCATTACACTTCCGGTGTTCCAGCTACTGTTGCCGGCAACACCTGCCTTCTCTGTGATATTCTCAAACTCCATGTTCCCCTTGTTGAGATATAGCTTATTCTTAACCTGGTTACCGGAAAAAAATAAATCAGGAAGGTTGTCGTTGTTTACATCGCCAATTGCTACACCGCCACCGTTGTAAAAATACAGGTAGTCGATGATGTTAAAATCCTCCGTTGGCGTGAGCTTGTTTTGAAAATCTATACCGGCTTCATCAATGTCCAGTTTTTTAAATAGCTGTGCTTCATCCTTGCACGCTGTTAGTGAACCGAGCAAAATAACAATAGCGATAATCTTACTTCTGCAGTCATTCATCATGGAACTATCGTATTGTCTGTAAACCTGTAAACCTTTGGTAAGCCACTGTTGATGGCTACGATCATAAATCGTTGTCCATTCTTATCTGAAAACGCCTTAAGGGCCTTCACTTGTTCGCGAAGGTAAAATCCACTTTCGTTGTACGGCTGAAATTTAAACCCAAGTTTTCCGTCACCGATCAGCACTTGCCCGTAATTGGCATCCTGCCTCGAAAACTGAGGACGAGACTCAAATTCATTTCCACCCGTCACTACATCTGTAATACCATCCCCATTTACGTCAGTGCACAGAATCCCATAGACACATGACCATTGTACTTTTTGCGGTAAAGACTGGATGGAAAATTTTCCATTGCCTTCATTGACAGCAATAATTGACTCTGAAATGTTGACCTGCTTAACCACTGAATTATCCGCGCGCTTGTCCGCGAATAATTCCTGAATGGTTCTTTTAGCATAATCGGATGCCTTTAAGTTTTGTTTTTTGAGATGGGGCAGCTGCGCGGTCACTTCTTTACGCATATGTATCGGGTAATCTCCGTTGTTGTAATGCGTAGTAGTTATCTGTTCAATTGTTCCGTTCTCATCAAAATCATTGATCCATAGTTTCATCGGGCTTTCAGAGGTGCCAACGTATGGCATATTCGTTCCGCGGTTACCGAGGATCAAATCATCATCGCCGTCTTTATCGAAATCATCCGACTCAAGCGCGAGCCACCATCCATGCAGCGAGTCAAGATCGGATACAAGTTTATCTAATCGTCTTCCCGTGTTTTTTAAGATCAATGGCGCACCCCAGTCGGAAACAGTAACAAGGTCAGCTTTTTTGTCTCCGTCGATATCGAGCCATTTTGCATCTGTGATCATACCTGCATCTTTGAGATCATAGGCCGATCGTTCAGTTGCATCGGTGAACATTCCTTTGCCATCGTTTGCCAGCAGTAAATGTTGTGGATTCACGCCATAGACGCCAGGTACGCTGCGAGCACCGACAAACAAATCAATGTCACCATCACCATCGTAGTCGAATGGCGCAGTTACGGAAATATTCGCGCGACCTGATGGCAGCGGGTGTTGGGATTTCACAAACCTTCCATTGCCTTCATTCAGGTAAAGGCGCGCAACGTAAGTCCCTTTCTCATTTGCAATGTTACCCCCTGAGCCTACAACAAGGTCGAGGTCCTCATCACCATCCGCATCAAAGAAAGATGCTGCCGTGTCTTCATATCCTGCATCAAGCTTGAAGCATTCACTGTTAACCGGATCGAGTTTACCATCGCCGCTGTGCAGATAAATATTTCCGGGTTGCCCTTTTGCCCCGCCAATAAAAATATCTTCATTACCGTCATCGTTGATGTCACCGATGGCCAATGCTGGACCTTCGCGTGAAAGTTGCTTCGATAACAACCGCTCCTGGTCAAAGTCATTAAAAGCGTCCTCGATGTGCTCCTGGAAATTGTTTCCGCTTACTTCGGCAAACAAAGTCTTCGATTTACCCTTCAGCGAATGAGATTTAAAATCTTTTCCTTCACTTTGAGCAAGCATCAAGCGTTGGTTCACTTTCACGTCAGTCAGTATTGAGACTTTGCTATCCGGCCATCGCACGACCATCGAGTCAACATTCACCTTTTCCCCTATGCCGATTGTCATGATGTAGTCGACAGAAGATTGGAATCCCCTTGATGGCATGAGCTCCTGAATAATAATCTCCTCGCCGAGATACAATGTTACTTCGGTGCCAATGGCAAAAGTATTCTTACCTGTTCCCTTGAACTGCAACTGGAGATAATTATTGCCCGGCAGTAACTGTCTGCTTTCGTTCCTAAACACCATCGACTCCATGTTGACATTATTCACAACAAGATCGAGGTCACCGTCATTATCTAGATCGCCATACGCACATCCGTTGGAGAAACTTGGAATGCCCAGACCCCATTCATCGGCGACATTTTTGAATTTAAGGTCACCATTGTTTCGAAAGGCATAATTCGGCAGTGGAGTGACAGGCATTTTCTCAATGATGGAGCTGACATCTTTCTTCTCGCCTGTCAGTACCAGATTTTGAATAAACTCATTGGCGAGAAAATCAACGAAGTCGATATCGGTCAGGTCATGGATGATTCCGTTCGTAACGTAAATATCCTTATAGCCATCATTATCCATGTCGAAGATAAGACCAGCCCAACTCCAGTCGGTTTTTGCGACACCGCTGTAGTAAGCGATCTCGGAAAAGGAGTTATTCCCGTTGTTGAGCTGCAAGGTGTTCTGAATATACTGCTGATGAAAGTCGCGACTTTGCTTCAGCTTAAACACATCGTAGTTTTCGAACTCCATGACGCTTTTGGTGCGCTGATCGCCATCAGGCATCATATCAGTGATGAAAATATCCTTTAATCCATCGTTGTTAATGTCAGCGATGTCCACGCCCATTGCTGACAGGCACAAGTGCGAGGTCCAGTCTTTAATTTCTTCGCTAAATGTTCCATCTTTTTGGTTGATGTAGAGATAGTCACGTTCGTAAAAATCGTTTGAGATGTAAATGTCAGGGTAAGTATCGTCGTTGATATCCGAAACCATGACACCGAGACCAAAGCCAATAAGACTTCCGTAGATGCCAGCCTCTTCGCTTACGTCGACGTATTTGCCGTTGTCATTGCGAAGCAGTACATCCCCCACGCCTCTGAAGATCTTCGGAACATTTTCCCAATCAGTTGCGCGTTTCTCACGGTCATTTGCATAACCCAGACTGCTGACGGGAATATTACTGTTATTAAGCAGATAAGCATCGAGGTCACCATCTTTGTCGTAATCAAAAAAAGACGCGTGCGTTGAGAAGCCGCTTTTGGCGAGGTTATATTCTGCTGCGCGTTCGGTGAATGTGAGGTCGCCGTTGTTGATATAGAGGTCGTTGTCATGGTTGTTTCCTTCCATGTTGCCAGCGTTGCTAACATATATGTCAAGAAATCCATCATTGTTCACATCGACCATCATCAC
>DASPJN010000031.1:0-69449 GCA_035628595.1 Chryseosolibacter sp.
TGCCCTGTTACCGGCAACTTTGATCTCGCGCTCGATACCTTGCGCAGCACACCGAACATCATCGACGTGGTGACTGTCGATCCGTTCGACTGCTTCCCGACTGCGACAGCGGAAGTAACGAAGATCACGTTGGGTAGCACATTTAATTCAACAACACAACCGCCAAACACACCGCCGGATAATACCGTTACCGGTGCTGGTCTCGATGCCTTTACGTTCAACTGGACTGACGAGGACTTTGTAGCATTGCATCCGGCTCCGATTGGAGTGGTGACAAGCAAGCTCATTGATCAACTTGTCCCTGGAACGTATTTCGTCTCAGTAACGGATCCAACGACCGCGTGTCAGTCAAGCCCGCGCGAGATTACGATCAACGATGACGACATCCGCTACCCGGCCGTTGAGATCCGCCAAAGCAGGGTGCAGATCCTCTGTATCCCTGAAGACGAAGGTAGCGCCGAACTGATCGCTGTTGCCGATATCGGCCTCGATCCTAACTCACGCGATAACTATGACAACTACCAGTTCCTCTGGTACGAAGGACTTGATGCCGATGGCTTGCCTATACCGATGGCAACGGACTCTGTCTTGTCAAACATTCCGGAAGGCGAGTACTCCGTAAGCGTTCTTGATGAATCCACGAATTGCGTTTCCGAGATGTTCTATGTTGTGCCTGACCAGGCTGATGAGTTTACGCCGAAGATCGCGTTGTCAATGGATGCACAGGAAAACTGCGTATTCCCTGACGGTAGAATTGTGGCGCGCGAAGTAGGATTTAATCCGAACAGCGCTTATCCGTTCCGACCACCTGAGTTCTATGCAGAATTTTACAATGATCCATCACCGGATCTCACCACGGCAGGCATACCGATGGTTGCAGTCGAAGGATATACGAACGTATGGCAGGATACCCTGCTCACGGCAGGCATTACGTATACAATCAAAGTGACGGATGTCAACACCGGTTGTTTCGTATCAGATACGCGAACAGTACCGTCGAACTTCGTATATCCGAATATTGCCTTACGTGTCGACAACCCGCTCACGAATTGCGACCCTGCCATTCCGAACGGACAACTTTCGGCTACGGTTAACGGATCTTTTGTTGGATACTTGTATGATTGGAAAGATGAAGCTGGTACTTCGTTCGGCGACAAGCACATTGTCTCAAAGTTGCCTGTGGGAACCTACACAGTAACGGTAACAAACGAAGTGACCTTGTGCGCATCAGAAGCGTCTGAGGAGATCGTTACAAACTTTGTCCTCCCTCCTACACCTACCGCTACAACCTTGCATCACGAAACGGATTGCAAATACCCAGATGGATTGATAGCGGCGTCGGTTGGCGGAAATACGTTGAATTACACATTCGACTGGTATCATGGCGAGATACCATCAGGCGCGCCGCGTATGACGGGTCCTCATTATGAAGGATTGATCGCAGGCATTTACTCAGTAACGGCCAAAGACAATGTAACACGCTGCGTGTCGTTGCCGGATACGGCGTTGGTGAGAAGCCTGAAGGTGATTCCTACACTGTTCTTCGAAACAAAGCCTTCATTCTGCGCGGATGTACTGGGTGGTGAAGGAACGGGAAGCATCACGCTGGGATATACGCCTTCGGATATCATTGCGGATCAGGTAGAATGGTGGATCGCACCTATCGATACCACGAGAGCAGCTGATTACATTGGAAGCTATCTACCTGACCTGCTACCAGACCAGTATGACGTGCGGTTAGTCACATCTAAAAACTGTGAACAATTTGGTTCGGTTGTAGTGCCAACAGAGATCAAAGCTTACAACCTCGTCACAACAAACGACGATGGTAACAACGACAGATTCCAGGTGGACTGTCTCTCCCTGTTCCCGAACAATAACGTGAAGATCTTCAACCGCTCAGGCGTGATGGTTTATGAAGCCGATGGTTATAACAACAATGATGTTGTATTCTCCGGTCGCGGAACGCGCGGAGTATATGCGACAGGAAATTACCTACCCGTCGGAACGTACTTCTATGTAATTGATAAAAGAGACGGCTCGAAACCTAGTACCGGATACATTGAACTGACCCGATGATGAGAAAATTAACCCTGACCCTGATCATTGTATGGACATCACTGTCTGCCTGGGCGCAGCAGCGACCGGTCCATTCACTATACATGTTTGATCCGCTGCTGATCAATCCGGCGTATGCCGGCACGCACGTGCAGCTAAGCGCAACGGGCGTGTACAGGAACCAGTGGGTTAACTTTCCCGGGGCGCCAAAAACGTTTACAGGAACCATTCACTCCGGTTTCCGAAAAGCGAAAGTCGGCGTGGGACTGATGTTTGGTAACGACCAGATCGGCGTACACAGCGACAACAGTCTTTATGGTGTGTATTCGTACAAGATTAAACTATCCGAAAGAAAAGGGGGCGGTATCCTTTCCTTCGGATTGCAGGCGGGGTTCAATGCATTGAAATCAGATTATTTGCTGACAGATCCCAAAGATCAGCCTGAGATTGGTATCATTTCGAAGTTCAACTGGAACTTTGGAACGGGGGTATTTTTCAGAAACCGTAACATGTACGCCGGGTTGTCAATCCCTTATATAGTACACAACAAGATCATTGGGGTATCAAACACCGCCAGTGATTCAATTCGTGGCATTGACTCGCAAGGTCGTCAACAACGCTACTACTACCTGATGGGAGGCCTGACGCGCCAGCTTTCACCAATCGTGAAATGGCAGCCTTCAGCACTGATCCGGATTCAGGAGAATGCCCCGATGTCATTTGACATTAATACCATGTTTATTTTCTATGATGCTGTCGGGGCTGGTTTGTCTTATCGCCTGAACGATTCGTTTATCGGATTGTTCGAGCTGCAGCTGAATGAAAATTTCCACGTCGGGTATGCGTATGATATTACTTTAACAGACGTACGGCAATATTCAAATGGATCACATGAGATCATGATCAATTACAGGATCAAGATTCCGAAGCTGCACAAGGGATTGGAGTGTCCGTCTTATTGGTAGTACACTCACGCTTTCGGTGCAACCCGATCACTTCGAAAATCATAAATCGTTAATCGTAAATCGTAAATCGTATTTGAGTTTACTCCCTACACGTCGACGAGTGTTCTCATACTTTCGGTTCAACGCCCGATACTTCGTAAATCATAGATCGTCAGTCGTCAATCGTAAATCGCATTGAGTTTGCTCCCTACACGTCGACGAGTGTTCTCATACTTTCGGTTCAACGTCCGATCATTCTTAAATCAAAAATCATCATTCACAATTCTTTTAGACATGCTCAGGATTGCGAAACGCTTGGATGAAAGGCGCCGAAGCATCTCCACTCACCCTCTCGGCCCAACGCCCGATCACTTCGCAAATCAAAAATCGTCATTCGTCAATCGTAAATCGCATTGAATTTACTCCCTACACGTCGACGAGTGTTCTCATACTTTCGGTCCAACGTCCGATCATTCTTAAATCTTAATTCTCAACTCATAAATCTCCTAGACTTCAATCTTAGATCAGTCCAGGCTTTGCGCGTTTGCTAGCGTTCAGTTCGGGAAGATCCGTTCGCTCGCTGCTCTCCCGACACACCTGCCATGCTCAGGATTGCAAAACGCTTGGGTGAAAGGCGCCGAAGCATCTCCACTCGCCCGTTCGGCCCAACGCCCGATCACTTCGTAAATCATAGATCGTCAGTCGTCAATCGTAAATCGCATTGAGTTTACTCCCTACACGCCGACGAGTGTTCTCATACTTTCGGTCCAACGCCCCGATCATTCTTAAATCTTAATTCTCAACTCATAAATCTCCTAGACTTCAATCTTAAATCAGTTCAAGCTTTGCGCGTTTGCTAGCGTTCAGTTCGGGAAGATCCGTTCGCTCGCTGCTCTCCGACACACTTGCCATGCTCAGGATTGCGAAACGCTTGGGTGAAGGGCGCCGAAGCATCTCAACTCGCCCGTTCGGCCCAACGCCTGATCACTTCGTAAATCATAAATCGTTAATCGTCAATCGTAAATCGCATTCAGTTTACATCCTCCACGTCGATGAGTGTTCTCATACTTTCGGTCCAACGCCCGATCATTCTTAAATCAAAAATCATCATTCACAATTCTTTTAGACATGCTCAGGATTGCGAAACGCATGGGTGAAGGGCGCGGAAGCATCTCAGCCCGCCCTCTCGGTCCAACGCCTGATCACTTCGTAAATCATAAATCGTTAATCGTCAATCGTAAATCGCATTCAGTTTACACCCTCCACGTCGACGCGTGTTCCCATACGTTCGGTCCAACGCACGTTCATTCTTAAATCAAAAATCCTAATTCTAAAATCTGATCCTCCTTTTAACTCCCTTATTGTCGCTTCCTCGCCACGTGCTGTCATCTATCCAATTACACTTTTTTGACCTGCCAATTGTTGTACTTTTGAACTAACAATAGAACAGCCCCCAACTTGTTCTTTGTTGTTCCCTCCCCATAACAAAGACTGTAATTTTTTTGCAACCAAATAACGGCGTGGCTACATGCAACGAGGTGTTTTGTTTTTGTTACTGGCTGGTGTTCTTTCTCTTTCCCAAAAAGCAGAAGCACAAACTTCGTCCATTTACAACGCCTACATACACAATCCTTTCTTTTACAATCCCGCTGAAGCAATTACCAACTATTCAACCATAAATCTAATGCACCGCAAGCAGTGGATCGGCATTGACGGCGCACCGACAGCTACGGCCTTTACGCTCACTTCACGCATCCGGGAAAGTAAGTCGGGCTTCGGTGTCAAATTCGTCAGCTTAAAGGAAGGGTTGGTTTCAAATGATGCGGCGGATGTAAGTTTTGTTTACGGTATTCCGTTGAGCCTCTCCCAGATGTTACAATTCGGCATGTCGGTCGGAGCAGCAGCGCGATCAATTAATTTCAACGCGCTCGACATGAACGATCCGGCGATCGGAAATTTCAACAACACCATCGACCCGGCAGCGTCGTTCGGTCTTGCATGGAAAAGCACTTCCGGTTTGAATGTCGGCGTCGCATTGCCTTCGCTTCTTTCGCGTCAGTCGCAGATCTCCGATGCCGGCATCGCTTATAAGCGTCAATTTGCTACTGACGAAATAATCGTGACCGCATCATTCGCGCGAACCCATGACAATCGTGTAGTCACTAAAAAAAGACGCGGCGTGAAACGCAAGGTACAGAGCGGTGAAACGCGGGCGCCGCTTGAACTGTATACCTTATATCGATATTCAAAATATTTTCCCGGCCAGGCCGAAGCCTTCGTTAAACTGAACCTTTCTCAGGCGGTAGCCATTGCAGGCGGATACCGGTTGAACTACGGGCCTCTCACTGCGCTTCATTTGTCATTCGGCAAAATGGCGTTGCAGTATTCTTATGAACCGATGGTCAGGCTCGCCGATTTTACAACATCGAGTCATGAATTTCAGATCGGCCTCCGCGTCGGCAAAGACAGGAAGCCGGTTGTGAAAAAACCTCAATTGCGGTCACGGCTAAACACGACGGAGGAACATCACGTCGCGCGATTCCAGCAGGGCGAAGATGACATCACGACGAAAGAAACAACAAAGTACTACGTGGTCATTAAGTCCTTCAAAGATTTTACACCAGCCGATGCATTCAAGCGGAAGCTTATCGCTGAAAAATTCAATGGCAATGTCATTTACTCGGAAAAGGATAAACAGTATCACGTGTATGTATACAAAGCGGCGAAGTCGCCCGATGCTTATCGTGAGGCAAAAAATCTCAGGTTGTACGCGGGCAAGAAAGCACGCGTGGTCAGCATCACCGCTCGCTGATCCTATGATCAGATGAGCGTTGCAGCCAGGACAATCTCCTTGTCGATGTTGTAAAACTCCTTGTGCATGTTGAATGCGGGTTCCCCGTTTTGTGTCTTCTTCACGTACGACCCGTCTTCCTTCAGGATGTAAGCGTTGACGTTATCCTTCAGGTTATAGAAAAGATTGTTGATCGCCTGGCGCTTGAGTATATCTTCTTCCAGCGAAAAGAGAGATTCGATCCGACGGTCAAAACTTCGCACCATCGCATCAGCGCTTCCGATATACACTTTCGGCTTTCCTGCATTGTGGAAATAATAGATCCGCGAATGCTCCAGGTATTCACCTACGATCGAAAGGACTTCAATATTCTCGCTCACGCCTTTTCTGCCCGGGCGCAGACAACACATGCCACGAATGATCAGCTTGATTTTTACCCCAGCCTGCGATGCCTCGTACAGGTTATCGATAAATTCCTTGTCCTGTAAAGAGTTGAGCTTAATAACAACACCTGCGGGAATACCGTTGCGGGCATTCTCAGCTTCGCGTTGAATCAGGTTGCAAAGCTGGATCCGCATATCGCGCGGCGATGTAATCAGGTTGCGATAGGTTGACGGCTGCGAGTGGCCGGTGATTACATTGAAAAACTCAGAGACATCGTTGGCATACACCTCACGTGTTGTGAGCAGCCCGATATCCACATATAATTTTGACGTACGTTCATTGTAGTTACCACTTGAAAGATGAACATACCTGAAAACCTTGTCGCCCTCTTCTTTGCGAACGATGAGCAGAAGTTTCGTGTGCGTTTTTAAACTGCTCACGCCGTAGATCACAAAACATCCTGCCTTTTGAAGTCGTTGCGCTTCCCGCAAGTTGTTTTCTTCGTCAAAACGGGCTTTCACTTCGAAGAGCACCGCTACGTGCTTGCCATTCTCCGCAGCTTTTAACAACGCAGAGGTTACACGCGATTCCTTTGCCGCCACACGGTAAATTGTGATCTTGATCGACAGCACGAAAGGATCGTCGGCGGCTTTCTCCAGCAACTCGAGCACAGGCTCCATCGAATTATACGGGTGATGCAGGAGAATATCGCGCTCCTTCAATACTTCAAAAAGATCGAGAGACCCTTGCTCAGGAAAATTCAACGGCTTGACTGACGGTCGGGGTTGCACACGTTTGGCCTTAAACTCATTGTGCTGCACGATCTGCTGCAGGCCCGAAAAGTCCAGCATACTCTCTTTGCTGATGCTGAAAATATTGTGCTCATCCAGATCCCATTGAATTTTCAGCAGGCGCATCATCCAGGGATCGGGTGTTCCTTCCACCTCAAGGCGAACCACACGACCGCTTCGCCGGGTTTTGATCTTTCGCTTGAGATCTTCGAGGAAATTCGATTCAATATCTTCACTTTCTTCCAGTGTAAAGTCTCCATTCCTGTTAATGCGGAACAGGTTGATGCTGGCGATCTCAACGTTCCTGAAAAGGTTATGGATATTCTGGCTGATGATATCCTCAACCGGTACGAACTGGATCACGTCATCCAGTGGTATCTCGTAGAACCTCGGAAGGTTGTGTGGTACCTGGATGAATGATACTTTCAGTTGATTGTTATTATCGCTTGGATTTTTTGTCACCACGCCAAACAACAACCTGTTGTTCATCAATACCGGGAAAGTATGGTAATTGTCGAACACCATCGGTGTCAGCATTGGGAAGATGATCGAGTTAAAAAACTCATTTACTTTGCTCACGCACTCAGGCGAAAGATCTTCGTAGCCGGCGATCATGAAACCGTTCTCTCTGAACAAGGGTTTCAGCTGCCCGACATAAAAGTCATTCTGGTCTTTTGTAAAGCGGTGCATTTCGCTCAGCAGCAACCTGCGGAAAGGCTCTTCACGAAGACCGTTATAATCGAAACGCTCTTTCCCGTAGTCAATGTAATTGTAAAGCGATCCGAGCCGGATCGTACAAAACTCATCAAGATTGGATGATGTGATCGCAAGAAATTTCAGGCGATCAAAGATGCTACGGCCCGTGTGCTTTGCCTGCTCAAGCACGCGATAATTGAACTGGAGCCAGCTCAGATCGCGGCTGATATAATTACTCTCCGCAATTTGCTGGGCAATCTTCTCAAGGGAAAGCACTTCACTCATATCAGCTTGATCAGTTAAGACTGAAGGATCAAATATCTATGCGTGCGTATTTAGCATTTTTTTCGATGAAATCCCTGCGCGGAGCAACTTCGTCGCCCATCAGCATGGAGAACAGGTGATCTGCTTCTGCAGCCGACTCAATGCTGACCTGCTTGAGGGAACGTTTTGCAGGGTCCATGGTGGTGGTCCACAACTGTTCAGGATTCATCTCGCCAAGACCTTTGTAACGTTGGACGTTGACTGAATCCTCCTTACCCTGTCCGAGCTCAGCCACGATTACGGCGCGCTCCTCCTCTGTCCAGCAATATCTTTCTTCTTTCCCCTTCTTGACCAGGTAAAGTGGCGGTAACGCGATATACACGTATCCGTTCTCGATCAGGTCTTTCATGTACCGGAAAAAGAAAGTGAGAATCAGTGTGCGTATGTGACTGCCGTCAACATCGGCATCGGTCATGATGATTACTTTGTGATAACGAAGCTTCGTCATGTTAAGCGCCTTGTCGTCGTCGACAGTACCAAACGACACGCCCAACGCGGTGATCATATTCTTGATTTCTTCGTTTTCGTAGATCTTATGTTCCTGTGCTTTTTCAACGTTAAGGATCTTTCCGCGCAGCGGAAGAATGGCCTGGAAATTTCTGTCACGTCCCTGCTTTGCCGATCCACCCGCCGAGTCACCCTCAACAAGATAAAGCTCACAGATCGATGGATCGGAACTTGAACAGTCAGCGAGTTTACCTGGCAAACCTGTTCCTGTCAACACGTTCTTACGTTGAACCATTTCACGTGCCTTGCGCGCAGCATGACGTGCCTGTGCGGCGAGAATGACTTTATTAACAATCATTTTCGCTTCACGCGGATGCTCTTCAAGGTAATGATTAAGCACTTCGCCAACAGCCTGGTCAACAGCGCCCATAGCGTCGGAGTTGCCGAGCTTGGTTTTCGTTTGCCCCTCGAACTGCGGTTCTGCAACCTTCACAGAAATGACGGCCGTCATACCTTCACGGAAATCGTCTCCGGAAATATCAATTTTAACTTTATCCAGCAATCCTGATTTGTCAGCGTAAGCTTTCAGGGTTCTCGTCAACGCCCTGCGGAAACCTGCGACGTGCGTCCCACCCTCATGCGTGTTGATGTTATTCACGTACGATACAAGGTTTTCACTGAATGAGGTGTTGTAGCTCAATGCAACCTGGATTGGAATCTCGCCGCGATCATTTTCAATATAGATCGGCTCGGGAATAAGCTTCTCACGTGTTGAGTCGATGTACTCGACGAATTCGCGCAAACCGCCTTCTGAAAGAAAGACATCTTTTCTCGTTTCGCCAGCTTCATCCTTTTCACGAAAGTCTTCGAGATTGATCCTGATACCGGGGTTCAAAAACGCAAGCTCGCGCAAGCGTGACGCCACGGTCTCGTAATTGTATTCGGAAACAGTAAATATCTGCTTGTCCGGTTTGAAGTGAACAGTTGTTCCTTTCTTATCCGATTCTCCAATGATCCGCACCGGGTACTGCGGATTTCCACGTTCATACTCCTGCTCGAAGATCTTTCCTTCGCGATGGATCGTTGCTTTGAGGTGCTCACTCAGCGCGTTTACGCATGATACACCAACACCGTGGAGTCCACCAGAAACCTTGTATGTGTTTTTATCGAACTTGCCACCGGCATGAAGCACGGTTAATACGACTTCCAAGGCCGAACGCTTCTCTTTCTCGTGCATATCGGTTGGAATACCGCGGCCGTTATCCTCAACGGTTATCGAATTATCCTCATGGATCTTTACGTTGATCGTATCGCAGTAACCGGCAAGGGCCTCGTCAATCGAGTTGTCAACAACTTCCCAAATCAGGTGATGAAGACCCTTCGTTCCCACATCTCCGATATACATTGCTGGTCTTTTTCTTACGGCTTCCAGGCCTTCAAGAACCTGGATATTACTGGCTGAATATTCGGCAGGAATTTTCCCTTTTACTTCACTCATTTTTGGATTTTAAAACCGTCAAAATTAAGTCTTTTTGCTTCGCTATAGTCACCTTTTCCTTTAAAAAATCACAATATTTTGGACGTCCAAATACATCAACAAAACAGCGTTGGAAATCATCAACTAAACATTTAGTTTTGAGGCTATGTGCAACATATTTCACCGCATCATTTTGTTGTTTGCTTTCGGATGCTTCGCCAGTTCCGGCTGGGCACAATTTTCAACAGACCGCGCGACCCGCACACCGATTTTCAGATCCGCAGCTGATTCAATCAGCTTTTCCAGGACGCGCGCGCGTATTGACTCCCTCAAACAATACCGCGAAATTCCGCAGCATTATTGGGATAGTCTTAACGCTAAATTTGATGAACTTTATAAGACGGCAATCCTTGATTACCGGATCAGCTACGTTCCTGATCTCCGCCTGCCTAACCTGGACAGTATCACTGGCGACTTTCACGAGATCACCGCAGTGAGCATCAGCGGGCCTAAGAAACGCCTACCCGAATCGTTGTTTAAATGCACCAATGTCACAATGGTTGAGCTGGTCAATACATCCATTAAAAGACTACCACGGAAGCTCCAGCAACTGAAGAATCTTGAAATACTCGAGATCTATCACAATGAATCGGGTGGACACCTTCGCTTGAGGCAAAACAAAACGGTAAAACAACTGGTTATCAGCTCAAAAACGCCAGAACAACTTCCGCGCCGATACAGTGCTTTTGCTTCACTCGAACATCTCGATCTCTCACAGAATAATCTTACGCATTTTCCCAATGGCGCACGAAAAAATAAACGCTTAAAAGAGCTGACGTTAAAGAACAATCGTTTGACTCTTGAGGGGAAGATTAAGTATCACCCGCACGTGGAGAAGCTTTCACTTCAATACAATAACATCGAACGGGTGCCCGCAAGTATCGCCAACTTTCCAAATCTCATCCGCCTGTCTTTAAACTATAACAAAATTACGGATGTCGATACAGCCATTGTGCAACTCCAGAAGCTGGAAGCGTTGTCTTTTTACAAGAATAATTTATCACGGATACCGACCCCGTTGTACTACCTCTCATCGCTGAAGGGAATTGACCTATTCTACAATGAAATTGAAAGCCTGGATTCAACGCTTTCATATTGGAAGAATCTTGAAGTGTTGTACCTCAATCACAACAAGCTAATTTTTCTTCCTCAAAATATCGATAAACTTTCCCGGTTGGATGCCTTGTTTCTCGCTCACAACCGGATCGATCGCCTGCCTCTTTCGATTGGAAATCTGCGAAAGCTGAAAGTATTGAAAGTCAGTCACAATTACCTTCGAACTTTACCTCCATCGCTGCTGGATTTGTCGGACATGGAAGACCTGGACATTGCAAGCAATTATCTGTCAGATATTGACCCCCGGTATTTTGACTTTAAGCAATTCAAAATATTCTCACTCGGAAATAATCCCTGGTCAACGGAAACGAAGCGTATACTACTTACAAAGGTTCCGGAATTGCGGAAACGAAATGTCTTCGTGCACGTGCTTGGTGAAAATGAATCGCTTGATGATTAGTCTAGTACTGACCGCTTCTTAGCATAACAAGGGTGCATCCGTGAACAACTTCGACACCTTGATCTGATGCCATTTGCTCGAACGTATCGTTTTCAGTGCCCGGATTGAAGATGATTCTTTTTGGTTTAAGACTCAGCATGTAATCGTACCATTCGGGTTGCCGTTGCGGGCCAATGTATAGCGTAATCGTGTCAACGTCGCCGACATCAGGTTTTTCGTAAATATCCTGGATGTGGGTTCCGAATAACTCACCCTTTTTGATCCCGATAGGAACAATTTCGTGGTTGTAACTGGTAAGCATGCTTGCAGCAATGTAAGCGTACCGTGATCTGTCTGTTGTCGCCCCGATGATAACCGTCTTTTTCACTTCAAAAGGAATTATGTCCAATAAAAAAACCTTCCAATAGAACGAACAAAATAACATTAACTTCGTTCCAAACTAAAATTACTTTATGCGATTCTACTTTCTGCTGGTCATCGTGTTTACAATAACACTCCCTTCGGCCAGCCAGTCAAAAAAAACCAATGCTTATCAATATACAGTCGATCTCACAAAAGTGGTGAACGACCGTGTGTATGTGGAACTGAAGCCACCGGCCGTCACATCTTCAGAAATCACTTTTTATATGCCGAAGATCGTACCGGGCACATACGCCATCGCCGACTACGGCCGATATGTTGAGGATATCACAGCCGTTGACAAAAAAGGAAATAAGCTTCCTGTGGAAAAAGTTGAAGCCAATACATGGAAAATAAAAGACGCAAAGAAGCTCGCAAAGATCAGCTACTGGGTTAACGACTCGTGGGACACCGAAGTCGCCGGCCCGGATATTTTCTGGCCTGCCGGAACCAACATCGAAGAAGGAAAGAATTTCGTGATCAATACGAGCGGATTCTTCGGGTACATCGAAGGACAAAAAGAAACCCCCTTTCAGTTCAACGTCGTCCGTTCGAAGGACCTGTACGGATCTACCGGACTTATCGCGACTGAAACAGGTGCGCCCCCATCTTCCATTAAACTTGAAAAAACTCCCGAGAACCAAAACAAGGTGGTTGACATCTACAAAACATCTGACTATGACGAGTTGGTTGATTCTCCCTTGATGTACAGCAAGCCGGATACAGCAATAATTAAAGTGGCGAATACAGAGGTACTGATCGGATCCTATTCTCCGAACAATAAAGTAACGGCCAAAGAAATCGCTGCGAGCATCCGTGAAGTGCTGCTCGCTCAGACCGAATACCTCGGCGGTAAACTACCGGTCGACAAATACGCGTTCATCTTTTACTTTACGGACCGGCCCATCATGAGCTACGGGGCGCTGGAGCACTCTTATTCTTCGATGTACTACATGCCTGAAATGACCATCGACCAGATGAATCAACAGCTACGCGATTTCGCGGCACACGAATTCTTTCATATCGTTACGCCGCTGACGGTCCACTCAGAAGAGATTGATAACTTTGACTTCAACGACCCGAAGATGTCGAAACACTTGTGGATGTATGAAGGTGTGACCGAATACTTCGCAGGAAATGTACAGGTTCAATATGGCCTGATCTCTCCCGAGGAGTATATCGGCGTGCTGCAGGAAAAAATGATGACAGCCGATCAGTTTATTGATGATGTTCCGTTCACAGAGATCAGCAAACAAACGCTGGATAAATATCACGATCAGTACTACAACGTTTATCAGAAAGGGGCGCTTATCGGATTATGTCTTGACATTAAGCTGCGCCAGCTTTCGGCTGGCAAATACGGTTTGCGAAATCTGATGCTCGACCTTTCAGCAAAGTACGGTAAGAACAAAGCATTTGATGATGAAGAATTATTCGACGTGATCACGGCAATGACTTATCCTGAGATTGGCGAATTCTTTAACAAATATGTGAAAGGCAGCGAGCCGCTTCCGTTAAAGGAAACATTTGCGGCCGTAGGCATTGAATACGTTGAGGAAGAAAAGTTCGAAGACTACAGCCTGGGTATCGGCAATGAAAATATCGGCGTGACAGAGATCGATGGCCAGGCGAAGCTACAGATCGCTCACGCCGAAAGAATGAACGACATGGCAAAAGCGCTGGAATTCCAGGAGGGAGATGTATTGATCAAAATCAACCAGGATTCACTCCCTGAACTCGGACCAATGTTCGGAATGTTTATACAGTCGCACATTGCCAAGCTACCGACGTTGGATACATTATCATATAGCGTGCTGAGAACGGGTGATGACGGGAATCAAAAACTTGTTGAGCTGAAGGCACCGGTGAAAAAGATAGAAATGGTAAGAAAGCACAGTCTCTCCCCTATGGAAGACATAACGGAGGCGCAATACGCTTTGCGCGAATCCTGGCTGCGGGCGCCAGTGGCAACGGATCAGGAACAAAAACCGAAAGAGGATAAGTAATAAGCAAGGTTCGCTGCGTTTTGCGGCGAACCTATTTTTTTTTGAGCAGATTCACGACGGCTTCAGCACAGCGTTCACCATCCATCGCTGCCGACACGATTCCTCCCGCATATCCTGCCCCTTCTCCACACGGAAACAAATTTTTTATCTGGGGATGCTGCAGAGTCTCTTTATCACGCGGGATGCGTACCGGCGACGAAGTGCGGCTTTCAACACCAATGATTTGCGCATCATTCGTTAGGTATCCTTTCATCTTCCTTCCAAAATCCCGGAAGCCCTGTCGCAAGGCATCAACGAGATACGCTGGCAAAACTTCACGCATATCAGTGGATGAGAGACCCGGCTGATATGAAGTTTCGAGAAGAGTTGTTGAAACTTTATTGTCAATAAAGTCGACAAGGCGCTGTGCAGGCGCAACCTGCGTTCCTCCCGCCACCTCACATGCCTTTCGCTCAACAGAAGCCTGAAACTCCATAGCCGCGAGCGGTCCAAAATGCTCATTACCCTTAAAGTCGTCGGTCTCCACTGCAACTACGATTCCGGAGTTTGCAAATTTCGAATCCCGTCGCGACGGACTCATTCCATTGACGACAACTTCACCCGGAGCTGTTGCCGCCGGCACAATAAAACCTCCCGGACACATACAAAACGAAAACACACCACGCTGCTTACCATTCACACTCGCCTGATGAACGAGTGAATACGACGACGCCGGCAGATAAGGTCCGCGATCAACAGGGCAATGGTACTGAATCTGATCAATCAGCGTTTGAGCATGTTCAACCCTTACGCCAAGCGCGAAGGGTTTTTGCTCAATGAGTATTTTGTTATCGTAAAGCAAATGAAAAATGTCCCGGGCGGAGTGGCCAGTCGCAAGTATTGTCGCGCGGCCTTCGATTTTGTCGCCCTGCTGTGTAACGACTCCTTTGATTTCATCGCCTGCGATTACCAGGTCGGTGACTCTGGTGTCGAAATGAATTTCGCCGCCTGCGTTTATGATGCTTTCACGAAGCTCCGCCACAAGACGGGGTAATTTGTTTGTGCCAATATGTGGATGTGCATCATAAGCGATGTCGTGCTTTGCGCCATGTGCGATCATGATCTCAAGAATTCTGTTTATATCGCCACGTTTCTTGGATCGCGTGTACAGCTTTCCATCGGAGTAGGTGCCCGCACCACCTTCGCCAAAACAGTAATTCGAGTCGACATTTACAATGTGATCCTTGTTGATGGCCGCGAGATCCCTTCTCCTCGCCTGTACGTCTTTTCCGCGTTCAGCCACGATCGGCTTGTAGCCTAGTTCAATGAGACGGAGCGCGGCAAAAAGTCCGGCGGGTCCGCTGCCCACAACAACTACCCGGTCGCGGTCAGTTACATTCTGGTAATTCTTTTCAGGCGCTTTTTCACTGAATGCCGACGCCTCGGTAACACTGCATTGAAACCGCACGACAACATTTCGTGATCGCGCATCGATGGATCGCTTCAACGGTGTTACTTGAATACTCCCGTCAGAAGGTAATTTCAATTTTTCATAGAGAACCGCCGGAAAACGAGACTCGTCAAAAGCCTCTTGCGGAGAAAGTGTAAGCTCAACAATTTTCATAGATCTGAAAGGTATTTATCCTTTTATGATTCTGAACAAACTGGTTATGAACAAAGATAGTAATGAAACTGATCGGCAACCTTATCGGAATGAGAAAACCCGTCCGAAATTAAACCCGAAGTTAAAGCCAGTGGAAACAGTCGATTGGTTTACATTCTCAAAATATGATTGGTGATTTGCATCCACATCGAAAACACGGAACCCCAGGTTGGCGGAAATAAACACGTCGATGGTGAAGCCTTCACCATTATTTTTTTTCATAAGGCGATACCCAAGTATTGGCCCATACTCCACCCGTTGCTCGGATGCGCCAAACGTGTAAACATCCATGGCTCCGGGCGCGATCGGCTCGTTGATGAAATGTGCGTGATTTGTAAACCGCAGTTCGTGCCCGAAGTACCACAAGTCAGATTTGACCTGGTTGTAAAACTTCTGCTTCATGGCAATTGAATAGCCACGCCTGTAACGTTCACCTGCCGGAATATTACCGTCAGCGGTGAAGAACGGATCGCGTAGGCCCGTGAATTCAAATTCATGTCCTAAACGTTCCTGGAAATAAAACTCAACACTGACAGGAAGCTTCCCAGTAAACGTAAGCACCGGGTTAGTGGCGAGTATCACACCGCGAAATTCATTAAACCGTGCGTCGAAGTAAGTCATCTTCCGACGTGTGCTCGAACCTTTTCCTGATGACGAATTCTCTGCGAGGGATGTAATCTCGTCCGAGAGTTTTTTGTCATCGTAGAACGGTCGATAATATCCGGAAAGATTGCCATCGTTCTCATAAATTTCCCATGTACCTGTCTTCGTGTCGCCATCGATAGCTCCCTTCGTTTGAAGACCTCCGTTTTTGTAATAGCCAAAATACGTACCCTTGCCATTGCTGTATTCACACTCGCCTTCTTTCACGCCGTCTTCGTAGAAGTACTCCCATTTTCCTTCCTTCTTGTCTTGAATAATTTTTCCTTTCACCTTAAGCTTTCCACTCGCATAATACTCGCGATACTCACCAACACCTTTTTCGTATGTGATCTCGCTTTTTACCTTTCCGTCTGGCGAATACGTTTTCCAATAACCGGATTTTTGTCCGGCAGAAGAGTATGCTGACGTCCCTGACAACTGCCCGTTGTCGAAATAATATTCCCAGTCTCCTACCGGGATATCATTCTCATATCTTCCCCGCGACGCCGTTTTACCTGTCGAATGATAGTCGATCCATTCGCCATTCTTTTTTCCATTCGCATATTCACCCTCTGAGTAAATGGTTCCATCTTCTGCAAAGAAACGCCAGTGGCCTACATTCCTTTGTCCCACACGCGGCCCTTCCGATAGCACTTTTCCAGAGTGGTAGAATTCTGTAAACGTTCCGTGATCATCGATGTAGTCGATCTCACCTTTCAGCACCCCGTCTTCGAAATATGATTTCCATAGTCCGCTTCGTTTGTTGTTCTTGTACTCGCCGATGTCCTTGACCTGGCCATTTTCATAGTAGCTCTTCCACTCACCTTCGCGGTTCTTCCCGTTGATATAACCATCCATACTCTTCTGGCCGCTTTCATAGAAGTATTCCCACAAACCATAGTTGGCATTGTGCCGAAGAATACCACGCATTTTCAGATTGCCGGTTTCATAAAAGAACTCCCATACCCCGGTCGTTTCGTTGTTGGTGAACTGCCCCTTTGATTCTACGTTGCCGTTTAGGAAATAAGAGATGTATCGTCCGTGAAGGATATTCCGGATCGTGTCTTTTACTACGTAGACCTCTTTTAGATTTTTCTTCTCACGGTCGTGATAGGTCTGACGTGTAAAACCCTGGCCGAGCAAATTCAGCGAAAGCAAGCACAGTATCAGCGTTGGTAGACCTATTCTTTTCACCAGCAGGTAGTTGGTATTTTGTAAAGTTACCAAAAATCTGGTCAATGCAGGAGGTCAATCCCAACAGGGAATCCTGGTCTTCATCGCTTTAATCTTCGAAGATCGAAATCGTTAACCTGCATTCTCAGATCTCTTTTTGGCTAAGTAAAATTAATCCAAAGCAGAGACTAACTATCTATGAATCCTGCTGCAACACATTCCTTTTAACCGCCGCTGATCCCCACTCCTCTTTTTCTTTTTCGGTCCATAATTCAGGAAAGAACATACGACGCTGAAATCGTGGTGGAAGGTATTTTGTCCAGTTGGTGCCACCGGTAGCCTTTATGTCTTCCGGATCTTTTTTCAGATACCTTCCGGCAGATTTCAAATGCGCCAACGGCCAATAAACATTCACGTAAGTATCGTATTCTTTCAATTTAGCAATGATCGCATCGCGTGTTGGAGAGTCGGCGAAGTTCTTTGTGAAGACACTGTGAAGATTGTTAGCCTGGTACTTCACAGCCGCATCGTAGAATTCACTCATATAGCGGTTTTCGAACTGGATCAGAGTCAGTGTTTTTTTTCCGGTAGCCAGGTCAGTCGCGCCGTTCTTCCAATAAATATTCTCAAGCTGCGATTTCAGATCCGCGCTTCTTAACTTTTCGCGCTCGTGCTCCGCAACCAGGTTGCTTAGCTCGGTCGACGCTATTTCAATAAACCTGTACTGCGCAGACTGGAATCCACTTGCGGGCAGCAGCGCCATCCTGAATTTCAGGAACTGCTCTTTTTCCATGCCCGTGACCATAATCTCAAATGAACTTTCAAGATTCTGGAAGTAGCGGATGATCCGTTCCAGCCTTGCGACAAAGAATCCCTCGTCAATATTCTCGCGTGTCGAAATTTGTTCTAACTCCAGCATCACGAGCTTAAAATATAATTCTGTAATCTGATGATATACAATAAAAACTTTCTCGTCAGGGAAACTTGTCTTGGGATTCTGCAGACTTAATAATGTGTCGAGGTGAACATAATCCCAATAAGTTAAATAATCAGAATAAAGCAGACCGTCGAGGTAGGACGACAGATCCTGGCCCATGTAATCGTATTTTGCCTGCAATTTTTTCAATTGCTCCATTAATTGTTGGTCTACCGTGTTTTCTGCCATTGAAATCGATTGAAATAAATCTTAATACTTGATTAACTTTGCGGGCAAGTTAAAGGAATAATCGAAAATTATATGCCAGCATCAACCGCAACCGCTGAATCAAAGGTCAAAAAGTCAATGAAACAGGATGTTTATGAGCAGCCTGATTTTTACGCAATCGACGATCTGCTAACAGAAGAACACAAGCTGATCAGAAGTTCCATCCGCGATTTTGTAAAACGCGAAATATCTCCAAACATTGAAGACTGGGCACAGCGCGCGCATTTTCCATATGAGATCGTTAAAAAGTTCGGTGATGTTGGTGCTTTTGGTCCAACGATTCCGACGCAATACGGTGGTGGCGGTATGGATTACATTTCTTACGGAATCCTCATGCAGGAGATCGAAAGAGGTGACTCCGGTATGCGATCAACAGCATCCGTTCAAGGATCACTTGTGATGTATCCGATTTATAAATTCGGTAGCGAAGAACAACGGAAGAAATATTTACCAAAGCTTGCATCTGGCGAGTGGCTCGGTTGCTTCGGCTTGACAGAACCTGACCACGGTTCAAACCCAGGCGGTATGGTCACCAACTTCAAAGACATGGGTGATCATTATCTGCTGAACGGAGCAAAGATGTGGATCTCCAATTCACCGCGCGCAGATGTTGCCGTAGTGTGGGCGAAGAATGAAGCCGGACGTATTCACGGTTTGATCGTTGAACGTGGAATGGCTGGATTTTCCACTCCGGAAACGCATGGCAAATGGTCGCTACGCGCAAGTACGACCGGTGAACTTGTGTTTGATAATGTTAAAGTTCCGAAAGAAAATATCCTTCCGGGAAAAAGCGGCCTGGGCGCACCGCTGATGTGTCTTGATTCTGCGCGTTATGGTATCGCGTGGGGCGCGATCGGCGCAGCGATGGATTGCTATGACTCTGCGAGACGTTACTCAATGGAACGTATTCAATTCGGTAAACCGATTGGTTCTTTTCAGCTTGTGCAAAAAAAGCTTGCTGAGATGTTAAGCGAGATCACAAAAGCACAACTTCTCAACTGGAGACTTGGAATATTGATGAATGAGGGCAAGGCGACGACTGCACAGATCTCATTGGCAAAACGCAATAACGTTCACGTTGCGCTTGAGATCGCGCGTGAGGCAAGACAAATACATGGTGGTATGGGCATTACAGGAGAATATCCGATCATGCGTCACATGATGAATCTCGAATCAGTTGTGACCTATGAAGGAACACATGACATCCACTTGCTGATTCTTGGTAATCACATTACTGGAATTTCGGCGTTCGTTTAGAACGAAAGGTTTAAAGTTTAAAGTTCAAAGTTGGGAGCATCCGGCTTTGAACTTTATGTAGAACCGCACCTGATATTAGCGAGGAATTTTTCGCGGACTTTGTCGAACATCAAAGAATGTAAGAATGATAATTTTGAAGCCTTTAACACGATAGAATACTTTCGTCTGTTTCGTGAGCTGAAATCCCCGAATTTGCTTATCAGGCATCTCAACCGTTCCAATCTCTGGAAACTCCTCCAATAGGTCGAAAAAATGAAAAGTCTTCTCTTCAAAAACTACGGCCGCTTTTTCTCCCCAGGTGTTATGGATGTGTGCTCTAATTGACTGTAGGGTATTAACAGCTCTTTTCGTGAGCGTTATTGTCATGATGGCCTTTTAAACACTTGATCTCCCGGTACAAGATTTTTCTCATCTTCAGATTCCTCATACGCTAAAAATACTTCGCGTTGCTGCTCTTCTGATAGAGTAGCCCAAAGGTCCCCTGCTTTGCTATTCTCCCTAACTTTTAGAAAATCGTAAATACTTCTAAGGAAGATCTCATCCTGAATCTTATCAACTATTTTGTGGATATGCGCCTTTAGCTCAATTGTTCCCATACTAAAATCAATTTTTTAAATTTACGAATATTAAACAATTGTTTTTGCGGCAAATCATGTACAAAATACGCATGACGAGAGAGCTATATTTTGCCTATCGCACTACTCAACATATGCCGTAATCGTAACCCTTTGAACAGGATTTCGCGGATCATTCGAGTATACAGTGATCGCTTTGGTTTGCGTTCCTTTTTTATCCTGTGGATCGAATTCAACTTTAATGGTTCCTGATTGTCCGGCTTTCACAGTGGTGTTTTTTGCAGCGCCGCGGATACACGTACAATTTCCCTGGACAGCTTTCACCAGAAGGTCCGTCCTTCCCGTATTCATAAATGATACTTCCCGTACAACTGTCGTCTTCGGATTAACGCGACCAAGATCAATTGATGTTTCATTCAATTTAAGCACGGGCGCTTTATTGAAATCCTCAGCAGATAGCTGCGGAAAATAATCTTCGATCGTTGCAAAAACCGAAAAAGACTTTACTGGATTTTCGACATCGTCTGTTGTAAACTCAATGTTATCCGACTGAAAACCATATTGATTTTTCACTCCTCCGTTATAGCTCACTTTGATAATTCCTTTCCCTCCTGCCGGGATTGTTGCAGGCTGAACATCCACATTAATATGTGATGGAGCAACGATTTTTGTCGTCATGTTTACCGGTTTCAATCCGCCATTGATGACCGTAAATTCCTTTACCGCGTTCTCGTCTTTCAAAAACACTTTGCCCATATTGAACGAGGACGACTTGAGTTTCAGACTTCCATTCTCCACTGTGAATCCTGTGTCATCAACATTGGCTTCGGTGTCGGTCGAAACCTGCCCTTTGATTTGCAACACAACAGGACTTGCATCGATATCGGTTGTTACTGTCAGTGACTTGTTAAAGTAACCTGGCCTTCCACGCGGATCAAAGGTAGCTTGTATGAATCCCGTCTTGCCAGGTTGAATAAGATCCTTTGTCCAACCAGGCGTAGTGCATCCACAACTAGGCTGCACATTCAATATCTTCACCGGCCGCTGGCTTGTGTTTGTAAAGAGGAATTCATGCGTTACCGCTCCCTTTTCTTCATAGATCGTCCCGAAATCAAATGTTTCTTCCCTGAATTGAAGTTGTTTGACTTGCTGGGCATTGACACTGGCAATTGTTGAAATGAGGAGGAAGAAAATGGAGAGATATTTCATTCGATAAAGCTTAAACCGCAAATTTAACGAAAGAAGGCGCCAATTAATTTCATTGAAGAGGCAATTCTCGGTTGTTTGTAACATTTTATTTTCTTTGCATCATTATGGCAAGAATACTAACCGGCATTCAGAGCAGTGGCCGACCTCATTTGGGTAATTTGCTCGGTGCGATTGTTCCGGCAATTAAACTTTCCCAACAACCGGGTAACGAATCACTCTTCTTCATCGCCGATCTTCACTCTCTAACGACCATTAAAGATGCTGAAACACGTGTCGCGAATGTGCGGGCAGTAGCAGCAGCGTGGCTTGCTTTTGGATTTGACATCGAGAAGAATTTTCTCTACCGGCAATCACACATTCCTGAAGTGTGTGAACTCACCTGGTATCTGAACTGCCTCACGCCTTTTCCCATGCTGGCGAATGCCCATTCATTCAAGGACAAATCGGAAAAGCTCGCAGATGTTAACGCAGGCTTGTTTACATATCCGGTGCTGATGACTGCCGACATTATTTTGTATGACGCTCAGTTTGTTCCTGTCGGTAAAGATCAGCGACAACATCTGGAAATGGCGCGTGACATTGCAGCAGCATTCAATAACCAGTACGGTGAAACCTTTGTATTGCCCGAAGCGAAAATCGAAGAGCATGTGATGACAATTCCGGGAACCGACGGACAAAAAATGAGCAAGTCGTACGGAAATATTATCGACATCTTTTTACCCGACAAAGAGCTTCGCAAGCAGGTTATGTCGATTGTCACTGATAGCACGCCACTGGAAGCACCAAAGAATCCGGACACGGACAACGTATTTGCTATTTACAGTTTGCTCGCGACTGAAGAAGAAAAACAACAGCTTCGTACTAAATACCTCGCAGGTAATTTCGGTTATGGTCATGCGAAACAGGAACTATATGAGTTGATTGTGAAAAAGTTTTCGAAGGAGAGAGAAGCGTTTAACTTCTTCATCAGCAACACAGGTGAACTCGACAAAAAATTGGAGCAGGGCGAAGCCAAGGCAAGAATAATTGCGCGGGAAGTCCTTGCGCGCGTCCGCGGGAAGGTTGGTTTTGCGTGACGGTGAGGAGTATTCTGATAATCTGATTATTCATGCTTAACCAGCTGCTATATCCATAAATCGAAGTTTTGTATCTTTACTTTATGAGTACCAAAGAAAAGCTTATCGAAAAGATCCAACACATTGACGACGAATCGATACTCTCTGACATCATTGAAATGATAGATCTTGAGCTGGGTATTGCCAAAGAATTTAAGTTGACTGATGAACAAAAAATATCGATCGACAAAGGAATAAAGGACGCTGATGAGGGCCGGCTTTTTTCTAGTGAGGACGTCAAGAAAACGACCGATCAATGGTTCGAAGGAAAGTAAGATGAAGTACCAGCGCTGTAAACGACAAATTAGATATTCTAAAATATTGGTTTAACCATAATAAGTCCTCAACCTTCAGTAAAAAACTCAATTCTCTCTTCGATAAAGCCGTTGAAGTATAGCGGAATTTCCGGAGCACGGTAAAATATCAGATTATAAATCCATCCGGATCAAGATTGTTCGACGGTTCCTCATTTTCTATCGAATAGAAGATGAATTTATTACCATCATTAGGATTTGGGACACATCGCGAGACCCCGATAAGCTCACCTTTGAGTGATAAAATATTTAACTGCCGAATGCAGTGCATCGTAGGTACACTTACTTTACTTAGCCGTCCAGGCAACTTCCTGTTTGTCTTTATCGATCAGCAACACAATTCTCGCTGGTCCGGACGTGAGGATCAGTTTGGTGTCTTTTCCATCATACTTATCAACCTCAACTGGAACGCCTTTTCCGATATACGCAATTGGTAAAAGAACATCGTTCTCCGGGCAAAGCTTGTCATGCACATCCTGGAAAGCTTCTTCAAGATATTCACCATATTCGTCCTGGAAATCGTCCTCGAGGTCATGCAGCTCTTCTTCCAGGTCATCATACTGCGGATTACTGTAGTCGAGCTTGCCTAACGCTTCTCTTTTCTTGATGATCTCCTGGATTGCTTTATCTAATGCTTTAACGTCCATAAACGAATTTTCCGTAAAGATTAAAGATTTACCCGAAATACAAAACACATTTGATACGGGGTACATCCAACAGCCGGCAAGGAGAAAATTTTGATCCGCGCGGCAATTTTGTGCATTCAGGCATCAAAAACACATAAATCCTAAATCCAGAGAAGATCCTGTCTAACGCTTTACTCCTTCGTTTGCAAACGTTACTTTTGGGCTGATAATCACATGAATATGAGCGAAGATTTTCTGCCGATCAATGGCACTGACCACATCGAATTTTATGTCGGAAATGCAAAGCAGGCTGCACTTTTCTACCAGCATTGCATGGGCTTCGAAGTTGTAGCCTATGCCGGGCCTGAGACTGGCATTCGCGACCGCGCTTCTTACGTATTGCAACAGAATAAGATCCGTTTTGTACTGACAACGTCGATTGCAAAGGATTCGCCAATAGCAGAGCACGTACAACGACATGGCGATGGTGTAAAAGTTCTCGCCTTGTGGGTTGACGACGCGCGTAAATCTTTTTATGAAACCACATCGCGTGGCGGGAAACCTGCTATGGAACCGAAGGTACTCAAAGATGAGCACGGCGAAGTTGTCATGGCGTCAATCAAAACCTACGGCGATACGATTCACACTTTCGTGGAAAGAAAAAATTACAAAGGGGTTTTTCTCCCAGGCTATCAACCGCGCAAAAGCTCAACGAAAGTTGAACCGATAGGATTAAAATATGTGGATCATTGCGTGGGAAATGTAGAACTGGGTAAGATGAACGAATGGGTTTCATTCTACGAAAATGTAATGGGCTTTAAGCTCCTGATCACCTTCGATGACAGTGATATTTCTACCGAATACAGCGCATTGATGTCAAAAGTTGTTTCAAACGGAAATGGATACATCAAATTTCCGATCAATGAGCCGGCGGAGGGTAAGAAGAAATCGCAGATTGAAGAGTACCTCGACTTCTACCATGGCCCTGGCGTGCAGCATATCGCTATTGCCACCGATGACATCATCCATACGGTGAGTGAGCTTCGCAGACGCGGCATGGAATTTTTATACGTTCCCGATACTTATTATGAAGATATCCTGGATCGCGTTGGAAAAATTGATGAGGATCTGAAAGAGCTTAAGAAACAAAATATCCTGATCGACCGTGATGACGAAGGTTATTTGCTCCAGATCTTTACTAAGCCTGTTCAAGACCGGCCAACGTTATTTTTTGAAATCATAGAAAGAAACGGCGCAAAATCATTTGGAAAAGGAAATTTCAAAGCATTATTCGAATCAATCGAGCGCGAACAAGCGTTGCGCGGTAACTTGTAAAATCATCGGTGGGAATGTTAAAACATTCTCACCGCCATATAGAAAGGCCGGCATCCGCGCCTTTTTTTATTTTTGAAACCAAATCTCTAACTAATGTCTGCACTTCTCGAACAGGTTCAAACGAAAGCCCAAACATGGCTGAGTAGCGATGTCATTGATCAAACCACAAAAGATCTGGTCAAATCATTAATGTCGAAACAGGATTCCAAAGATCTGATCGACAGCTTTTACAAAGATCTTGAATTCGGTACTGGAGGATTGCGCGGCATCATGGGTGCAGGATCAAACTGCATGAACCAGTACACGGTGGGAGTCGCAACGCAAGGACTGGCGAACTACCTGAACACAACTTTTACGGGGCAACAAATCAAAGTTGCCGTCGCGCACGACAGTCGTAATAACAGCAGATTTTTTGCCGAAATCACCGCTAACGTTTTTTCCGCCAACGGAATTGAAGTGCATTTGTTTCCGGAGCTGAGGCCGACACCTCTTCTCTCTTTTGCCATTCGCTACTTGAAGTGTCAATCAGGCGTTGTTATCACCGCCTCTCACAATCCGAAAGAATACAACGGTTATAAGGCCTATTGGAATGATGGCGCACAGGTTGTTCCGCCGCACGATAAAAACATTATTGATGAAGTAAATAAAATTCAGTCGTTCAATCAGGTTAAGTTCGATGCAAAGAAATCGCTAATACACTCAATCGGCGCTGACATTGAAAAAGCTTATTACGAAGAGGTAAAGAAACTCATCCCGAACAAGGACATTATTGCCAAACATAAAGATATACCGCTTGTATACTCAAGTCTTCACGGTGCGGGCATCACAATGGTTCCTGAGTGTCTGAAGCAGATAGGATTTACAAACATACACGTAGTTGACGAACAGAAGACGCCGGATGGGAATTTCCCGACGGTCAAGTCGCCGAATCCCGAGGAGCAATCAGCAATGGAGATGGTGATTCAAAAAGGAAAAAAGGTTGGCGCCACGATGGTCATGGCAACCGATCCTGATACTGACCGTGTGGGCATCGGCGTACGCAAATCTGACGGCGAGTTTATTTTGCTGAATGGAAATCAGGCTTTTAGCTTGATGATGTATTTCATCATGAGAAATTTGAAGGCCAAAGACAACGCCTATATCGCGAAAACAATCGTAACGACTGAACTCGTTGATGATATGGCAAAACAGCTGGGTGTTGAGTGCTATAACACGTTAACAGGTTTCAAATACATCGCGGAACTGATGGGTAAGTTTGACGGCAAGAAAAAGTTTATCGCTGCGGGTGAAGAAAGTTATGGTTATATGGTTGGCGATTTCGTCCGGGACAAAGATGCGGTTTCTGCCTGTGCATTTTTTGCCGCGATGGCAGCGAATGCCACCGACGAAAAGAAATCGTTATATGACTGGTTGATCGATATGTATGTAGAATTCGGATTCTATAAAGAAAGCCTTCTTAACATCACGAAGAAAGGTCAGCAGGGTGAACAGGAGATCAAGGCGATGATGGAGAAGTTCAGATCAAATCCTCCGAAAGAAATTACCGGAAGTCGTGTCGCGCGTTTACTGGACTACAAGACACTGCGTCAAAACGATCTTCTGTCCGGAAGAGAATCTGCGCTCGATTTTCCGCAGTCTGATGTTTTACAATTCTATCTTGAGGATGGTACAAAAGTTTCTGTTCGTCCTTCAGGGACGGAGCCGAAAATTAAGTTTTATATCAGCGTAAATACAAAGCTCAATTCAAGAAATGACTTTGAATCAGCGAACAAGCAACTGGAAGAAAAAATAAAATCCATCGAGACATATTTGTTATCCGTTTAAAAATTTTTCTGAAAGAATGATTGAAAAGCTCCGAACACCGGAGCTTTTCTGTTACTGCGCTGTGCTCGAATCCGTTTTTGTTTGAAAATGCTACCTTTGCCGATTAACCGCGACCAAATGAGCGAATTTATCAGTCAACTTGCCACCAATATCTGGACACCAGTTCTTTTTCTCCTCATTCTTGGCGGCGTATTCTTTCTGATCTATTCGCGTTTCGTTCAATACAAATATTTCAGGCACGCGATTGATGTACTGCGTGGAAAGTATGACGACCCAAACGACCCGGGTCAGATCAGCTCTTATGAAGCGTTGTCAACGGCCCTTGCCTCCACCGTTGGCATGGGAAACATTGCGGGAGTTGCTGCTGCGATTTCCATCGGCGGCCCCGGCGCATTGTTCTGGATGTGGGTTACTGCATTTGTCGGCATGTCGACAAATTTTTTTACGACCACACTTTCTGTCATGTATCGCGGTAAGGATTCTGCAGGACAAATCCAGGGCGGGCCCATGTACGTTATTCGTGAAGGGCTGCACAAAGCATGGTATCCTTTGGCAATTATTTTCTCGATGTGTGTATTGGTTGGCTGCCTTCCGATATTCCAGGCGAATCAGCTAACACAAGTCATTGTCGACATAGGGCTAAGTGAAACAGCAAGATCTGCAAGTTTTTCATTTGTAGGTTTCGATATCAGCATTGCAAAAACAATCATTGGCTTTACGCTGATGATCATCACAGCGATTGTTATCATCGGCGGCATTCAACGCATCGGACGGTGGGCAGGCAAAATGGTGCCACTAATGATCGTCCTCTATTTCGGCCTGGTACTAATAATCATATTCCTTAACATCGACAAGGTACCGCATTACGTCGCGCTGATTTTTACTGACGCATTCGCAGCTGACAACTATAATGGTAGCCCTGCGCTTGGCGGTATGGTCGGTGGGCTCATTCTCACCGGCGTTAGACGAGCATCGTTTTCAAATGAAGCAGGCATTGGTACAGCGCCCATGGCGATGGGAGCATCTAAAACTAAAGAACCAATTCGTGAGGGATTAGTTTCCATGTTAAGTCCGGCAATCGATACGTTACTTGTTTGCACACTGACCGCGATCTCAATCCTCGTGACTGATGTCTGGCAGAACAAAGAGCTAAGCGGTGTTTCACTCACGACATCCGCGTTCGAATCAGCGCTCGGCGAACCCGGTAAATATCTATTGCTTTTATGCGCTGCATTCTTCGCGATCACTTCCCTTTTTTCCTATAGTTACTATGGTAATAAGGCTATCTCGTTTATCGCTGGCGTGCGCGCCGGAAAATATTACGATTACTTTTATCTGGGAACAATTGTCGTTGGCGCTGTCGCGTCAATGGCGGATGTCATGAACATCATTGACGTGGCTTATGCGATCATGGCCTTTCCGACGATGATATCAGGCTTTATTCTCGCGCCGAAAGTGATGAAGGAAGCAAAACGGTATTTTGCTTCGCTTGATAAGGAAAGTTAATTAACGCCGGCAATTTTCGCTTTATGATAGGGGGAGTTTGGCTGGTAACGCTGTATTATCGCCAGCATTGTAGTATCGTTCCCAAATTGTCGATATGGCTCGTCTGCCAACCATTCTTCATAAATGGTGAAACCGTTTTCCATAGCCATTTCAAAGGCATAGTAAGCCGAGTCTTTCTTGTTAATTAAATAGTAAAGCTCTCCCAACGTAGAAAATGCCATTTCATGGTTGCCATCAAGAGTCACTGCTTTTCGTGCGTAATTTAAACCGTTCTCATAATCGCCTTTCAATTCATAATTGTAAGCGAGGCTGTTGAGGCAGGTTGCATCGTCAGGATACCTCGATAAATTATCCTTCCAGTAAAAAATTGCTTGATCATAATCTTCAATTTCCTCATAAAAATCCGCTATACTCCTATTCGCTACAAAAGGCTTGACTTGTACTTCGCGTTCGTAATATTTCAAAATCGCTTTTTTCGCGAGGGCAAGATTTCCTTTTTTCAAATAAATTGCAGAAAGATGATAGAATGGAAGGGATTTTGTAGAGTCAAGTGTAACAGCAGCTTGAAGATGAAGAATTGCACTATCAGGCTCGTTTAGTTTCATTAGATTATAACCATACTGAATTTCATTCGTAGGGTTGCGATTCGATGCCAAATATGAATTTCGGTAGAATAATCGTGAAAAACGGAGGTTTCCCGTTTGTTCATAAAGCTTCCCCATAAGTTGGTATGAATGATAATCCTCTTTGCGCTGTACAATAAACTTGGCCCAAAGTTCTGCGTTCTTATAATCTTGCTGGTCAAGAAAAGCATAAAATATCCGTTCTGCCTTTCGCAAGTCTGTTGCGAAATCAGCAGCACGCGTCGCATAATATTGAGCTTTAATATTGTCCGACATTTCATAATAAGAATACCGCGCTAGCCACTCCAGCGCCTCAAAATTTGTGCTATCCATGGACAGAGCCCTTAATGCGAAATAGTGGGCAGAGTCGGACTTCGCTGACCAATATCCGTCTGCCATGGCAAGATGGTCATCGATCGTTTGGTCCGTATACCAAAAGAAATTCCTGTAAGCAGCCAATGCCTCTGCTTCATGCTCATTCCAAATATGAAGGTCTCCTTTCCTGAGATGCAGAAGATGAAAAGTTGGAAATAACCTTAATCCTTCATTAATAGTGGCAAATGCATCCGTAATATTGTTCTGCCGCTGCTGAATAAGTCCTTTCAGTGCATATCCCCAAGGCTTTTCATCATTGTCTTTTGCGATGACTTGGTTACACAATTTCAGAGCTTCAATATATTCACCTCTGTCGGAATAGCGAATGGCCGCAATATACGGGTCCGTAATTTCCAGGATTTGAAACGATGCGAAATTTGCGAGTTCTTTAATTCCTTCAGCGAACCGCTCGTCCGAAAAAGGCACGGTAAACACCCGAGTCGGGTGATCCGAGATCCTCAGAAATAATTTCAACTTTGAATATTCACGAACGATTTCTCCGCTGATTGTCTTGCTCTTTAGCCCGAACGCTGATTCAACGTAATCGGTAATTGTATTTAGAGAAAGGCCGAACCCCATCATATCCACCTGGAAATCGCTTTCGAGATCATCTGAATTAAACGATTTCAATTTTTTGGACGTATTCGCGGAATCATAATGCAGTTTTATTTCATCGATAATTCGATGACAAATGACTTTGCCATTATAGCCATTTATGTCAAGTATCGTTGGGACTTCAAAAGGCTTCAACGTGTAGTCACTTCGGTCGACCGTCTTTTTAATGATGATGAATAATAGTGCGATAATTCCGAAGAAAAGAAAAGACCGGATTGCGAAAAGAAACCATTCAGAAGTTCTTTCGAATCGATTTTTAATGCCGCCGTGTCTTTCAAAAGTTGACGCGCGGTTTGAGCGAGTTGGCGTTCTATTCATTAGGGTCGTTATTTTGCAGAAATTACGAATAATCGTGATCAAATAAAATCCTAACGCCTCACGGATATCTGACCAGGGCCAATCAAAACAACAACGACAGCAGTCACAAGGAAAAAGACATTTAGCTCAATCATCCATCCGCCAAAATCATTTCGCTGAAAAACAATATCGCGGTGAGCAAGAAGTACAGAAAGGAGCATGTTGAACGCCACAACAAGCGCTGCCAGTCTTGCTTTATAGCCAGCAATCATGAATACAGGTGCTATTACTTCGCCAACAATGTTGCCATAGGCGAGCACCTCAGGTAGCCCTGACTGAGAAAGAAATCGTCTGATGTGATCAAGTCCGTTGAATAATGTATGAGAGCCGTGCATCAGCAGAAGGCCGCCGCATGTGATACGAAGGAGTAGCCTTCCTATATCTTCATTACCGGCGCTCATCGATGCTGTCAGCCATTGAGGTCACAGTAGCATTCGTCTGATCTTCGGAAGAAGGGTAGTCGAACAGGCCGTGTTTCTTGATTGCTTCCTCCACTTTATGTGGCACAAACTTCTCCCAACCACTCTCGCCTTTCTTGATCATCGCCAAAACATTATCCGAAATGATGTTGAGATTTTTTGCGTTCGCGTCACGGATATCTTCCAGTTTGTTATTCTCCAAAAGGTAAGTGAATAAACTTTTCAAATTAGCAGGAAGCTCTTTGTCAAAATCCTTCAATGTGAACAAGGTTCCATCAGCACGCAGCGCGGGGTAGATATAAAGTTTTACGTTGTGACCAAATAGTGAGGCAAAACATTCCAGGATTCCGCCCCTGATCTTTTCGTATGTTTTTTCTTCAAAAACCTTCTGCAGCGCGTAAATACCCATGATGATGCCGATCTTTTTTCCCTTCGTAATACGTGTCAGATAATCAACCAAACGGTAATACTCAAAATAGTTTGAGATCAGAACGGATTGTCCCAACGAGCAGATGATATCCGCGCGATGCAGAAAATCACGTTCATCAATCTTTCCATCAGGACTGAGGTCGTTGAGGGTGAGTTCTGTCATGAGTACGATCTTCGAACGCTCAACATCCTGCTCTTTCCTGAACTGACGGCGAGAAGTCAAAAGCATATCAACGTTCACGTGTGTCGGGGGACGAAATCGCCCACGTAGCACGAGTACATTCTTCTTATACAACTCGTCAGAGGGTTGCATTACATTTCCGTCCGGACCGAACATGGCTGCTTTTGTGAGGCCGTTCTTCACCATCTTCAGCGCCATCAAACGATTGTCAACATGCCTGAAGTCAGGGCCAATCAGTCTGAACATATCAACTTCAACACGTCGGGTCGTAAGTCCATCGATCAATGACATGAGAATTTCCTCCGGATCGTTCATAAACATACATCCGTAAAGCATATTTACACCCACAATTCCAAGCGAAAGCTGCTGCTGAAGCGGATCCGTGTCGTGCATCTTTACATGTATCACACATTCATTAGGCTCGCTCTGCGGACTGAGTTGAAACCTGAGGCCCATCCAGCCATGTCCCTGGTTTGTGCGCTCGTAATTAAGAATCTCTACCGTATCCGCGAAAGCAAAGAAACGGGTTGAGTCAATACGATGCGGAAGGCGTTCGGGAAGAAGCACGTATTCGTGATCCAGCATTTGCAGGAGACGATCTTCACAAACATATCGGTCGCACACTCCATAAATCGCATCACTGAATTTCATGTCATAAGCGGAAATCGTCTTGGCGATCGTGCCTGAGGCACCACCGACTTTAAAGAAGTTTGCAGCCACCTCCTGCCCTGCTCCGATCTCAGCGAAAGAACCGTAAATGGCTTTGCTGAGATTTATCCGAAGTGCTTTTTCCTGAGTAGTGAGTTTCCTGAAATCTTCCATAAATGGGTCTCCTGTAGGTAGCGTCAATTTAGATAAAACTGACAACTTGAATCTTAATGTGTAATATTTTTTGAATGTGTTCTATCAACACACTCTGATTAACGGATTTTTGATATTTATAGTTTATCAAATACTTTGCCGTTCTTTATTGACCAGTAATGAGCAATCGCGGTAATTTCTCCGGACAAATTGGATTCATTTTAGCCGCTACCGGTTCCGCTGTTGGCTTAAGCAACATTTGGCGTTTCCCCTATCTCACGGGACAAAACGGTGGAGCGGTGTTTCTCATCATTTATGTCCTCTGTATTTTTCTTTTCTGCTTCCCTGTATTGGTTGGTGAAATTGCAATCGGGCGAGCCGGAGGAAAAGACGCGTACGGCTCATACAAAAAACTTGGCAATAAAAAATGGGGATGGCTTGGATTGGGGGGCATCATTTCCGGAATCTTCATTCTATCCTATTACAACCTGGTTGCCGGCTGGGCATTCGGTTATTTTTTTGAAATCGTATTCTTTAGTGCGTTGTCTGAAACGGATCATGCAGGATTCTTCAGTTCCTTCATCAGCAATATGTCGTCTAGTTTCATTTATGCGTTCGTCTTCCTGTTTCTTACGGCGGCATGTGTGGTACAAGGCATTCAGAAAGGCATCGAGAAACTGAACAAGATCCTGATGCCTTCCTTGCTCATTGTTCTCCTTGGCCTGATTGCATACGCACTCACCCTTCCGCGGGCAATGGAAGGAATCACATTCTATCTTGTTCCCGACTTCTCAGCGATTACGAAGCAGACATTATTCGACGCACTCAGGCTTTCATTTTTCACGCTGTCGATTGGCGTAGGCGGATTGATAACGTACGGTTCTTACCTTGACAAAGGCCAAAACATTGTTCGCTCATCTGCTATCGTCACCATGTCAGACACAACGGTGGCATTTCTTGCCGGACTGATGATCTTTCCATTGGTGTTTTCTGCTGGCAAATCGCCCACTGAGGGCCCGGCACTTGTCTTCATTGTGTTACCCGAAATTTTCAAAGGAATGGGACCATTGCTCGGCAGGATAGTTGGCGGTGCTTTTTTTCTTCTTCTGTGTTTTGCCACACTTTCTTCCTGTGTATCACTGCTTGAGCTTGCTATTGCTTACTTTATCGATGAAAAGAAGCTACCGCGGAAAAAGATTGTATGGATTGTTGCCGCGGTGATTTTTATTATTGGGATACCCAGCACGTTAAGCTTTGGAGATTATCCAATATTTAACAAGTTGTCATTTTACAAAGACCGGGATTTCTTTACCCTTGTCGCGGATGTTACCGACATCAGCCTCACCGTTGGCGGATGTCTCATGTGTCTCTTTATCAGGAACAGGTGGAAGATGGTTAACTTAAACCAGGAGCTGACATTCGGAAACCCGGGCTTTCCCGGATCATTTGTTCAGCGGTATATCAACTTTGCTATTGGATATCTGTGTCCAACTTTGCTGGCGGTACTATCAGCATTGATTATAATTGATAAGATCTTCGGAATTTGAAGGACGCTACTTCTTAACTACAAATTTATCCATCGCCATCACCTTGATTTCCTCCCAATCTTCAGCGCGGGGTGGTGTACCGTCGTCGAAAGATTCTAATAACCACGGTACGAGTTCCTTTTTCATTCCCAGTTGCTTTACAGCATCCTCGCAAAACCGAATCTCGTGCTCATCAACGACGCTATCGGCATGAACCATCAGAAGTAAATCATAGAGCAGATTCATCCGGTCGTTGTGATTGTCGGGGACGTTCATTTCGTACTTCTCCTTACTTTCCAACAGCTCCTTGATCTGACGATCTTTGAGGCCGTACTTCTTGCCGATTTTATATAGGAGCTTCTCTTCCTTCGTGTGCATGTGCCCATCGACTTTCGCGAGCGCAAGGAGATTTCTGATGTGATTCTTCTTATAAGAAAGGTACTGGTGTTCAAAAAATCCTAGCATAATAATACAGTTTTGAAGAACTAAACCGAAACAGTACTAAGTTAGCGAAAAGTGCTTCAGATAGCAATTTCACCATCCCCACAAAGTAGAATAAACAGCCAGTTCAAAAGGCAGCTTGGCAAGTTCGGGTTGTAATGCATTAAAAGCTCGTTCTAAATTCTGCTTTTGGCCTTTCTTGTCAAAATACTCGAACTTATCCCTGGACGTGATAAACAGACCATCACCAACCCAGAATGACAGGCTTTCGAGCTTTGTATTTTTCTTCACGTCCTGAAGACGGCTTATTTGCGAGATGACTTTCCGAATAACGATTGACTTAGCTGAATCAGTTTCGTCTGGTGAAATATTCCAATTGATCTGCAAATGCCGAAGGTTCGGAGCTGTCCACCCGCCTGAAATCGAATCTATCAGGATAGCCAGATGATCCGTCTCAAGATTTACATCCAAATCAAATCCCTCATCAAAAAGCCCGATACTTTTGTCAGCCGAAAAAAAAGTATCCGCACGAAAATAAGAAGGCGCCGGAAGCGAGTCGTGCGGTTCAGGAAAGATTTTTTGACCCTGTGCCTGTAACGAGAATACAAGCATCAACAAAATGACCGCGGTGTTTTTCATAACATGTATTTAGCCGAATTATTTTGTTGTCTCCACCCAATCGGCTACAAACAGATTCGTATTCCTCGTTCCCCCGTTATTTCTGTTAGAGGAGAATACCAGTTTTTTACCATCTGGTGAAAACATCGGGAACGAGTCAAACACTCCATCGTAAGTTATTTGTTCAAGGTTTGAACCGTCATCATTGACCATGTAAATATTAAACTGAAATCCACGTGTGCCTTTATGATTAGATGAAAACAAAATCTTCTTTCCTGAAGGGTGATAGAACGGCGCCCAGTTTGCCTTGCCGAGATTGGTGATCTGCTTCAGGTTGGTACCGTCTGCATTGCAAATAAATATTTCCATTTCGGTAGGAGCCACAAGTCCTTGTTTAAGGAAATCCTGATATTCCTTTTTTTGCTCCTCTGTCTTAGGACGCGATGCCCGGAAAACAATTTTTGTTCCATCGGGAGAAAAAAATGCGCCACCATCATAACCAACCTCATTGGTAATTTGTTTCACGTTGCTACCATCAAGATTCATGGTGTATAAATCGAGATCACCATTACGTGTTGACGTAAAAACGATCTTGTCTCCTTTCGGAGAAACGGTTGCCTCAGCATCATATCCAGGCACATCGGTAAGTTGCTTTTTGATTTCTCCTTTCAGATCAGCAACAAAAATATCATAGGTCGGATAAATAGGCCACAGATACTTTCCACCCGGTTTTCGCTCTGGCTCCTGCGGACAATCATCGGCACCCAAATGCGTGGATGCATAAACCACGGCTTTGTCGCCAGGAAGAAAATACGCGCATGTCGTCCTTCCCTTTCCTGTGCTGAGCATCTGCGGTTTTGTTTCACTCAAATTCTCCGAGAGGTTGGTATAGAAAATCTGATCACACTTGAGTTCCCATGCAGGGTTGTTAGATTGAAAGACAAGTTTTTTGCTATCAAAGCTCCAGTACGCTTCTGCATTATCGCCACCGAAGGTAAGCTGCGTGACGTTTTGCAGTCTTGTTTCGTTCGCGTAGCGAATACTATCCGATGTTGAAGCTGATTCTTCGAAATTTTGCTTTGTACCTGCCGCGATAAAACCAATCGCGATAATGACTATAAATAATTTCTTCATGGACTATGCCGCCACAACGGTCGTGGCATTCGTTGCTTCTTCTTCCTTCAAAGCTCTTCTTAGAATTTTCCCGACATTTGTTTTCGGAAGTTCCTTCCTAAACTCAATCTTCTTCGGCACTTTATAGTTTGTCAGGTTCTCGTGACAATATTGAATCACTTCGTCTGTTGTCAGGCTTTCATCACGTTTTACGATAAACGCTTTTATTACTTCTCCCGACTTGGCATCAGGAACACCGATTGCCGCCACTTCCAACACCTTGGGATGACCAGCAATGACATTTTCGACTTCATTCGGGAATACATTAAACCCGGAGACTTTGATCATGTCTTTCTTTCTGTCAACGATCTTGAAAAATCCTTCCGGATCCATACACCCGATGTCGCCCGTGCGGAACCATCCCCCCTGAAAGAACACATTCGCATTATCGCTATTCCAGTATCCTGCCATCACCTGCGGACCTCGTGCACAGATCTCACCCACCTCGCCCTGCGCGAGCTGATTTCCGTCCTCGTCAAAAATTCCAACATCAGTGCTTGGCATCGGAATTCCAATAGAGCCTTGCCTATGTTTCCCATCTAGCGGATTACAACATAATACCGGCGACGTTTCACTTAGTCCGTATCCTTCAACAACCGGCGATCCAGTTACTTCCTTCCAACGCTTTGCCACAACATCCTGCACAGCCATCGCACCACCGATCGCTCCTTTCAATGCTGAAAAATCAAGTTTCCTGAACTCAGGATTATTTAACAGCCCATTAAAAAGTGTGTTCACGCCCGTGATGATTGTGAACCTGTGTTTCTTTAATTCTTTTACAAACCCCGGCATGTCTCTTGGGTTTGTGATCATCACGCTTTTCACGCCAGTGCTAAACATCAAAAGCCCATTAACTGTCAGCGCGAAAATGTGATACATCGGAATCGCAGTAATAATAATGTCCGATCCATCTTTGCTCATGTACGGCTTAAACCAGTATTTGATCATCGAGTTGTGCGCAACAATGTTCGCGTGAGAAAGCTGCGCGCCTTTCGAGACGCCGGTAGTTCCGCCAGTGTATTGTAATACCGCCAGGTCGTTGATCGAAGTATCTGGCTTTGTATACGGCAATGATGCACCGGCCTTTAATGCTTGTTTAAATGGGATCGCCGATGGAAGATCGTAGGAAGGAACCATCTTCTTGATGTTCTTCACAACAAAGTTGACCAGATGGCCTTTAAGACCGAGCATATCGCCAAGCTTGGTGATAATGATATGTCGGATGTTTGTTTTGGCAACAATCTTTTCAAGGTTAGCCGCAAAGTTCGCTACCGTAACAATGGCCACAGCACCGGAATCTTTAAACTGGTGCTCCATTTCGCGCGGCGTGTATAATGGATTCGTATTAACCACAATAAGTCCGGCTCGCATCGCCCCAAAGAATGCAACTGGAAACTGAAGAATATTCGGCATCTGGATGGCTATACGCTCGCCCTTCTGTAAGCCAAGTTTTGTTTGCAGAAATGCTGCGAAGTTCCGCGAGAGCTCATCCACCTCAGCATAAGTCATGGTCACACCCATGTTTTCGAATGCGACTTTGTCGTGGAATTTTTTACAACTCTCATCAAAAATCTCAGTGACCGAGTTGTATTCGTACAATTTCACTTCATTCGGAATGCCGGCGGGATAACTCTTAAACCACGGAAAGTTATTCATAGATTGATAGTTCGGTTAACAAGATACAAACATTCAAATCAAACGATTGTAAGCGTTTAAATCAAGCGCAAATTGCCCGCTACGTTGCGGGATGAATATCACGTCAGTTGACACAGAAAAACAAAAGCCCACTCACCAATCGTCTTATCGGTAAAGTGGGCAGCTCTGTGAATAACTCATTAACCTAAACTGAGCTTCTGTTAAACGGCATTGTTCCGATAAGTCGAAACCGCCATGAAGCCGGGCGTTTGCCCGACAGTTGCTGTAGAGGGAGGGCTCGAACCTCCACGGAGCAGTTAGGTTGCCAAAGGCTGAACTTTATCCTGTTGTCCCCACCCCCGAGACCGGAGGGCATGTCTGCCAAATTCCAACACCCTACAATTTCTGTTTTACGCACTCGCCTTTTCCCGGCTTGATTGTAAATTATGTAACAAATTAACGGTATAGCTACACCATAAGTCAATAATTATCATAAACATTGTATCATTTTTAATTATTTATGATATTTTTGAATTAACAACAAAAACCGCAACACGTCATGCCTGATAATTTTAAAGTTGATAATGTAGACCTCAAGATTTTAGAGATCCTCATGCAGGATGCGAAAAAACCTTACACTGAAGTGGCAAAAAAAGCCTTTGTCTCCGGTGGAACGGTCCATGTCAGAATGAACAAGCTCGAAGAAGCCGGCGTAGTCGAGAAGACAACATTAAAAGTGAATTACGCGAAGCTTGGCTACGACATTACCGCGTTTATCGGAATCTATCTTCAAAAGAGCGCCCTTTACGATCAGGTAATGGGTAAACTCAAAGACATCCCGGAAATCACCAACATTCATTATACGACCGGCAATTACAGCATGTTTGTTAAAATGCATGTGAAAGACACGAACCATCTGAAGCTTGTACTCCACGACAAAATCCAACAGGTTGAAGGCATTGAAAGGACAGAAACGATGATATCGCTGGAGGAAAGTCTTGACAGGAGTTTAAACCTGGTTGGATAGTCGATTTACATCGTTTTCGAAAACTTCCGGCGGCAAATACTACTGGAAAAGAACCTTAAAATGAGGTTTTTGTTATAGCTTTGTGTGCTACTTTAAAATTAGTCTAAATAGACTCAGATGAGTAAAGACAATCAGGTACTTGAGGAACTCACCTCCAGGGAATATGAGCATGGATGGACGACGAACATCGAAACCGAATCGGCTCCGAAAGGGCTAAATGAGGATATCATCCGGTTTATTTCTTCAAAAAAAAATGAGCCCGAATGGCTGCTTGAATGGAGGCTGAAAGCATATAGGCACTGGACGAAAATGAAGGAGCCGAAGTGGCCAAACGTAACTTATCCGCCAATTAATTACCAGGACGTTATTTATTATTCAGCACCAAAGCAGAAAGTAACACCCAAGAACCTTGAAGACGTTGATCCTGAACTGATCAAAACTTTCGAGAAGTTGGGCATATCGCTGACTGAGCAAAAACGTCTGACGGGTGTTGCGGTGGATGCCGTAATCGACAGCGTTTCCGTTGCAACTACTTTCAAAGAAAAGCTCGGTGAACTTGGGATAATTTTTTGCTCGTTTGGAGAAGCGGTGCAAAAGCATCCCGAGCTGATTAAAAAATATATGGGCTCCGTTGTGCCTATCACCGATAACTACTTTGCAGCATTGAATTCAGCGGTTTTCACCGATGGTTCATTCTGCTATATTCCAAAAGGCGTTCGCTGCCCGATGGAACTGTCAACGTATTTCAGAATCAACGCAGCCAATACCGGCCAGTTTGAAAGAACGCTGATCGTTGCAGACGAAGGTTCTTATGTTAGCTACCTGGAAGGATGTACAGCGCCGATGCGCGATGAGAATCAGCTTCACGCGGCGGTTGTTGAAATCTACGCGATGAAAGATGCGCAGGTGAAATATTCAACGGTGCAGAACTGGTATCCGGGTGATAAAGAAGGAAAAGGTGGCATTTACAACTTCGTTACAAAACGTGGACTGTGTGCCGGCGATGGTTCTAAAATTTCATGGACACAGGTTGAGACCGGATCTGCGATCACATGGAAATATCCGTCGTGCATTTTGAAAGGAGACAACTCCGTCGGTGAATTTTACTCTGTAGCTGTAACCAACAATATGCAACAGGCCGATACCGGAACAAAAATGATTCACATTGGTAAGAACACCAAGTCGCGAATCGTTTCGAAAGGTATTTCTGCTGGAAAATCCCAGAACAGTTATCGTGGTCAGGTGCACATTATGAAACGCGCAGAGAATGCAAGAAACTTTTCTCAGTGCGATTCATTGCTGATGGGCGACAAATGCGGCGCGCATACTTTCCCATATATCGATGTTGAAAACAGCTCAGCGCGCATTGAACACGAAGCAACTACTTCAAAGATTGGTGAAGACCAGATCTTTTATTGCCTGCAACGTGGCATCGACGAAGAATCGGCTGTTGCATTGATTGTAAACGGTTATGCGAAGGAAGTATTGAATCAGCTACCAATGGAATTCGCAGTCGAAGCGCAGAAACTACTCGCGCTTACGCTCGAAGGAAGCGTGGGATGATGAAACATTTCAAGTGTCAAATTTCAGATTGAGACACTTTGAACATTAAACTTTAAACATTGATTTTGAATTTTGAATATGTTGACCATAAAGAATCTGCAAGCGAAAATTGACGACAAACAAATCCTTAACGGGATCAACCTTAATGTGAAGCCAGGTGAGGTGCACGCAATCATGGGGCCGAATGGGTCGGGTAAAAGTACGCTTGCATCTGTGCTCGCCGGTCGCGAAGAGTATGAAGTGTTAGCCGGTGAAGTAGATTACTTAGGTAAAGATCTTCTTGCTATGGCGCCGGAAGAGAGAGCGCGTGAAGGTGTTTTTCTCGCTTTCCAGTATCCGGTAGAAATTCCTGGCGTGAGCACAATCAATTTTATGAAAACGGCGGTGAATCAAATTCGGCAGCACCGCGGACAGCAACCGCTCGATGCGGTTTCATTCCTTCAGGTCATGAAGGAAAAAATGAAGCTGGTGGAAATTGATCAGTCATTGTTGAATCGCGCGTTGAACGAAGGATTCTCAGGTGGGGAGAAAAAGCGCAATGAAATATTCCAGATGGCAATGCTTGAACCAAAGCTTGCAATCCTTGACGAAACAGACTCAGGTCTGGATATTGATGCGCTTCGCATTGTGTCTAACGGTGTGAACAAATTGCGTTCTAAAAATAATGCCGTAATTGTTGTTACGCACTACCAGCGATTGTTGAATTACATCGTGCCGGATTACGTGCACGTCCTGTACAAAGGGAAAATCGTGAAATCCGGCGGTAAAGAACTTGCGCTCGAGCTCGAAGCAAAAGGTTACGACTGGATAAAGGACGAGGTGTCGGTCGCTTAATTAATGATTCATGAGTATTCTTACTACAGAGAAAAACCTGTCCGCGCAAATCGTTACTAATATTCAGCAGAAGTTTGATGTCACTTTAAAGGGCGTCAGAACAGAAGCCCTAGCTTTTCTTCAGGGGGGACTACCGACAACGAAGCATGAAGAGTTCAAGCATACACCGCTCACGCGGGAGCTTGAGAAGAACTTCTCATTCTCAGGTGCAATCTCGCCTCTCACGGAAGTGAAAGTTGATCCATTTCTCCTTCAAAACATCGACGCTGACGTTATTGTATATGTTAATGGCGTATTTTCTCCGGCGCATTCTCAGATCACGCCCGGTGCATATACAATTCTTCCTTTAATGGACGCGCTGGAAAAAAATGAAATCGCAAAGCAGCATTTCGGGAAATATGTAAATCATCTCGCCGATGCGTTTGTCGCGTGGAATACTGCGGGATGGGATCAGGGCATGTTTATTCATGTTCCGGATAACACCATCATTGAAAGGCCGATTATTTTCTATCACATCCATGATGATGCCAACGAAGTAACGGCGTTGTGCAGAAATCTGGTTGTTGTAGGGAGAAGTAGTGAAGCTACGGTGATTGAAAAATTTGATTCTGCACAGCAGGGCAACCATTTCCTTAACATCGTTAACGAGGTTTTTGTTGCCGAGAATGCTGGCTTCGATTTTTATTCATTGCAAAATGACACCGGGAAAAGGTATCAGTATAACCTGACGCAAATTTATCAACAGAAAATTAGTCGTGTAAATACATTCACATTCACGGTGAATGGAAAGGTGATGCGCAATAATCTGCAACTTGCGCTGGATGGTGAAGGCATTGAATCGCACATGTACGGATTGTACCTGACTACCGGCGATACATTGGCAGATAACCATACCGTTGTTGATCATAAAAAACCAAATTCCTTTAGCAATGAGTTTTACAAGGGAATTATGGATGGATCGTCAAAAGGTGTATTCAATGGAAAGATCTATGTTCGGCCTGATGCGCAGAAAACAAACGCGTTTCAGGCAAACCGGAACGTTTTGTTGACCGACACTGCATCCGTCAATACAAAGCCCCAGCTTGAGATTTGGGCCGACGATGTAAAATGCTCACACGGATGTACGTCCGGACAACTCGATGAAGAAGCTGTTTTCTACCTGCAGACACGGGGCATCAGCAAACAGTCTGCTCGTGCAATGATGTTATATGCATTCGCCGGAGAAGTTATTGAAAAAGTAAAACATCCGGTTATCAGGGAATACCTTGATAATCTTATCAGCGAAAGACTGCACAAAAACTTTTGATATGTCTTTAACCACAATCTCATCCCCCATCAATGTTGAAAAAATCCGGAAGGAATTTCCGATCCTTCATCAACAGGTGAATGGTAGAGATCTTGTGTATTTTGATAACGCCGCAACCAATCAAAAACCAAAACGGGTAATTGATGCTTTGGTTGAATATTATTCGGGCTACAATGCGAACATTCACCGGGGTATTCATACGCTTGCTGAAAAAGCAACAAAAGCATACGAACTGACACGTGAGTCCGTTAAGCTATTTATCAACGCAGCGTCAACCGACGAAGTGATATTTACACGCGGCGTAACTGAAAGTATCAATCTTGTTGCGTCTTCCTACGGTCGGGCTTTCATCAATGAAGGAGACGAGATCATTATCTCCAGCATCGAACATCATTCGAATATTGTACCGTGGCAATTTGTGTGCGAGTCAAAAAAAGCGACCCTGAAAGTTATTCCGGTAAGCGATGAGGGCGAGCTTGATATCGAAGCTTATAAAAAATTATTAAGCGCGCGAACAAAAATCGTCGCTGTCAACCATGCCTCCAACAGCCTCGGTACGATCAACCCGATTAAGGAAATCATCCGGCTTGCTCACCAGGTGGGTGCAGTCGTTCTGATCGATGGGGCGCAGGCAGGCGCGCATCTCGAAATCGATGTACAGGATCTCGACTGTGATTTTTACTGCCTGTCATCCCATAAAATGTATGGCCCAACTGGCTGCGGCATCCTTTATGGAAAACGTGAATTGTTGGAGAAAATGCCACCGTATCACGGCGGCGGTGAAATGATCAAAGACGTTACTTTTGAGAAAACAACTTACAACGATCTTCCTTATAAATTCGAAGCCGGTACGCCAAATATTGCCGATGTCATTGCCTTTCGTCATGCGATCGATTTCATCAACGAGCTGGGAAAAGAAAACATCGCTGCCTATGAAATTGAGCTGTTGAATTATGCAACAGAGCGAATCTCAAAAATAAAGAATGTACGACTGATTGGTACAGCGAGGGAAAAGGTCGCCGTGCTGGCATTCGTAGTTGAGGGAATTCATCATTTTGATATCGGCCAGATGCTTGATGCGCGCGGCGTAGCCGTCCGCACGGGTCACCATTGCACACAGCCGTTGATGGCATGTTACGGAATTGAAGGAACCGTGCGGGCTTCATTTTCTGTTTACAATACAAAGCATGAAATAGATCAGTTTGTAGAAGCGCTTGAGCGGGTCACAAATTTCATGAATAGATAGCCTCAATGACCATTAACGAGATCCAGGACGAAATTATCAGCGACTTCTCCCTCCTCGACGGAGACATGGAAATGACGGTATTTTACATCATGGAACTTGGTCAAAAGCTACCGCCGATGCCCGACAGCGAAAAAACCGAAGAAAATATTGTAAAAGGGTGCCAGTCGAAGGTTTGGTTGACGGCGCGCATAGAAAACGAAAGACTCTTCTTCAACGCCGACAGCAATACAGCCATTACCAAAGGTCTGGTCAGCTTACTCACACGCATCTTCAATGGCCAAACACCGGATGCAGTTCTTGCTGCTGACCTTTATTTCATGCACAAAATCGGTATGGATCGGTTTATCGGCACACAACGGTCGAATGGATTTGCTGCGATGATCAAACAAATGAAACTGTACGCGCTGGCGTTCAAAACTAAAATGGGTGTAGCATGACTAGTGAGAAAAAAAACGAATCAACTGAAAGCACCGCAATTCCTGATCTGAACAACAAGGTGATTGAGGCGATTAAATCCGTTTACGATCCGGAAATTCCTGTTGATATTTATGAACTCGGACTTATCTACGAAGTAAATGTTTATCCGGTCAATAATGTGTATGTGTTGATGACATTGACGTCTCCTTCGTGCCCCTCCGCCGAAGCGATTCCAAGCGAAGTTGAGCAAAAATTAAAAGCGATCGAAGGCGTAAACGATGTAAAGGTAGAGCTTACCTTTGACCCGCCGTATTCATCTGAGATGATGAGCGAAGCGGCAAAGCTGGAACTAGGATTTTTATAATTTGTTATATACCTGACTTAATACATCAAATATGTATCCCGAACAACTAGTAGCCCCTATGCGCACGGATCTTACCAGCGCGGGCTTTACAGAACTTAAAACTTCCCAAGAAGTAGAAAAATACCTGCAAGATCAGAAAGGAACTGCATTGCTGGTTATTAACTCAGTTTGCGGCTGCGCCGCCGGCGCTGCTCGTCCAGGTGTTAAATGGGCATTACAAAACTCCGGTAAGAAGCCTGAGCATCTGGCAACTGTATTTGCTGGCGTTGACAAGGAAGCGGTAGCGAAAGCGCGCGAATTCACTTTGCCATATCCGCCATCGTCACCGTCGATTGCGTTGTTTAAGGATGGTGAATTGGTACATTTTGTCGAACGTCATCATATTGAAGGAAGAAATGCCATGATGATCGGACAACACCTTGCCGAGGTTTTCGATGAGTATTGTTAATACATTCATCAAAACAGATATTGTAAAGCTGAGTTTTCGACTCGGCTTTTTTTATGATTTTCCGTTTTCCAGGATAAGCCTCGTTTCTTCGAGGTCGAGCTCATACTCGATCTTGCGAAGGACTTCGTCGCTTATATTATCTGTCTTTCTCATTTGCATAACAAGGTCGCGCTCGTGTTTCAGCAGCGCTTCCTGGACTTTGTGGAATTGATTGATTTGCTCTTCGTTCAGTCTGCTTTGCGCCTGGTCTTTTTTCATCCGCTGTATGCGGATCTCGTATTTGGTTTTGATCTGATTGAGAACATCTTCTGTCAGGCTCAATGAATAGTTTTCCTCAATATGTTCAATAATGGATGAAGCCACCTTAAATCGGACGAGCCGTTCGTTCTCATGCTCTTGTCCATCAGCTTTGATTCCAAGTAACCTGATCAAAGGTCTGAGGGTTAATCCCTGAATGACAAGCGTTGAGAAGATGACCGAGAAGGTAAGAAAGATTATCAGGTTGCGGTTTGGAAACGGTTCGGCTCCTTCTATCATCAACGGCAAAGCAAGCGCGGCTGCAAGTGAAACCACTCCCCTCATCCCGGCCCACGCCACAATCGTTGCCAGTCTGATGTTGGGAGGTGGCTCGTTTCGACGGATGTTTTTACTTAGCCAGCGTGGCACATATGTACCTGGATAAACCCAGATGATCCGCCCGATGATAACAGCGCCGCTGACAATCGCTCCATATTTCAGCAGCGTTGACAGCGAATGTTCATGGATACTTTCAACGATATTCGGCAGTTGCACGCCGATCAGGATGAAGATGATACCATTCAGGATAAAAATAATTGTGCTCCAGGAAGCTTTCGCCTGAAGCCGTGTTTGATGAGTAAAAATACTGGACGAATGCCAGCTCAGATATAGCCCCGCCGTCACCACAGCAAGCACACCTGAAAGATGAACGCTTTCTGCAAACAGGTAGACGACGAAAGGCGTAATGAACGTCATTGTAGTATCTGTTGTGGGATTGGTGCTGGTGATCTGAAGAATAACTTTCACGATCCAGCCCATAACAAACCCAAGGACAATTCCCCCGATGGCTACAAAAATAAACTGGTATCCTGCCTCCCATATGTTGAATGTACCTGTTACGACAGCCGCAACGGCATACCTGTACGCAATTAACCCCGTTGCATCGTTAACAAGACTTTCTCCCTCGAGAATGGTAGTAACCCGTTTGGGAACGCTGAGGCCTTTGGTAGAGGCATTCGCGGCGATTGCGTCAGGCGGCGATATGATCGCACCAAGAACAAAGGCTTCAGGCCAGCCAAGCCCAGGAATGAAAGTATGCGCTACCCATGCAACCGCACAGGTGGTAAAAATCACGCAACCGATTGCCAAAAGCGTGATCGGGCGTTTCGCAGCCTTGAAATCCGGCCACGAAGTTGACCAGGCTGCATCAAACAATATCGGCGGGAGGAAAATGAGAAATACAACATCGGGGTGCAGAACAACGGGCGGTATCCAGGTGATAAACCCGATCCCCATCCCGGCAAGGACAAGCAAGATCGGATATGGGATCCGAATCAGGTCCGTTATCTGCGCGAGCGCGGTAACCACGGCTAGCAAGATGATAACGGTGGCGATATTGTGCATGAACGTTTACCTTTTAGAAACTGAACTTGGTTAAAAACTCGCGCAGCTCTTCTTTGAGTGTCCGGGTACTCCGGATTCCCAGCGTGTCCGTGATTAATGGATTTACTTTTACGTTGAGCTCGTGCAAACGAAGATGCTGATTAATAAAAATAAATTCCAGGGGTGGGATCAGTTCTTTCAATACATCGAGGATATCAAGCACAGTCAGGTTTTTGTCGACAACATTGTAAACATCGCCGGGCAGGTCAGCGGTAAGCAGATTGGCGAGCGCCTTTGACAACATCTCGATGTGAATGAACGTGCGCGATTGCTTTCCATCGCCCTGAATTGTGATGAGTTTGTTGAAGTTTGCATCGAACACAAACTTGTTGATCACCGCATCGAAGCGCATACTTTTACTATAGCCATATACGTTGCCACATCGCATGATGTAAGTATCGATTTTACCAATAAGGCGGCGAACATGCTCTTCGCCTCTCAGTTTCGAAACAGCGTAAAAGGTTTTTGGATCTGGCTGTTTATCCTCATGGGCCGGAATATTCGAAGACCCATAAACACCGGTACTACTGATGTAAATGAAGCGTTTAACATCGCTATCCTCCACAGCATATACGAGCTCGGCCGTTCCCCAATGGTTCACCTGCTCATAGATGTGGGCATCCGCATTCGCAAATGGCGTGGTCACTTTTGCCGCAAGGTGGTAAACGACATCTACACCTTTCAAAACTTTCTTCAACGCACGTGAGTCGAGGAGTTCTCCTTTTACAAATGAAATTTTGCCATGGTTGTTGAGCTTCAATCCAAGAAAAAAATTGAAGTTCGGTCTGCTGAGATTATCGTAAATCACAACCTGATCGACGTCCGGTCTGGCGATCAGCATACTTGTCAATTCAGTGCCGATGTACCCGGCACCACCTGTTACGAGAACTTTCATGTAATGGGGTTACTACTTATTGATTAAATCGGTGTGAAGACCACACTCAACCTTGTTCAGGCCAAACCAACGCGCCTCCCGTTCCTGCATTTCCGGATCCAATTTACGTGTACACGGCTCACAACCTATACTTACAAATCCTTTTTCTTCGAGAGGATGTCGCGGCAGCTTATGATCCTTCTGGTATTGCCAGATCATTTTTGCATTCCAGTCGAGCATCGGGTGGAACCTTGTACATCCATGTTTCGCAGGCTGTTCAATCTTCATGGCCGCCCTTACTGCACTTTGATCTGCGCGCACGCCGTTGATCCAAATATCATGCGACATAAGAATTGCATCCATTGGCTGTGTTTTGTTGAGGTAACAGCAATGATCCGGATCCGAGGTAAAGAGAAGTTTACCTTCAGAATCGCGCTGCATATATCGTGGTACGTCCGATTTGATATCGATCGTATTTAAGCCAAAGAGCCTGGTTACATGATCCCGGAACATCAGGGTTTCAGGGAAATGATATCCTGTGTTTATAAAATAAATCGGGATTGCGTTATCAATTCTACTGATAATATGAAGAAGAACAAGACTATGTGACTGGAAGGAAGAACTTGTGAACATGGTATTTCCCTGCTCGCGATACGCGGTAAGTTTTGCCTTTATTCCTTCAAAATCCATTTTCGCGACCCTGATTTTATTTTATAAACTCACTTAAACTCAAAATATTACACTGAAAACATTGACAAAAGCCGGTTAAAGTTTTACTTTAGGTCTCGAAACCTAACCAATTTTTTAGCCTTGAACCTGAAGTATCGTTTACTTTTGGCGCTATTATTAACTCTGTTGATCTTTTGTTCATCAACATTGTTTAATTAATCACGTCACTTACCCAGCATTTTCAGCCGAGAAAAATAAGACCTTTTTCAGGAATTAATTTCTAATTATCCTTAAAGGTTATCCGATTTTTTTCAAGGAGACTGTTTCCGTCCGTCTCAATCGTTTGATGGACTTCCAAAACTTTTCATGCTTTGCAAGTACTCCGAACACGAACATCACCGGCCATGCGGAAAGTTCCAGCGCAGGTATTTGCGCGTGAGCTATTATTTTCGTGATAACGCTGCTTTTCTGCCGATGAATGAACCTTTTGCGGCAGTTCATGTTACTTTTACTTCATGAAGGTCAAAGTATCCCGTAAGGAACATTTTAATGCTGCTCACAGGTTATTCAATCCAGATTGGACTGATGAGATGAATCAAAAAGTTTTTGGAAAGTGTGCAAATCCCAATTATCACGGGCACAATTACGAGCTTATTGTTAGTGTAACGGGCGAGCCCAAACCTGAAACAGGCTATGTATTTGACATGAAATTGTTAAGCGACCTCATCCGCGAAAATGTTTTGATTAAATTCGATCATCGTAACTTAAATCTTGACTCTGAATATTTTAATGGATTAAATCCCACTGCTGAAAACATTGCAGTCGTGATCTGGCGGATACTCAGGCAAAAAATTGACAATAACCTCGACTTGAAAATCACATTGTATGAGACAGAAAGGAATTTCGTTGAATATCCGGCCCATTAGCGCCGACGACCCCGATGAACTTGGGGACGATCATGCGGGCTCGGCATTCGAGACACCACTTCGTGCAGATGCCTTTAACATGGATGAGGATGAGAAAATCGAAAAGATCGAGAAACACTTTCATGAGATCATGCATATCCTCGGCCTGGATCTTACCGACGACAGCCTGAAAGGCACACCGCGCAGGGTAGCGAAGATGTATGTGAAGGAAGTTTTTAGCGGGCTTAATCCGAAGAATCGCCCACATGCCAGACTCTTCGAAAATAAGTACAATTATGACCAGATGCTTGTTGAGAAAGACATCACGTTTTACTCACATTGCGAACATCATTTCGTACCGATTTATGGCAAAGTACACGTTGGTTATTTTTCATCCGGAAAAGTGATCGGTTTATCAAAGATCAACCGCATTGTACAGTACTTCTCCAAACGACCACAGGTGCAGGAACGGTTAACTGTACAGATTGGAAAGGAAATGGAAAGAGTACTTCACACGATGGATGTAGCAGTGGTGATCGATGCCAATCATATGTGCGTTGCTTCGCGGGGTGTGGGCGATACGAATAGCAAAACAGGAACAGCATATTTTTCGGGAAAATTCAACGATGAGAACATCAGAAGAGAGTTTCTCAACTACATTAATACTAAATAAGCCGTTCATAGTCTTTCTCAGCCGCACAAATACGATTTTCCGCTGCTAAAATTGCCCGGATTTAGTTATTTTGGTTCACCCAAACCAAATAACCAAACCTATGTCTTTATCACATGATATTAAGCAGCGTGAATTCCGTTCGGAATATCAGAAAGCGATCCTCAACATCCTGTACACTCACAACTATGTCGTTGGTCACATGAGTGAAGCATTGAAAGACTTCGACATCACCCGTCAACAATACAATGTGTTGCGGATTCTCAGGGGTCAGTATCCCCGTCATTCATCCATCAACCTGATTAAAGACCGGATGTTGGATAAGATGTCCGATACCTCGCGGATCGTAGAACGCCTGCGCATCAAAGGGTTGATCAGTCGCGAAGAGTGTTCCAGCGATAAACGTTCCGTTGAGATCAAGATTACTGAAAAGGGGTTGGCACTCCTCCAAACTATGGAAAAACCTATGGTTGACGTAGAGAAATTACTGCACACACTCACCATTAATGAAACCGCCCAACTCAACCAATTGTTAGATAAATTAAGGGGCAGCGAGCCTGAAATTTTTGAAGAAGTTGAGACGCTTGAGCTAATGAATCAACCAGAAAAATTTTAGTACTTTAGCGCACCTTAACATTAACAATACTATGGTATTCGACTTAGACATGATCAAGGCGGTATATAAACAACTGCCGGGCCGTATTGCCAAGGCCCGTAAAGTTGTAAACCGTCCATTGACACTATCTGAAAAAATTCTGTTTGCGCACCTGCACAATGATCAGCCCGTTGAAAATTTTGTGCGTGGTAAATCGTATGTCAATTTTTCACCTGACCGTGTTGCCATGCAGGATGCAACAGCTCAGATGGCGTTACTTCAATTCATGTCTGCCGGAATACCCAAGGTTCGCGTTCCGTCAACCGTTCACTGCGATCACCTGATCCTGGCGAAAGACGGCGCTAAAAAAGATCTGAAAGATTCTATCACTGCAAGTGGCGAAGTATTCAACTTCCTCGAATCAGTTTCCAATAAATTCGGCATCGGTTTCTGGAAGCCTGGCGCCGGTATCATTCATCAGGTTGTGCTCGAAAACTATGGTTTTCCAGGTGGGATGATGATCGGTACAGATTCACATACGGTGAACGCAGGCGGACTTGGTATGATTGCCATCGGCGTTGGCGGTGCGGACGCCGTGGATGTGATGGCTGGGATGCCATGGGAATTGAAGTGGCCGAAACTTATCGGTGTAAAACTAACCGGAAAGCTGAACGGATGGTCGTCAGCAAAAGATGTGATCCTGAAAGTGGCGGGTATCCTTACCGTTAAGGGTGGAACCGGTGCGATCGTTGAATATTTTGGTCCGGGTGCGCAAACGCTTTCGTGTACCGGAAAAGCGACGATCGGTAACATGGGCGCCGAAATTGGCGCCACGACTTCGACTTTCGGCTACGACGAAAAAATGGCAGCCTATCTTCGCGGCACAGGCCGCAAGGAAGTTGCAGCGCTTGCAGATAAAGTAAAAGAGCACCTGACTGGCGATCCGGAAGTTTACTCTTCGCCAGAAAAATACTTTGACCAGGTGATCGAGATTAATCTCGACGAGCTTGAGCCGCATGTGAATGGTCCATTTACGCCTGACCGCGCGATTCCGATCTCGCAATTCGCAGAAGAAGTAAGGAGGAACGGCTGGCCCGAAAAACTCGAAGTCGGGTTGATCGGTTCATGTACGAACTCTTCGTATGAAGACATTTCACGTTCAGCTTCGTTAGCAAAACAGGCTGTCGACAAGAAGATAAAAGCACGGGCCGAATTTACGATAACGCCAGGTTCCGAGCAGGTGCGCTACACGGTAGAGCGCGATGGCTTCCTGGGAATATTCGAAAAAATGGGTGGCGTTGTGTTAGCGAATGCATGCGGTCCTTGCATCGGACAGTGGGCTCGCCACACAAATGATCCAAACAGGAAAAATTCCATCATCACGTCCTTTAACAGAAACTTTGCAAAGAGAAATGATGGTAATCCAAATACACATGCTTTCGTAGCATCTCCTGAAATAACAACCGCTTTTGCTATTGCGGGCTACCTGACTTTCAATCCATTGAAAGATACGATCACCAATGATGAAGGAAATGCTGTGAAGCTTGATGAACCGATGGGTGTTGAGTTCCCTCCGAGAGGATTTGACGTAAAAGATCCAGGCTATATTGCTCCCGCGGAAGACGGAAGCCGCGTTCGCGTTAACATCGCTGCAGATTCAAACCGTCTCCAGGCGCTGGAACCATTCCAGGCATGGGATGGAAAAAATCTGACAGGCATGCGTCTGCTGATCAAGGCGAAAGGTAAATGTACAACAGATCATATCTCAATGGCTGGTCCATGGCTGAGATTCAGAGGCCATCTTGATAACATTTCAAACAACACGCTTACTGGGGCAGTGAATGCTTTCAACGAGAAAACAGATTCAGTCAAAAATTTACTGACAGGTGAATATGGGCCCGTGCCTGCAACACAACGCGCATATAAAGCTGCCGGTGTCGCAACAATCGTCGTTGGCGATCATAATTATGGCGAAGGTTCTTCACGTGAGCACGCTGCCATGCAGCCGCGCCATCTTGGTATCCGCGCCATCCTGGTTAAATCATTTGCGCGAATCCATGAAACGAATCTAAAGAAGCAGGGTATGCTTGCGATTACATTCTCAAATGAGGAAGACTACGACAAGTTCCGCGAAGGCGATACGATTGACATCACCGATCTGACGCAGTTTGCCCCTGACCGCCAGCTCACGTTGGTACTAAAGCATGAGGATGGATCAACGGATACGATCAAAGTAAACCATACTTACAATAAAGGTCAGATTGAATGGTTTAAAGCAGGCTCCGCACTTAACCTAATGGCGAAACAAATTACCGCATCAACTTTCAAGCAGCCAGTATCCCGCGCTGTTGTCAAAAAAGCGGATGGCCAGAAAGTTGTGAAATCAATGAAGGAAGATAAGAAGGACAATAAGAAGATGATCAAGAAGGTGACGTCGCGGATTGCTTCAAAAAACAAGCCTGCAAAGAACGGTGCGAAATCAGGATCAAAGACGTTAGCTAAGAAAACTGTGAAAAAAGCGGTAAAGAAAGCTGGCGTTGTTAAGAAGGTTGTTAAAAAAATCGTGAAGGCTGTTGCCAAAGCAATCACGAAGAAGGGTAAAAAATCTGCGACGAAAAAAGTAGCAAAAAAGGCATCCAAGAAAAAGCGCTAGTCTTAGATAATTCTTAAAGAAGCCACGCTATATGCGTGGTTTTTTTTTGACTTTTAATCAAGAGAAATATAGAAAACGGTAGACGATTTAAAGGTTGGCGTTACCTCAGTTCGCGAACGATATGGCAAAGCTCATTGAGTATCATAGCAGTTGCGCCCCAGACAATTTCGCCTTCAATCTCGAAGTGCGGTGCCATCATACGAAATTGCCCCGCTGCCAATATCTCCTTGTTTCTGATTGCATCCTGTTGCGTGAGCGCCAGAAGATCACCTGAAAGGATACGATCAACTTCGCGCGGGTCAGGATTAAAGACTGGAACACCGTTGCATGATGCAACAATCGGGGTAACAAGAAAATTACTGGGGATCACAAAAAAATCACTGAGCCTGCCTATTACAGTCAAATGTTCCTTTGTTACGCCTATCTCCTCCTCCCCTTCTCTGAGTGCTGCCGCAATGGAATCCTCTCCTGTTTCTGCCTTTCCTCCTGGCAGGCTAACCTGACCGCTATGCGCACCCAGATATTCCTGGCGCTTGATCAGCGGAAAATGAATCTTGTTGTCTTTTTCATAAAGCATGATTAAAACGGCACCGGGCTTTGGAGCAGTTTTGTGACGGAAGTTGGGTATCAGTTCTCCAACGGGTGTTGCCCGCATAGTATCATGGGCCAGCACCCCCGGCAATGGTTGCCGCAATCTATCTTCGAGCTTCGAAACGAATGTCCCAAACATTTATCTGCAAACTATTTCGGCGGGAGGATGTCCCAATCTTCATTGAGAACCGGAATGGCTGTATGCGCCGTCAGATCAAACTGACACGGAACCACCGAAACATAATTATTCGCGATAGCCCATTCGTCGTTGTCTTCACCTTTATCAAAATTTACGAAGTTACCGAGCATCCAGAAGTATCGTCTTCCGTGCGGGTCCATACGCATATCAAACTCTTCTATCCACTTGGCATTAGCCTGCCTGCAGATTCTCACGCCTTTAAGCGGCGCGTTCTGAATTGGAGGAAAATTCACATTGAGCGCAACGCCCTTTGGAAGTCCTTTCTCCAAAACCTGCCGGGTAATTTTCTTTATGAATGGCTCGGTATGGGAAAAGTCTGCAGTGTAGGAAAAATCGCAGAGTGAAAAACCGATCGCAGGGGTGCCCTCAATGGCGCCTTCAATCGCAGCCGACATTGTTCCCGAATAAAGTACACTGATGGAAGTATTGCTTCCGTGATTGACACCACTTACCACGACATCGGGCTGACGCTGATCCCGCAGTACGAAATGACGCGCCATCTTTACACAATCAGCAGGTGTACCTGAACATTCAAACGCCTTCACACCTTCAAAGATGAAATTTTCTTCAAGCCGCAATGTTTCACCCACCGTGATTGCGTGCCCCATCCCGGATTGCGGGCTATCGGGCGCAACAACTATTACTTCACCCAGTTCTTTCATGACATTCACCAGTGTCAGAATTCCTTTGGATGTAATTCCATCGTCATTTGTAACAAGTATCAGCGGTCGGCTCATTAGAATTTATATTAAACGCGAAATAGCGAATTGTAGTAATCGATGATCCTCAACATATCGTACTTTTCTTCTACACGAAGGCGATTCACCCGTATAAACTTATTAACATCCTTCGACTTGTCTCCCATTAGTTCCAGGAGATCGTTCTTTTTTCCGACAAACTCTACAATTTCACCATCCTCATTAAGAAAGAAAAAGCGGTATGCGAGAACTTCTCTCGTGTACCCGTGAATAGAATAGGGAGAAGATATTGTTCTCAACTCGATATACTCTCTGGATAAAAGCGTGAGCTTACCCTCCGTTAACAACTCAAAAAAAACGGGTGCTTTATACTGGCCGGCGCCACTGTATGGTAGTGTAAAAAACTTCCGATAGCGATTAGCCGAGGCATCAAAGATCTCAAAAAATAATACCTTACGCGCTGAGTAGATTTCATTCGCCAATTGATGATCGGAGAATTGAACGAGATCCTGCTGCTGATCGTATTTCACCAATCCTACCAGAGTATCCCGCTCTTCAAGAACAATTTTCCCTTCGTGCCAAAGCTCGAATGGCCACTCTTGCGCCAACCCGGGGTGGTACGCCAGAACTGTAAACAAAATAATAACAGTAGTGAACGCTCTGCGACGCATCAATTATTTATTTCTTAAGATCGTGTGGCCAAGTTTATCGCGTTTAGTCAAAAGATACTTTTCGTTATGAGGATTTGACTGAATTTCGATAGGCACATTATCTACAATTTCCAGACCATAACCCATAAGGCCAACGCGCTTCTTCGGATTATTGCTCATCAGACGAATTTTCGTAATACCCAGGTCTCGCAAGATCTGTGCACCAACGCCATAATCACGTTCATCCATATCAAAGCCGAGCTGGACATTTGCTTCTACAGTATCCCATCCTTCTTCCTGCAACTTGTATGCACGCAGCTTATTGAGCAACCCGATTCCACGACCTTCCTGTTTCATATACAGAACGACTCCCTTTCCTTCGCGTTCTACCATTTCCATCGCATGATGAAGTTGTGATCCACAGTCGCACCGGCAGGAACCGAAAATATCACCTGTAACACAGGACGAATGCACGCGTACCAGCACAGGTTCGTCTTTTGTCCAACTGCCTTTTACAAGCGCGAGGTGTAAATCCTGGGTGTTCGTTTGCTCATACGCCACAAGTTTGAAATTACCATGTTCGGTAGGCATATCAACTTCAACCTGACGGTTGATCAACGACTCCTTTTTAACGCGATACTCAATGAGGTCTTTGATTGACACAAGCTTCAGCGAAAAACGAGCTGCAACTTTCACAAGATCCGGAAGTCTGGCCATCGTTCCGTCTTCATTCATGATTTCCACAAGAACACCGGCAGGTTTGAAGCCGGCCAGGCGAGCAAAATCAATGGATGCTTCCGTGTGGCCCGCTCGTCTTAGTACGCCACCGCGCTTTGCCCTTAATGGGAATATGTGTCCGGGTTTTCCCAGTTCGTCGGGCCTTGTCTCCGGATCAACAAGCGCGCGAATGGTTTTAAATCGATCATGCGCAGAAATCCCTGTGGTGCAACCATGACCAATGAGATCTACCGATACGGTAAACGGTGTTTCAAAAGCCGCTGTATTACTTCCGACCATGAGCTCGAGGCCAAGCTCCTCACAGCGGTCTTCAACAAGTGGCGCGCAAATGAGGCCCCGCCCATGTGTGGCCATAAAATTTACAATTTCGGGTGTAACGCACTCGGCAGCGCAAACAAAATCACCTTCATTCTCGCGATCTTCATCATCGACTACGATTATGACTTTACCGTTCTTAATTTCCTCGATCGCTTCTTCGATCGTATTCAGTTTTATATCGCTCATGCAGGGTTTGATTGCGGTTCAACAATAACAAAAAGTTTCCATTGGTTGTTCAGCTTACTTCGAAATTACAATTCCAAGAATCAGGGCAATTTCCTTTTCGGCGCCTTTCAGTTGTTCATGAATCGTAAAATATTTTTCAAGATCGCTTTCATTGGAAGATTTTTTCATCTCAGCTAGATTTTCTTCCATCAGTTTCTGGATAAGGCGAAACTTCAATCGTAGCACGTTGGAGTAAGCCAGGTCGTGAACGATCTCGCGCTCTTGCGGAAAGAAAATATGATATTTATCGCTCCAATGACTACTGGTTTCGTATCGGGGGGTTGTAAGATCGGCGACCATTCGCTTAACCGCATCGGAGCCGTGTTCCATAAAGTACAACGTATCGACTACTTCATTCCGCTGCGCACCATGCTTTACCATAATGAATATCTCATTGTAAACCGGGTCTGTGAACTCAACCTCTTCCAATTCGGTAAGCATAAAATCGATTAAACGCTGCTCTTCATAGTTTGTTTCCGCATAGTTGAGTAACAATCGGATTGCTTCGCGCTCCTGTCGGTGAATAAGACTTGCCAGGTCCGTCTTGGGCACCTCGTTAACATCCTGAACAGGTTCATCAGGCTGAAAAGCGGGATTCTCCTGGATCCTGTCCTGCGTTTTCTTATTCCGTTCCCCAATCAGAATCTTGTTCAATTCTGTGAAGAGAACCGCTTCTGGCATACCAAGCAGGTGACTTGTCTCCTGGATATAAACCGACCTTTTGATCTGATCGGGAATAACGGAGATACTTGTAACAATCTCGCGGATCGCTTCTGCCTTCTTTATCGGATCATTGCCTGCCTCTTTGGAGTAAAGTCCGATCTTGAAAGAAATAAAGTCCTGCCTGTGATCAAGCAGGTATTTTTTCAATTCGGTGCTTCCCATTTTCCTGGAGAAGCTGTCAGGATCTTCGCCGTCGGGAAGCAGTACTATGCGAACGTTGAGTCCACCTTTTAATACGAGATCAATTCCGCGCAATGCGGCCTTGATGCCGGCTGTGTCGCCATCGTAAAGCACCGTCACGTTTTCGGTGAACCGACGCATCAGCTTAATCTGCTCTTCCGTTAGCGCAGTACCAGAAGACGCCACGACATTTTCAATGTCAGCCTGATGCAATGAAATTACATCGGTGTAACCTTCTACCAGGTAACAAAATTCTTCCTTGCGGATTGCGTTCTTCGCCTGAAAGATTCCATAGAGTACATTGCTTTTATGGTAGATCTCGGTCTCCGGCGAGTTAATGTATTTTGGCTGATCTTTCTCTTTAGTGAGGATACGTGCACCAAATGCAATGATCTTTCCGGCAAGGTTGTGAACCGGAAAAATGACCCTTCCGCGAAAGCGATCGTAACGCCTGTTCTCGTCTTTGCGGATCAGCAAACCGGCTTTTTCGAGAATCATTTCACTAAAACCATTGGCAAGTGCATGCTTTGTAAAGCCATCCCACTCATTGAGGCAATATCCTAAATCGAATTTTTCAATCGTGCGGTCATTGAAACCGCGTTCAAGGAAATAACTGAAACCGATACTTTTTCCTTCGTCGTTATTTTGAAGCAGATCGCGATAATAATCTTTCGCGAAATTCATCACGATATAAAGACTATCGCGCTCACTTTGCTCGATCTGTTCGTGCGGTGTAGCGGCGATGGTCTCCTTTATTTCTACGCCATATTTTTTGGCGAGATAACGGATCGCTTCTGAATAGCTCATGCCTTCATGCTCCATGACAAAGCTGATGGCATCACCACCCTTACCGCTGCTGAAATCCTTAAAAATTCCCTTGGTAGGAACAACGAAAAATGAAGGCGTTTTCTCGTTACCGAATGGGCTAAGCGCTTTGTAATTTTGTCCGGATCGCTTTAGTGTGATGAAATCACCAATTACATCGACAATGTCTATGCGGTTCTTTACTTCATCGATCGTTTCTTTGGTTATCACACTTATCCGGCAGTGGAAATGGGGTTCAAAGATACTGTATCAAACCTTCAGATAAAAAAGAGTTCGTGAAGTCAAATTCCGGGCATTCGGATTAAATTTGCGGGCGAATTCAGAAGGATTTTTACTGAATTGTTGTTGCATAAATTATGACTTACTCCGAAACTGATATTCTCAAAGCCCTTTCTACCGTAGATGACCCCGATCTGAAGCGTGATCTGGTATCCCTGAACATGATTAGGGATGTCAAGGTTTCGTCTGGAAAGGTAAGCTTTACGGTTGTCTTGACGACTCCCGCATGTCCACTAAAAGAGAAGATCCGGCACGATTGCGAGGAGGCTGTGCGACATGTTGTTGGCGCTGAAACAAGGATCGAAATTTCTATGACCTCGTCTGTGACGAGTTTGCGTGATAATGCGCAGCTGTTGCCTGGCGTAAAAAACATTATCGCAATCGCATCAGGCAAAGGTGGCGTTGGAAAATCGACCGTTACTGCGAACCTGGCCGTCGCACTTGCAAAAGCAGGTGCAAAAGTGGGTTTAATTGATGCTGATATTTATGGGCCGTCGGTTCCAACCATGTTTAACTGCGAACATGAGCAACCGATGGTCAAGCAGGTCAATGGAAAAAACATCATCATTCCGATTGAACAATACGGTGTAAAGCTCATCTCGATCGGTTTTCTGGCACCTCCTGACAGCGCCGTTGTGTGGCGAGGCCCCATGGCGAGCTCCGCTTTGAAGCAATTTTTCACCGACACAGACTGGGGTACGCTTGACTACCTGTTAATCGATCTGCCGCCTGGTACAAGCGATATACACTTGACACTCGTACAGACTGTTCCGGTAAGTGGTGCTGTTATTGTGACCACACCTCAAAAAGTGGCACTTGCTGATGCCAACAAAGGTTTGCTTATGTTCAAGCAGCCGCAGATCAACGTGCCTGTTCTTGGCGTTGTTGAGAATATGGCATATTTCACACCTGAAGAGCTTCCTGAGAACAAATATTATATCTTTGGAAAGGATGGCGGAAAGAACTTATCGGAGAAACACAATGTTCCATTGCTGGGACAAATCCCGCTGGTTCAAAGTATCAGAGAGAGCGGTGATAGCGGCCTGCCTGCAGTTTTGAAGGAAGGGCCGTCAGCTGATGCATTCCAGAACCTTGCAGAGACGCTTGCTCGTCATGTAGCGATCAGAAATGCAAGCATGACTAAAACAGAAAAAGTTGAAATAAAGGTTTAATGAACACAACGGTTACATCTGCAGAATTAACGCAAAAGATCGAAGCTTCCCTTGAGTCGATCAGACCATATCTGAAAGCGGATGGCGGAAATGTGGTCGTGAAAGACGTGAGTCCCGAAAACATCGTCAGATTGGAGTTTGTTGGCGCATGCAGTCAATGCAGCATGTCGACGATGACTTTCAAGGCCGGTGTTGAAGCAGCAATCAAACGCGATGTTCCTGAAGTAAAAGGGATTGAAGTAATCAATCTTACGCCACTTTCGTAGCCATTCATCCCGATTCCCTGTCAGGAACAATATTTCCTTTTTATATTTATTGTTTCAAGTATTCGATTTTTGCCGGTGTCATCTATTCAATCCTTCCGCCGATGTCTGGTGATGGTGATGTTCACCTTCAGCACCGTTATAACCTATGCGCAGGAGCGATGTGGAACCGCTATCAAGCACAAACAGCAACAACAGAAAAACCTGATCGACAGCGACGAACAGTTTAACCAATGGCTGGAGAGTAAGATTGCGACTCAGAAGCAAAGCAACGAAGCCCGGGAAAAAGACGAACCTTACAAAATCCCGGTAGTAGTTCACATTATCCACAACGGGGAAGCTATAGGCTCTGGTGCTAATATTTCTAACGAGCAGATCTTATCACAGATAAAGGTACTCAATGAAGATTTTCGGCGAATGAATGCCGACGCTTCCGGAACGCCTGAAGAATTTCTACCAGTCGCCGGAAGTCTTGATATCGAATTTATCCTTGCGAAAAGAGATCCTGAAGGAATTGCCACGAATGGTATCGTGCGGGTCAATGGCCAACGTGCAGGTTGGAGCTCGCATGATAATGTCGATCTGAAGGCAGTCAGCTATTGGCCCGCCGAGGATTACATGAACATTTGGGTTTGCAATTTTACAGACTATATCGGGTTGGCTCAGTTTCCCGTTTCGGACTTACCAGGCCTCGAAAATTCGCCAAACAACCGTTTAACGGATGGGGTAATTATTCATTACAAATCATTCGGTTCAATCAATGACGGAAACTTTGATCTGGATGCCGGATACGATCGGGGACGCACAACAACGCACGAGGCAGGTCATTTTTTTGGTTTGAAACATATATGGGGCGACGAAGGTCAATGCTCTGGTTCCGATTACGTTGACGACACACCAAACCAGGGTGGGGCGACCTCCGGTTGCCCAGGTCATCCCAAAACCACATGTCAAACCGTTGACATGTTTCAAAACTTCCTGGATTACACCAACGATGAGTGTATGAATCTCTTCACCGTAGGGCAAGTCGATCGAATGCGGGTTGTCATTGAGAATAGTCCGCGCAGGAAATCATTGCTAACTTCTGCTGCGTTAAATGAGGCTGACCCTGTTGCCAACGACCTGGGTATACGCGATGTGACCAGCCCTTCAGAGAGCGAGTGTTCAGTTGAAATAACGCCGACGATTGACATCAGAAATTACGGAAATAACGCCGTTACCTCTGCATTAGTCCGGCTGACCTTTCAAAACATGGTGGTTGAAACAAAAGAGATCCCAATGAATTTGGCGCCGCTTCAGCAGATGTCTGTTAGCTTCTCCGCGATGACCCTTGATGTTGGCGATAATACGCTTGTTTTTGAACTGCTGGAAACTAACGGAACAACGGACGGCGATGATGTAGGAAATATGAATACGCTGATGATGAATGCGTACGTACCATTCCAGATTTCTGCGCCATTCTCTGAAGACTTCGACGATATCCCGCCTGGATGGCGAATTGTAAACTCCGATGAGGAAGTTACATGGAAAATTCACACTGCCCCTCATTACCGCAAGACCAACACTGCTCTCGGTCTCGACTTTTTCAATTACGAGAATGGCATTGGCGAACATGACATCATTTATACCCCTGCTTTTAATCTGTCTACGCTCAGCGACCCCGTTCTTTACTTTGATCGTTCGCATGCGCGTTTTGGATTCAGTCACGACCGGCTTAACATCATTGTGGTCCGCAATTGTGAATCGATAGCTGAAGGTTCCGTCATCTACAGCAAGGGGGGGCCCGACCTGGCAACGGCTAGTCAGCGCACGTCGTATTACATGCCTTCGACAGGAGACTGGACGCGTGAAACTATCGACCTTAGCGAGTTTGCCGGGGAAGAATCAATCCAGCTAGCGTTCGTTGGAATTAATGATTACGGCAATAATCTTTATTTGGATAATGTAACTGTCACGGAAGCAGACTTTTCAGACATTGCCGTTTCGCGCATATTAAATCCATCGCGCTTTACGTGCGAAGACAACGCCGAGATGCAGGTAGAGATCAACAACTTTTCAGTTAAGCCGGTAAACGATTTGGAAATAGTTGTATCTGTAAATGGCTTGCCTTGCTGCAGCGAAACATTTACAAATCTGAATCTTACCGGATTAACCACGCTGTCAGTTAAGGATGTAAAATTAAATGCAGGCGAGAATGACGTAGATGTGCAGGTAAATGTGCTGGACAATGTCACGTACGATGATCCTTCGAACAACGCGCTTTCCGCCAGGATCAGGGTCGATAGCGACAGGGATATTATCCCACTTCGTTTAACGTTTGAGGATCTCGTGCATGAAAAATGGCTCTCCTTAAACTCTGAGGGAAACGCCACCTGGGAAATTACAGAAGTTGATGGCGGCCATGCAGTAGCCATGAAGTCCTTCGAAAACGTAAACATCGGTGAAGAAAATTGGTTTGTGTCTCCCCTTCTTGACTTTTCACACGCTGAGGAAAATGCAACACTCCTTTTTGATTTCTCCCATAAATCACGTGATTACAAAGTGGAGGAGTTGAAAATATTCGTCTCACGTAATTGTGGCAACAGCTATGAATCAGTTCCGTATGATTGGCAAACACCTGAATCATTGGATGAAGCCTGGATTCCTACTTCCGAAGATTGGACACGAAGAGTCGCTGTAGACCTCAGCGACTACGCAGGGGAAGCGGCGGTGCGCCTTGCATTTGTCGTTACAAACATGAATGGCAACAATCTGTATCTCGACAATATTGAGATATTCAATCGTGCGACACCGACAGAGCTACCGTTTCAGATGCCATATAACATTTTCGGTTATGACCGATTGAACCCGGCTGCAACTTCGCTAAAGATTGGATTTAAACTGGCCGACCGATCTGATGTTTTGTGCCAGGTCGTAGACGTCAACGGAAAAGTAATTGGATACGCTGAATGGCATGAGGTGCTGAATCAAGTCTACCCCTTGCCGCTTGACGCGGCCACACCACAAGGCATCTATTTCGTAAGGGTCAAAGTCGCCTCTGATATTTACGTGACTAAAATTGCTGTAAACCGTTAACGTTCAACTACCGCCTAACCGTGCACCCCGTACGCTTCATTTTTACAATGTTGTTTTTCCTTATCTCAGCAGTGAGCAAGGCGCAGCCTGACTTCTCTATCAGCGGCATCATTTACGACAGCTTGTCGAGAGCACCACTGCCTGCGGCAGTCGTTTATCCTGAAGGGGCGGCAGGCGGTGTAAGTGCAAATCTTGAAGGAATGTATCGTCTGCCGTTACCGCGTGGAAAGTATGTGCTGGTGTTTTCATTGATCGGCTACGAAAAAATTAAACGTCAAATCACACTTGAAAGCGATATCAAACTAAATATTCCATTAATGCCCGTGACATCCGAAATGGATGAAATCGTGATCAGTGGACGCCACGCAGATGAGAATATTCGAGACACGCAAACTGGTCGGATTACGCTCGGAAAAGACGACCTGGAAAAACTTCCATACTTATTAGGTGAAGCTGATCCAATCCGGATTCTTCAGTTAATGCCCGGCATCCAGACTGCTGCCGAGGGGAATACAGGTTTTATGTTCGCGGAGGAGCGATTGATCAAAATCTCATCGTACTCGATAACGCTATCGTCTATAACCCAAGTCATCTTTTTGGTTTCTTTTCCGTATTCAACGGAGGTGTCGTGAACGATGTTGAATTATACAAGAGTGGAATTCCTGCTTATTACGGTGGGAGGCTTTCGTCGATAACACACGTTCGAACTAGAAAAGGAAATGATGAGGAATTGCAGGGTGAAGCTGGCATTGGCGTTGTGGCAGCAAATATTTTGGTAGAAGGCCCGATGAACTGGAAGTTCCTTGAAAATAAAGGCGGGCATTTTTAGAATTTAGCCTCATCACCTCTCTTGGAAAAGCGGTCAACCGTATACGTTAAAGCATAATATCTTCAATAGATGCTGGAAACGGTATTTAAATTATCTTTAGGCTCAAATTTCCAAGAATGTCGAAAAAGAAAAAAGTTGCCATTTTATACGGAGGTCGTTCTGTCGAGCATGGTGTATCTGTAAATTCAGCCAAAAACATTTTTGAATTCATTGACAAAGACCTTTTTGAACCGTTAACGATTGGTATTTCCAAAAGCGGTCAATGGTATCTCACGTCCGGGGTAACCAAAGACGTTGAACAGGGCAAAGCCCTCGGACTGATATTAGATGCCCAGCGACCCGGTTTTATGCTACTTTCGAGCGGTGACCGGATTAAGGCCGATATTATCTTACCTGTGTTACATGGAACGGATGGAGAAGACGGTAGTATCCAGGGTTTAATTAAGGCAATGGATATTCCGATGGTGGGTACCGGTGTTCTTGGGTCTTCCATGTCGATGAACAAAATTGTGGCGAAACGCCTGTTGCGAGAAGCCGGTTTACCAGTCACAAACTTCCTTACATATCATTACAGTGAGAAAGAGGCTATAAACCTGGAAGAAATCAAAAGTAAAATCGGATTTCCTTTTATGATCAAATCGGCTAGCCTTGGTTCATCTGTTGGTGTGTCGAAAGTCAAGGACCCGGAGAGTTTTAGAAAGGCCATCGACGACGCTTTCCAATTTGACGATTATCTTATCGCGGAGGAGTTTATCACCGGTCGGGAGATTGAGTGCGCGATCCTTGGCAATTATCCTCCTGAAGCATCTCTTCCCGGCGAGATCACGATCAGTAGCCAGTATGAATTTTACACGTTTGATGCAAAATATGTCGATCCGGATGCGGTGAAAATTGACGTGCCCGCGAAATTAACTTCGGAAGAAGCCGAGCGGATCCGCAAAGTCTCAGTTGACGCATACAAGGCACTTTATTGTGAGGATTTCTCTCGCGTAGATCTCTTTCTCACCAGGGACGGAAAAATCTATATTAACGAAATCAATACCATCCCGGGCTTTACAAATTCAAGTATGTATCCAATGATGTGGAAAGAACGCGGAATCAATTTCACCGACCTCATCACTCGGTTACTCGACCTGGCAAATGAGCGCTATGACCGCGGTAAACGCATTGAAAGGGATTTTAATTCGGCATTGAAATTCTGATGGTTATTTTTACTAAACTACATTGATGAAAATCCAATTCAGCAAAAAATATAATAACAGCACATTGGGTGGCGTTCTAATGCACGGGTTCGTAGCGGCATTTATTATTGCAGCGCTTTGCCTGTCGTATTTTTATATCTATTTGCCGAAAACGACAAATCACGCAGAGAGCATAACCGTTCCTAATGTTGAAGGGATGCCTGTTGAAAGAGTTGCGGCATTTCTTGAGGAACACGACCTGCGTTATGAAATAAATGATTCTTCCTACAGCGCAGATTATCCGCCGCTTGCCGTGTTAAAACAGGTTCCGCAGGCTGGCGCAAAAGTAAAGGAGAATCGCAAGATTTATTTGTCGGTAAACCGGATCAATCCCCCCACCGTGCCGATGCCGGATCTGATCGATGGTTCCGTCACGAATGCCGATGCGGTACTGAAAGGCAGCGAGCTGGTGAGAGGTAAAATTCACCTGGTACGTGGACCGTTTCTAAATGTGGTTACAAAGATGCGTGTTAATGGAAATGAAATTGCTCCCGGAGTCCGCATTCCGAAGGGAACTATCGTTGACCTGGTTGTAATGGATGGCGGAAGTGATACGCTACCAGCCCCGAATCTGCTCGGAATGTCTTATGAAGACGCTAAAATTCCATTGCTTGGCTCGAATCTCAGCATCGGAAAAGTGCAGCTTATTGGCGACACAGCGAATGGCGGCGTAATTTTGAAACAAAATCCTGTTCCATCAGAAAAGATCAAGGTGGGTGATGTCGTTGATCTATGGATCGGTAAGCCGGGCGCTCTTGACCTAGCACCGGAGGAGAATGAGCCGCCGGAGGAAGACCAGCAGTTATAAACGATAACCATTGAAAGTCTGTTCCATTTTTTCTGTTTTTCAACTACTGACTGTAATCTTGATTGTTGCGTCAGGAACAACCACGTCTGCACAATTCCAACTTGAGCCAGCCCAGCGAAGTAACTTAAAAGGTACGCAGGCCGCCGCTGCACGTACCCAGGCCGACGTTCTTTCCCTTCCTTTCTGGGATGACTTTTCAATTTCAAATGGTGTTTATCCTGACTCTAATAGATGGGCAATGAGCCGCTCGGTATGGGTAAATAATACAGTGGGGATTAATGCGCCTACCCATAAGGTTGCGACTTTCGACGGCCTCAATTATCTCGGATTACCCTATAATATTGAGGACATCGTGGCGACTGGCTACACAGACACGCTGGTATCAAAGCCGATAGATTTGGATGGTGAGGAAATTGAACGTGATTCAGTTTACCTTAGCTTCTTCTACCAATGGCAAGGGGGTGGAGAAGCGCCAGATCCAACAGATTTCCTGGAGCTAAGCTTCAAAGATGATCAGGACGTATGGCATACCATCTCAACCATCTTTCCCGAAACTTCTTTTGATCGTAGCGTATTTTATGATACGCTGATTCAAGTCGATAGCATCATTTATTTCCATGACAGTTTTCAGTTTCGCTTCAGAAGTTATGGCAGAGAATCCGGTCCTTACGATACCTGGAATCTCGACTATATCTACCTTAATGACAACCGTCATGATACCGATATGTCATTTCCGGATCGTGCACCTGCATCGATGCCAACGTCGTTGCTGGGCGTTTATACGGCTGTTCCCTATCATCATTTTAAAGAGGGCGAAAATGTGATTGATACTGTACGATTCGAAGTACAAAACTTAAAGAATCAGGAAAAACAATCGGTGTTCTTCGCTGTCGCGGGAAAATTTACAAACATATATGCCGACAGCAGCGTTCGCGTTTATGAAGCGCTGCTGATGGATAGCACGGGTGTAAAAAGGAATCCTGGTGGCGAACGAAATGGTGTTATGGGTGCGCTGGAACGTGTGACTACGGATTACGACACCGGACTACCGGATCCGCTAAATAATGATCAATTCGACTCACTCGCGACTGCCGTAAAAGTCGATTTGCAAATCACTGTTATCAGCGCGGACTCTACCGACGACGGTCGATTCGATTTTCAACCAATTAATTTTACGATTAACGATACAATTACAAGGTCATTTGTTCTTTCAGATTACTATGCGTACGATGACGGAGTTGCCGAATACGCTGCCGGCCTCATTACAGCTGGTACACTGGTCGCCTATCAGTTCGAGAAGCTTTATCCCGAACCAGATACATTGATTGGATTTGATATTTACTTTCCAGGATATGGCGTAACTAGTAACCAGACAGTTAATTTTTCTATTTACGATGATGCCAACGGTCGGCCCGGCGGAATACGTCAGAACATATTAAAAGGAATTTCCCAAAAGGGAATCAATGAATTCCAGGAAATCCGGTTTGCTCCTGCCCTGCTGATTACTGAACCATATTTTTATATTGGATGGCAACAACCGCTCGCAGGTAAAGCCATCGTTGGACTCGACATCGATAATGATACAGGCGACAGGATATATCACTCTAGCGATCGGGTAACATGGTTTCAGAACGAAAATGTGCACGGGAGTTTAATGATCCGTCCTGTTTTCGGATCAGGTGATATTGAATTGGTCATCCCGGGCGTGGAGGAAGAACTTGGAATTTCAGTTTATCCAAACCCGAGTCGTGGTTCATTCTTTATTAAGGGACACGTCGATGAAATCCGGATTATTAATATGAACGGAATTGAAGTTGCATTTGAGTCCGAACAACAAAACGACGGTCGGCAAATCACGGTGAACCATGCCGCAGGACTTTATCTTATGCGTCTTCGGAAAAGGAACAAAGTTGCAACCAAGAAAATCCTAATTACCCGGTAAGATAAAATCGATCGTTATGGGTACGGGCGTGAAACACAAGATAAAGATCAGTAGTGTTAGCCACCCGAGAATAATTCTTTTTTGATCCAGCGGCTGCTCAATTTCTGATGGCGGATGTTGAATCCCAACTAATCTGCCAAGTAGAAATCCCAGGATCAACCATTCGTTGAATCCTTTCACATCAGGCAGTACAACCATCATCAGGAACTGAAGCGCAACGATCATGAGCACGTACATCAGCGTATCACGTTTTGAAAGGCCAAGCCCTGTAAACGCAAAAAATAAGAATAGAATGTATAGGGATGTATTGAAGAGCAACTCGCCAGGCGCGAGACTCAGTTGGATGTAAGGATTATTCACGCCGGCGTAAAACATGATGCCGACAAAAAAGAACGATGCGATGATACGGTGCTTCTTGTAACCGAACAATCCGTAAATAACGTGACCTCCGTCAAGTTGGCCGATCGGTAAAAGATTCAGCGCGGTCACAAACAAAGCAAAATATACTGCCAGTAATAGCGGGTAATGCATCAGCTCATGCGAATTCGGGATGCGTGTGGGATCATCGACAAACTGCTCCGCTATTATAAACATGAGATTCTTGCCGATCTGTATATCGACAATTCCACCGCTTAATGAGTCTAGTCCCGCGATCTGTTGTTTTACAAATTCTTCGGAGTAAACATGATCACCGTAATGCGCACCGTATTGCTCATACTCAGGATGAAATTGAAATACGTATTCAGCGGGTGGCAATGTGCTGAAACCATAGACCAGCAATGCGAGCGCAACAACAAAACCTGCAAGCGGCCCCGCAAGCCCGATATCATAGGTCTGGATGTTGGTAAACGGTTTGCTTCTCAAACGTATTACAGCGCCAAAAGTGCCAAATGAAAAAGGTAAAAACGGTATTGGTGGAATCGGGATATAATATGGCAGCGATGTTTTCACACGATGATATATTGCCATGAAATAATGTCCGAACTCATGGACAGTGAGGATCAAAAGCAACGGTACTGAAAACGAAAGCCCGCTGATAAAATCTGACCATGTAAAACTTTCCGCAAACACAGATTTACCATACGCCCATTGCGCGCCTGCGAGCGTGGTTGTAATGAATGTGATCACGAATAAGGCTACCTGAAGCAGTATCCTCCTAAATTCTTTCTTATCTGAATACATCGAATATCCTATCAGTTGACTTTACATAAACCGTTTTTATTCCCAGCGCGTTCGCGGCTTCAATGTTCTCAATATTGTCGTCGAGAAAAAGTGTTGTTGATGGCTGCAATTGGTTTTCTGTCATCACCTGCATGAAAATTTCACGTTCGGGTTTGCGCATACCCATTTTGTGAGAATAGTATGCGCGATCAAAAAACACATCAATTTCAACATCGCCGGTAAGGTTCCTGACAATTACCTCATTGATATGGCGAAGGTGAATTGAATTGGTATTGCTTAACAGGAAAACTTTGTATCGTTCTTTCAACGCCTTTAATAAATCGACTTTTTTCTGTGGTAGACCCAGCAACATGGCATTCCAGCAATCATCAATCGACTGATCGGTTGCATTGATATGATAGGCATCGCGAATAAAATTTCGAAACTCGTTCTCGTGGAGTGTTCCTTTTTCAAATGCGAATTCAGGACTCGAACCAAAAATCTCCATTGCTTTTTCCTGCGAAATCCCAGATAATTTTCTGAGGGCATGAACCGTTGCGGAAACATCGAGATCAAGAATAACGCCCCCTAAATCAAAGATTATGCTGTTGACCGACAACGATGGAAGTGAAAATTAGTGGTGGGCCCAGCAGGGCACGATCCTGCGACCCCCTGATTATGAGTCAGGTGCTCTAACCAGCTGAGCTATGGGCCCTTCCAATATTGCCGGTTAAGCCGGCGAGATTGAAATGAGCTGCAATGTTAAACATTCG